>JAGBOW010000110.1 GCA_017633675.1 bacterium | reverse complement strand
TTTATAAATCTTTTAAAAAATAAGAATTGATTGAAATATCTACCGATTTTAACACAAAAAAAAGACCGCTTGTGCGGTCTATTCTAACAGTGATTCCAAAATTTCTGCATTTCTTGCTGATGTTGTTGATTGCCGAACTTTTTGTTTGTAAATGTACGTTCTCAAGGCTTCCCTGATTAATTCACTCCTTGATCTTTTTTCATCATCAGCTACCTGATCAATTTTTGACAAAAAATCTTCAGGCATGGAAATAAGTACTCGCGCCATATATTCTCCTTTTCTCTATTATTTTGTCCTATATTTATATAAAAACAATTTCATATAAAAAAGTGCTATTTTTGATATAATAAATATATACATATAGCTTAAATACCTGTGAAATAAGGGGATTCCTATCTTTACAAAATTTAATAATCGGATAATATTATGTACGATTCATAATTATAAACATAAAACAAGACGACCGAATGGTCGTCTTGTTTTATTTATACTTAAATTTCTATTTAGATTTCTTTTCTTTTTTAGCCTTTTCGATTTCTTTTTTATCTTTTTCGGTTTGCTCTTTGACAGTTTGCTGAACATCTTTTTGGATTTGCTCAGGATTGTAATCCGATTTTATATACTTGATATCAGCATTTTTCTTTAAAGAATCAACTAATTTATCAATAGCTTCAAGTTGTTTTTGAGTTTCTAAATAAGCCTTAATATCATTTTTAACTTTTTCATAAGGTTCTGTTCCTGCGGCAGCCCTGTCCGTAACCAAAATAATGTGATATCCGTATTGAGTTTTTACAACTTTATCGTATACGGTGTTTGGTTTTCCGGCAAATGCAGCCTTTGAAAATTCCGGAACCATTTCTTTATCGGTGAAAAATCCTAAGTCACCGCCTTTTACGGCTGTTGTTGTATCTTCCGAATTTTCTTTTGCCAATTTTGCAAACTGTTTAACATCTTTTTTTGCTTCTTTTAAAAGTTGATTTGCTTTTGTTTCTTTTGCTTTTATTTCCGTATTAACTTTTTCATCAATAGCTTTATCGTCTAAAGATTCATTAGCCTTATCTGATTTTATAATTTCTTTAATTTCTTCAGGATTAGCGGAAATTAAGATATGAGAAGCACGAACTCTTGCCGGATGTTTAAATTTATCGATATTATCGTTATAAAATTTCTTTGTATCCGCATCGGTAACTTTTGCAGAGCCCAATTGTTCCGATAATTTTTTCATCTTAATTTCTTCTTTTAAATCATTTTTAAATTGACTGTTAGAAATCGCATTTTGTTTCAAAACCGCATCAAGTTGTTCTTTAGAACCCAGTTTATCAATTATATCTTTAATTGCATTTTCCACATCACTGTTTGTAACTTCAATTCCTCTTTTTTCTATTTCATCTTCCAATAATGCTTTTATAATAAGTTCATTAACAACTCTTTCCTTAATTAAAAGGTACATAAAAGTATTTTTACCGTCTTTTACGTTTATACCCAATGCTTTTGCAATACCGCCCGATGCCTGTTCATCAAACATTTTGTCAAACTGCGCCTGAGTAATTTTTTTATCGTTTACGGTAATAATTGTATCCCCCGATTTTAAACCGCAACCTGCGAATAATACTGTCGATAATGCCAAAGTTGCAAGTAATTTTTTTCCTCTCATAATGTCTCCTTATTTTTTATACTCATCAATTACTTTACGTATATAATAAAACAAATCTGTTAAAATGTTAAATATTTCATCAAAATTCATATAAGAATGATTTAATAAAAGTATAGAATTCCCGTCTGTACAAGAGTTTGGCGCAATTGTAAACTTTATTTTTCTTAAAATTTCCGAAGGCAGAGTTTTTTGTATAACTTTCCATTCGGGTTGTGTATAAGGTGTATAAATTCTTATATTTTCCTGAGTTTCTCTGATTAATGAAACTTTTACATCAGTTGCACAAAGTCTTATTTTTATTAATTTTATCAGATTTTGAACACTTTCGGGAGGACGTGCAAACCTGTCTTTCCACTCCTCTGTTATATAATCCAATTCAACATCCGTTTTTACATCAGCCAGACGTTTATATTCAATCATTTTTTGTTCTTTTGAACCAACCCATTCATCAGGAATAAATGCAGTTACATTGATATCCACAATTGCGGGTTCACTTTTTTCAACCGATTGACCTTGAAGCTCCTGAACGGTTTCTTCCAAAAGCTGACAATAAGTATCAAACCCGACATTTACCATGTGTCCGTGCTGTTTTGTCCCTAAGATGTTTCCTACCCCTCTTATTGCAACATCTCTCATTGCAATCTGATAACCGCTTCCGAGTGTCGTAAATTCTTTTATTGCCTTTAACCTTTGAACAGCTTCGGGGGTAATTTCTTTTGATTTTGTATAGAAACAATAGCAGTATGCCTGCCTTTGCGAACGTCCCACACGTCCTCTTAATTGATACAATTGAGCAAGCCCGAATTTATCGGCATTATGGATAATCATGGTGTTTGCATTCGGGATATCTATACCGTTTTCGATAATTGTCGTAGCTAAAAGTATGTCATATTCATGGTTTGCAAAATCAATAATGACATTTTCCAAAACTTTTTCGTCCATCTGACCATGCCCGACGGCTATTCTTGCATTCGGAACTAATTGTTGCAACTGCATTCTGAATTCTTCTATTGTTTCAACACGATTATAGAGGTAGAAAACCTGCCCTTCCCTGTCAAGTTCGTGAATAATGGCATTTTTAACCATATTTTCGTTCCATTCACCGACATAAGTTCTTATAGGCAGTCTGTTTTTAGGCGGAGTGTTGATTATCGACATATCCTTTATTCCCGATAACGACATATACAAAGTTCTGGGAATCGGTGTTGCAGACATTGTAATAATATCAATATTTTCACGTAGTTGTTTAAGTTTTTCTTTGTGTCTTACACCGAACCTGTGCTCCTCATCAATTACCAGCAAACCCAAGTCTTTAAAGACAATTCCGTCCTGCAAAAGCCTGTGCGTTCCGACTACAACATCACATTCTCCCGTTGCAAGGTGTTTTAGTGTTTCTTTCTGTTCTTTTTGTGAGCGAAAACGAGATAAAAGTTCAACACGAACCCCGAACGGCTTAAATCTTTCCGTAATCGTCTGATAGTGCTGAAAGGCAAGAATAGTTGTCGGAACAACGACTGCAACCTGTTTCCCTGATGTTACCGCTTTAAAAATTCCCCTCATTGCAACTTCTGTTTTCCCAAACCCGACATCACCGCAAATCAATCTGTCCATAGGATAATCACTTTCCATATCGGATTTGACATCATTAATTGCTTTCATCTGATCGGGAGTTTCGGTGTATTCAAATGCTTCTTCCATTTCAACCTGCCAGTTAGTGTCCGGAAGAAACCGAATACCTTTCTGCATTTTTCGTTTGGCATAAAGCCTCAAAAGATCATAGGCGACTTGTTCAACTTCTTTTTTAACACGGGTTTTTGTATTATCCCAATCTTTTCCGCCCATTTTGGAAAGCTTTGGTTTTACGGTTCCCGAACCTCTGTAACGCACCAAAAGGTTAATTTGTTCCGCAGGAATGTGAAGCTTATCTTTTCCTGCATATTCAATAGTCAGATAATCTTTTAACTGTCCGTCAATTTCCTGTTTCGAAAGTCCTGTATAAATTCCGACACCATGAACGCTATGAACAACGTATTCACCCTCTTTAATGTCGTTAATGCTTTCGATATATTCGGGTTTTTCCTTGTAATATGAGCGTTTTGATGATGTAATCTCTTTTGAACGCTTATTAAAAAGTTCCCTGTCTGTTAAAATAATTGTATTAAAATCCTCTAAAATTGCACCGGCAGAAGAAATACTTTCGTTATATTCAACATCAAAAATCTCACGCTCTGCAAGGATTTCTTTTACACGATCCGGATAATCGGTGGAAATAATAATTTTTGTTAAAGAGTTTGCAACAATAAATTCCGCAATATTATCCAGTTTTGCCCCAAAATTCGGAACAGGCTGGGAATTAAATTCGATTATTTCATCAGTTTCACTGTCAATAAAATTGTTAAAACCTATTTTTACAAAACCGGCAATTTTTTTAATAAATTCCTCAAACGGAATATGGTTTCTGCCTTTTAATTCTTTATGCAGTTCAAGTTTAAGATTTTCCTGAAGTTGTTCTTCAAATTCCTTGTCAACAAATTCATATTTTGAATAAATTTCCGAAGTTTCATCAAACACAAGAATGTAATCGTCAAAATAATCCAAAACACTGACCAATTTGCCATTAAAATAATTTTGATAAACTTCTATGCCTTCAAAATAACCTTCCTCACCCTCTATCTTTAATATTTTTAAAAATTTTTCATCAAACAAAAACTTATACAACGGCATAATTTTTGCAGATTTTAGTTTTTCGATAGATTTTTGAGTTTCGTTATTGAAATACCTGATATCAACAATTTCATCTCCCCAGAGTTCAATCCTGACAGGGTGCTTGTCGAGTGAAAAATAATCAATTATATCTCCCCTGATACTAAATTCCCCAATATCGCTAACCATTGTAGAGCGTTTAAAACCTAAATCCACAAACTTTTGAGCGATTTCTTTCAGGTCAATCTCATCTCCGATTTTTAGTTCAACCGAATTTTTGTCATAAAATTCATTCGCAGGAAATTTTTCAAGGAGAACTTTGCAGGGAGCAATAACAATATCCGGTTTTTCCCTCAAAATCCTCACCTGCTCTGCGTAATCATACAAGTTAGGCGATACCGTTTCATACATAGAAATGTCTTGAAACGGCAGAATTTCGGCATTTTCACCAAAACCTTCAGATAAATCGTTTTGGTATTTAAGTGCATTTTGTTCTGTTGAGGTTATAAAGAGAACTTTTTTATTTGTAATCTTTTTAATCTGTTTAATAAGCAAAAGCCTTAAAAGAGAGGTCAACCCCGTAACGGCAAACAAAACACCTTTGACAAGATTTTTTTCAAAGCGGGAATAATTTATGTTATTTTCGGGGATATTTATTTTGAACACAAGGAAATAATATCATACGGCCGTAAAAAAATCACCTCTTGATGAGGTGATTTTTTTGCATAAAATAGTTTATCTTAAATACCAATCAGCCGGTTTGTTCTCATGGTCAAAGAATCTGGAATATTCACCACCGTGTCTTGTTGTAAAATCTGATTCTTTTAAATTGTCAAACAATTGTTTCAATTCACTTTCAACACGGTCATGTTTTGCATCTACATCCATAAAATGCTGAGCTTGTCTAACCTCTGCGTCATATGTCATTCCCACAATAGCATTATTTTTAACTCTTTGCGTTTCTTTATCAACAAGTCTTGCATTTATATCCGGAGATACTGCATTTGAAGTTCTTTCTCCGTTATAAACGTTATATTTTTTGAAATCAGTTACTGGAGCTTTTGCATCTTTATTTTTATTTGATTTAAATAAATTTTTTATATCTTGCCAGAATTTTTTGAAAGAGAAGTTTTTCAAATATTTACCGATTTCTTTGCGGTAAATTATACCCAATGAAACTGCAACTGTACCAACTGCAGCTCCTGCGATTTTCAAGCCTTTGTGGTCTTTTTTATATTCAAAATCTTCGCCAGCTTGAATTTTATCAGCGTTCTTGATTGTTTGCTTTTTAAATTCATCTTGAGTTAAAGTTTTAATTTTACCTTTTTGATTTGTAACCTGAATTTTACCATCAATTCTCATTTCAACGACATTTCCGCCAACTTGCATTGCAGGTCCGATTGTCATGCTGTCAGACATATAATTTTCCCTTTCACACTTTTATGTTCGCATAAAAATGCCTAAATGTAAAAATGTGCTATTTTTGTAATATAAAATTTACAAAACTTTACACGTAAAATAAAAATGCAAATATATAAACTTTTTAATTATTTGTTTAAAGCCAATTCTTTAACTTCTTTACGTTTAACTTTTTTGGTTGCAGTTCTCGGCAAAGGTTCTTTACTTACGATTATGCTTACCGGACGTTTGTATGCTGTCAGGTGAGTTGCAAGCTGTTTTGCCTCTGCTCTGACGACTTTTTCAAGTTCCTCATCAGAATATTTGTCGATAATTTCGGGTTTCGGAACTATCATTACAGCAATTTCTTCCGTACCGTCTTTAGAACCTGAAGTTCTTACAAGTCCGAACACGCAAACTTCAGCAAATAAGGGACTTGCCTCTAATACAGCTTCAACTTCTTCGGGGAATACTTTTTTCCCGCCAGAAAGAACAATCATGTTTTTAATTCTTCCCGTAATATAAATATGTCCGCCATTTTTTATTTGTGCAATATCGCCTGTGTGGAAAAATCCGTCTTTGTCGATTACTTCAGCAGTCAGCTCAGGCTGATTATGATAACCTTTCATAACAGAAGGCCCTTTGACAAGAAGTTCACCTGTTTCCTGATCAACTTTTGCCTCATAGCTTTTTAATGCACTGCCTACAGATGCCAAATCACCGCGTCTGTCTACATTAATCGATACAACCGGGCTTGTTTCCGTTAAGCCGTAGCCCTGATAAACTTTTATACCTATTCTTTCAAAAAATTCACCGACATTCAAATCCAAAGGCGCACCGCCTGAAATACAACCGACAAATTTTCCGCCGAATTTTTTGTGGTAATTTCTGAACATTAACCTTTTTAATCTGTATGACGGAACAAATTTTGCTAAAGCATACTTGATTTTAAATCTCAATTGAGCAAACTGATCACGAGATTTAATTTCATTTTCCGTTGTAGTTTTTAAAAGTTTCAAAAATGCAGGAACAACAATCATAAACTGAATATGTTTCTCTCTCATTATGCTCAAAATATCGTTAGGTTTCAGGCTGGGTGTGTAAAAAATTGAACATCCGAACTGCATGAATGTTGAAAAACCTACAGTCATTTCAAACAAATGGTTCATCGGCAAAATTGAAAGCAGATTAATGTTTCTAAAAGGCATAATCTTATTCAAAGAATAATCTAAATCGTACATTTGAGTGAGCATGTTGCCGAAAGTTGTCATAACACCTTTGGGTTTACCTGTTGTGCCTGATGTGTAAATAATCAAGGCAGTATCGTTTGTTCTTCTTATTCTCCATTTTGCCTGATATATATCCGGAAGCTGATAAATACTTGTTTCTTCCATACCGAAATACGGTTCATCAATAACAAGAATTGTATGAAGTGTAGAAATTTCTTCTTTCAAATATCTTGCCATTTCGACATATTTTCTGGAAACAAGAATTACAGACGGCAAGCAGTCTGAAAGTATTGATTTGAGTTCATATTTTGTTAATTTTATATCTAAAGGAACGCTTATTGTGCCAGCGATAATTGATGCAAATACACAAGCTCCGAATTCAGGTTTCGATTCCGATAAAATAGCTAGTCTTTCGCCTTTTTCAATTTTTAAATCATTAATCAAATATGCGCCTAATTTTCTGGATAGCACCCCTAAACCTGAGTATGTTAATTCTTTCCAGCCGTACTGATTTTTCATGCCTAAGGCGACTTTGTCCGCATATTTTTCTGTTCTCTCTTGTAAAAATGATAATATATTTTTTCTGCCTAATCCCATAATAACCTCATTCTTTTAACACAATATCATCAAGTTGCTTTAAAATCAAGTTTATAAAGATTTATGGTATTTATGGAAAGTATATACTTGTACAATGTAGTAGTTCTAATTTTTATAAAACATAGAATTACAACGACATTTTAAGCATCAAAAAATAATATAATATGAATTAGTACGATGTATTTATTGGCGAAAAGGATATATAGCATCTAAGGTTATGAACTTAAAACAGGAAATGGGTCAAAGAATTAAGCGAATAAGAAAACAAAAAGGTTTAACTCAGGAACAGCTTGCTGAGATTATGGATATATCTTCAAGAAACCTTAGCAACATTGAATTGGGCAACAGTTTCCCAAAACCAGAAACGCTTGAAAGATTTCTAAAGAAGATGGATATTACGACCCAGACTCTTTTCTCAAATGATTCTGTTAAATCAGATGAAGAATTGATTAAAGGGATTAACTTTCTTATTAATTCAATAAAAAATGACCATGAAGCTTTAGAAAGAACCTATCGAATTTTAAATGACTTAGTTGGAGAATTATAAAAAAAATAAGACCGCTTATGCGGTCTTACTTATTTTAATTTGACACTTTTATCGTATCGTTCGGATAAATATTTACGTAATAATCTTTCTTTTTTCTTGTGTTATCATATTCTAGTTTGTTTATTTTCATCAATTCATCACGTTGCTGACAAAGTTCCTTGTTACTCGGCTCATAACCTTTTTTATCTTTATTTTTCTGTGCTAAATAATCTCTGCCGATACTCCAAACAGTTTCTCTGTCTTGTACGATATGAATTGTTCCGTCAGGAAGTTTTACGGTATCGCCCGGTTGAAGATCTGCCGATTTTGGCTTATCGACATCATCTGCGGTTTCTTCTGCCACAACTTTTTCTTCTGTTGGCTGTTCCTCAACAATTTCTTCTTCTGTCGGCGGAACAAATGTTGTCGAATCCGTTGGAGTTGAACTTGCAGGCGGTAGTTGTGTTTTATTTTCGCAACTGTTTGCCAATGCAAGAGCACCTGCGCCTACTACAACGGCAGTTGCAATACCTGTTGCAGTTTTTGGATTACCTTTTATTGCTCGTCCGATACTTTTGAAAAAGTTTCCGATACTTTTGAAGAAGCCGGGTTTTGCCGATTTCTTTCCAGCTTCTGCAATATTTTTTGCATTGTTTTTGCCTTTTAATTGTTCAAAATATTTATGACGTTCTTCTTTCAGGCTTTCTCGATATTTTTCAACCTGAGCTTTTAGCTCTTTACCTTTCATGCCTTGTTTTCTCATGGCTTCTTCATAAGCTTTAACTCGGGCATTTATACCTTCTTTACTGTGATATACAAGCCTGATTTCAGCCCGTTTTGCCTCAATTTGTGCTTTTTCCAAATCCATTAAGACTTTTAAATCCGGATTTTCTCCGACAAATTTTTTGTAATGTTCAAATTTTTTCATGTGTTCAGAGATTTCATTTCTCGTTGTTTCAAGCCATTCCCCTCTTGAAACAAATTGTCCTTGTGAATTTCTCAAAATTCCTCTTTGTCTGCCGTCCATTTGTTGAAGTGCGTAAGTAACCATAATTTTCCCCTTTCTGCTTTCCTCGCATTATTTATACCAAACGCCACATGCGTTTTTTCCCTTTTTGTCAGGTTCTATAAACGGTTGATAGACTTTATATCTATCACCGTTTATAACCTTTTTTAATGATTTAAGTGATTCCCCGTACTTTAATAAAAAAATTTCGTTTTAAAAAATTGCTAAATTATTCAATGTAATAATTCTAAATTTTATAAAATACAGATGTATAGCGACTTTATGTGCTTTACAATTCTTAATATATAAAAGGAAGTGTGTTTGTGGTAGTTTGTTTAAAGGTTGAATAGTTTCAAAATTGAAAAGTTTTTACAACTAAGACATTAATAACTTTTCAACCATTCAACATTTTAACTCAAATTTAGATTTTAATATTGTTAGAGGAAACCCTGATGAAAAAAGTATACATAGACACAATGGGCTGTCAGATGAATAAATCGGATACGGAAAGAATGCTTGGAATGCTCTCCCACTTCGATTATGAGGAAACTAAAATTCCCGAAGAAGCAGATCTTTTAATGGTTAACACTTGTTCTATAAGACAATTATCCGAAGATAAATCTTTTAGTGCCGTCGGTACTTGGGGAAAATGGAAAAAAGAACTTAAAAAAAATATAAAAATCGGTTTTTGCGGCTGTGTTGCCCAGCAAAAGGCGGAAGAAATTTTTAAACGTGCACCTTATGTGGATTTTGTCTTAGGTACTCACAAAATTTATGCTCTCCCTGAAATTATTAAACGAATTAATAATGGTGAAAAGGTCTGCGAATGTGCGGAAACAAACAAAACCGAAGATGATTTGGCAAAAAATTATGAAATTGAACGTGTAAAAGGGGTAAATGCGTGGATTCCGATAACGGAAGGCTGTAATAACTTCTGCACCTATTGTATCGTTCCTTACACTAGAGGTAGAGAACGCTCCCGTCAGCCAGAACTTATTATAAAAGAAGCAAAAGATGCTCTCTTATCAGGCTATAAAGAAATTACTCTGTTAGGGCAGAATGTTGACAGCTACGGAAAAGATTTCAAAGATAAAAACTACAGGCTTGCACAGTTACTGAGAGATTTGAATGCTTTAGAGGGGAATTTCAGAATTCGTTTCGTAACTTCTTATCCGACTGATATTACAGACGAATTAATAAAGACCGCTGTTGAATCAGATAAGGTTTGCGAATATTTTCATATCCCCATGCAATCCGGAAGTACTCCCGTTCTAAAAGCAATGAACAGAAGATACACAAGAGAAGAATATGCTAAAATTGTCCGAAAAATACGTGATATGGTGCCTGACGTAACGATTACAAGTGATTTTATTGCAGGTTTTCCGGGAGAAACGGAAGAACAGTTCAGAGAAACTTTGACTGCGATTGACGAATTTGAACTGGATTACTGTAATGTCGCAGCATATTCTCCCAGAGAAAAAACCGTTGCTGCAAAATGGGTTGACAAATTTATCCCCGAAGATGTGAAAGATGAACGTTTCCAAAGATTAAATAAAAAAATTCAAGAAAATTGTCTTAAATCAAACAAAAAATATGTCGGACATGAAATGGAAGTTTTAATTGAAAATTTCTACGAACACAAAGGCAAAATGATAAACACCGGTAAAACAAGGAATTTTAAGACTGTTCATATCGAAAGTGATATGGATTTAACCGGACAATTTGTTAATGTAAAAATTACCGAAGCAAAAACATGGTATTTGAAAGGTATACAAAGTTAAAGTATTACATTCTGTAAACAAAAATAATTTAACACTGGAAAAAAACAAGCACAAGAGTTATACTATAAGCGTAGTAGGTTTTATGTTGAAAATTTCCGTCTAAAAGACGTATTGCGTTTATATAAAATTGTTTATAAAATAATTTTAAGTATTGTAAAGTACGTAAAATTTTCAGGCAAAAAATCAACTTCATTGGTTTTATATCATAAGCAGGTGTAGTGTTGAAAGATATTAAAACAAATACAAAAAAAACAGAAAAAACAGGTAAATCAACTGTTTCTAACCCTATGTCGAAACAGTTAAATGAGCTGAAAAAAAATACCCCGAAAGTTTCTGTTCCCTCAGTTAAAAATAAGCCAAAAGAAGAACCTAAAAATAATAAAATTTCAAATCCGATTACAAACGATACATCAGACATTGTTGCCAAAATAAACAATTTTAACACTAATAAAACATCAAACAGAATGTATTCCGGCTACATGAATGCCAACACAAAAAAAGTTGTGGATTATTCGGATTTTGTATACAGCCTTAATAAGGTTTTACCTGAAAAAACTACATCAGCGGATTTATTCAATGCAATGCATGAAGTATTTTCGGAAAAATTAAACAATATTTATACGGCTTTTGGTATTTATCATGAAAAATCAAAATGTATAAATTTAAAATTGTTCAGTTCTTTCGGAAACACATACACAACAAAAGTTTTTTTATCTGATGAAACAAACCCCGTCATAAGAGCTTTTTCAACACGCAGACCGATTTATCTTGAAGATAACAAATTTTTAAATATTCCGTATCTTCAGGATTGCGCATCAATGATACTTCCTTTAAACTGTGTAAACGGCTGTCAGGGAGTAATGATTATCGGCAAAAATAATATCGAAGAACAGCACGGATTATTCTTGTTTATTGCAAATTACTGTGCTTTGTTTATCCAAAACATGGAATTGCTTGAACAGGCAAACAAATACACTAATACCGATACTTTAACAGGGCTTTACACTCACAGAGGTTTTCAGGAAGTTTTGACTGCGGAACTGAAACGTGCCGATAAAAACGAAACACCTCTTTCAATTATCATGCTTGATGTTAATAACATTTCAAAAATTAACAGAGAACTCGGGCATGCTAAAGGTGATGAAGTTATTAAACTTTTGGCGGAAAAAATCAAACAAAACATAAGAAGTACGGACAAAGCCGGCAGATATGGCGGGGACGAAATTGCAATAATTTTACCGGATACAAATACTGCTGATGCAAAATATTTGGCTGAATATATTACGTATTGCTTATCCTGTTGCTTTGTTGATGATGTCGGGCCGGTAAAGGTTTCTGTCGGCATAACAACATTCCCGGAAGCAAGCAGAGATCAGGAAAAATTATTGATTTTAGCGGAACAGGCTATGTATATTTCGCAGGCAAAAGGCTATAAGGAAGGAATGTCCGCAATTATAAGTTCTTCGGACTATAACTTCTGGGCTGATGATGCTCTTAATTCTTTTGCCGAAGTTATTGCAAAACGCCATGCCCAACTCGGAATTGATTTTGAGGAAGAACTTGTTCATAAATTCAATAATGAAAAAATTATTTCCCAAAATCACTTAATGGAGCTTGCAAATTCTCTTGCCGGTGCTATTGATGCAAAAGACCCTTATACAAAGGGGCATTCAACATCTGTTTCAAGATATTCCGAAGCTCTTGCAAGAGCTGTTAATCTTCCTGAAGATGAAGTTCAAAAGATTACACTTGGAGCATTATTGCATGATGTCGGGAAAATAGGCATACCCGAAAATGTCCTGAAAAAACCTGACAGATTATCAAATGACGAGTGGGAAATTATGAAACAGCACCCCGTAATCGGTGCAGAAAAAGTTCTTGCACCAAATGAAGCATTGAGAGAACTTATTCCTATGGTCAAATATCATCACGAACATATTGACGGTTCCGGTTATCCGGAAAAGCTCAAAGGCAATCAAATCCCGCTTGCGGCAAGAATTATTGCGGTTGCAGATACTTATCACGCACTGATTTCCGACAGACCTTACAGAAAAGGAATGAGCGTAGAAAAAGCATGCGAAATATTAAAAGAAGGCGCAGGTAAACTCTGGGACAGAGATTTGATAAGACAATTTATAACCATTGCGCCATCTTTATCGACATCTGTATAACAGGGACTAATTTCCGTATTTAATTCTCAATTGACCGTTTTCCTGAATAAATTGAGATTGTCCCATGCTTTCATATTTTTTATCAACAGCCCGCTGAATTTGCTCTTTTACTTCCTGAGTTTTTTGTTCCGGAGTTTTGTTACGTTTTTCAAATTTTTTCTTTTCGGTTTGAACATCATTGTAATAATCCAACTGCTGAAATCTGAATTTTTGTTCTTCCATAGTTTGCATATCATGCATTGGTGAAAGAGCTGATGCCGGAATATTTGGTAATGCATCAAAAGAAAATGCGGGAAGTGACGAAAACATAAACAATACTGCTAAAATTTTTCTCATTATTAATTCTCCATAGTATCGTATTTAATTTTAAACTGTCCGTTTTCTTCTATAATTTTGGAATCTGTTCTGTTTCTGGTGAATACATTTTTAATATTTTCATTCAAATCTTGAAATTTTTGTTTGCTTTTATCAAAAAAGCTTTGTTCCTTTTCATAATTTTTTTCTTGTTCATATTCAAATTTATGATATTGCATTGTCTGGAATTCATTCATTGGTGAAGTTGTTGATATCGGAATATCAGGCAATCCGTCAGAGAATGCCGGTAATGTCGAACAAATAAATGCCAGTAAAATAAATTTTTTCATAATTTTTTCTCCTTATATTTTTTTAAACCTTGTCTCCCTTGACAAAGGGAGGGGAACTGCGAAGCGGTGAAGGGATTTTATTTTATACGGAATACAACATTTGCAACCGCTGTAACCTTCTTTTCAATTGTAGTCGTATCATTTATACCCATGTCGGAAACATTTGTAGAATCTACAGGGGTAATTTGGAATACACCCATATTAACCGACTGAATTTTTCCGGGCTGATTGTGAGTAGCCTTTAACATTGCATTTGCCCTTTCTTTCGCATCAGTTGTTGCATCTTTTAATAATTCAACTTTTAAATCACCAAGTTTAGAATAGTAATATTCGGTAGTAATAATTTCAACATCAATACCCTGATCTAAAAGACTTTCGATTTCTGTTGAAAGTTCTTTGATTTTTTGAACATCATTTGATTTTACAATTACCGTCTGAGAGAGATTATAGTATGCAATATCATTTGTCATGTTCCCATTTGGTGCATATCTGTAAGTATTATAACCATTTGATGCCATGATTTCGATATCTTTGAAACCTTTATCTTCCAGATATTTTTTTACAACAGGCAACTGAGCTTTTACGGTATTGTATGCCTGCTGTCTGTTTGGTTGTCTTGTTATAATCTGAAATTCCAACCTTGCCGAATCGGATTGAACAATTTTATATGCCGAACCTGTTACGGAAATTTTGTCATTTGAGATATTTTTTGTTGCCAAATTTACCGCACTGATAAGTCCTAACGCCAAAACTATCGATAAAATAGTAATTTGAAACTTTTCTAATTTTTCTAACATTCCTTACTCCTTTGTATTGACAGTGAATTAAGTGAGACACTTTGCCGGTGAATATACTTATTCACTAACTAGATTATATCAATAATTCTGTAAAAATCAATTATCTTTATCTGAATTGTAAATATAATTTTAACGTAAATAGTTGCTTTAGTCTGGCGGTTTTAAATGGCGATAGGACGATAGGGCTATAGGGCGATAAGACCTTATATTAGAAGTTTAGAGGGGGAGAGGAATAGTCTTTTAATGTAAATATATATGCTAAAAGCCTCCCTTTTAAGGGAGGTGGCACGAAGTGACGGAGGGTTTTTATCATTTTAAATGGCGATAGGACTATAAGGCGATAGGGCGATAAGACCTTATCGTTTAATAAAAAAAACACATCAAAATAAATATTTTGATGTATTATTTTCTAACATATATA
>JAGBOW010000109.1 GCA_017633675.1 bacterium | reverse complement strand
TATTGATATTATAAAATATATAAAAATCCACAAAAAAGTATCAATGGCGGATATTTCAACTCTTGAAGAAGCCCAAAATGCAGAAGAATTAGGAGCAGATATACTCTCAACAACATTATCAGGATACACTCAATTTTCTCAAAACAAAGGGGATAAGCCTGATTTTGAACTTTTGGAACAACTGGTCAAAAATACTAAATTACCTGTTGTATTGGAAGGGCGAATTTGGGAGCCCGAAGAAGTTGACAGGGCATTTGATATAGGGGCACACTGTGTCGTAATCGGTTCGGCAATCTCAAGACCGCAGTTGATAACGAGGAGGTTTGTATGCAGGAAGGGATAAAATTTTAGTGAAAAGTGAGAAGTGAAATGTGAAAAGACCTTATCGGCACTTCGTGCAAAATTATTTTCGAGTGAAACGAGCGTAAACGACTTTTCACTTCTCACTTTTCACTTTTCACATTAAACAAGTAAGTAGGTCGGTATTACTATGCCGACATCAGAATTAAAATGTCGGATTAGTAAATCCGATCTACAAATAACTAAAACAATAAGGATAAAACAATGAGAACAGCACTATCAATAGATGTCGGCGGGACAAAAATTTATAACACAATAGTTAATGAAAAAGGAGAAATTATAGGGGAAATCGAAAAACATTCCACCCCGAAAACTTTTCCCGAAATAAAATCTTTGTTCGAAGAAATTATACAAAAACACGAAGATGAAGTTGATGTGATAGCTTTTGCAACTTGCGGAGCCGTAAATAACACAAATGACGGAATTTTAGGTTCTACAGGGAATATAGCAAAAGAATATCCGTCGATGGATTTTAAGAGTTTGTCTAACAAACCTGTTTTTGTTGAAAATGATGCAAATTGCGCCGCTTGGGCAGAACACATAATCGGTTCTTCAAAAGGTATGCCGTATTCTGTTATGCTTACTCTCGGAACGGGTGTCGGTGGCGGAATAATTCTTGATAACAAACTTTATAAGGGTAAAAACGGTGCCGCAGGCGAAATGCATTTTAAGATGCGTACCGACAAACACAGAAAATGTACCTGCGGGGCATGGGATTGTTTTGAGGCATACGCATCAGGTACAGGCCTAAAAAAGACTGCGGAAGAAATTTCGGGAAACCCCGATATTACGACGTATGATGTAATAGAGGGCAAGAGGGCAGGAGGGCAGGAAGGCAAGCCGATTTATAGTGGAAAGTGGAAAGTGGAAAGTGGAAAATTAGAAAACTTTCAACTTTCAACTTTCAACTTTCAACTTGATAATGCTTTATCGCCCAATATAGCTCAAACAATCTTCTCCTCTTGGCAAAACGACATATTAGAGGGAATTATCGGTCTGGCAAACATTTTTGATCCTGATTGTATTGTTTTGTCGGGTTCTATGGCGGAATTTGTCGATATAGAATATCTGGAAAATGAAGCTAATAAACAAATCGTAACAACACCTTTCAAAGTTTTGAAAGCATCAGCAGGAAACTATTCAGGCATGATAGGTGCAGGACTTTTGGCGCTGAAGAAGCTGTAATTCTTGTTATAATACGTGTTTGCTTGTGTACTTATTTGATAAGAAAAATTTTATGATAAAATAGCTTAGGAGGGTGTTTATGAAGAAAATATTAGTTTTATTTATGTTAATAATTTTAACTTGCGGGTGTACGATTCAAAAAAAATCTGAACCCGTGAATAAAAGCGGGCTTGAGATTCTTCCTTTGATGTCGTCCGAATCTGTTTACAACAACCGTATTTGGGTAGGAACATTCCAGCTTGTCTGGAACGATTTGATGGACGAACTTGTTAAGGGTGATGTAGAATTTGCGGGAGGAACTCCCGATATTGTAAAAGGCTTAAACAGGCAAGAATTTAAAGCATCTGATTTATCCGAAAATTCTTATTACAAAAAGTGGGGAAAAGCATCATTCACCCTTCGTGATGAAATAAAAAAAGGTATAAAAGAAAAATTTAACGAAACAAGCGATATAATAAGTTCAATTGACTGGTCGCCCGCGCCGTCTAAATACGTGATTTATGCAATGCTGAAAAAAGATTTCAAATTTTTGCATGCATTCGACAAACTTGAACCTGAAAAATTCGGTTATATTGACACAAAAGTAGATTATTTTGGGATAAAACCCGAAAACAAAGATGTTTTGGCAGAAAATATCGGAGTATTGTTTTACAATTCCAAGAATGATTTTGCAGTAAAACTGCATACTCAGGGGAATGATGCGGTTTATCTCTACAGAACGAATGATGATAAGACTTTTGATAAAATTTATTCGGATATGACTGCAAAAACCGAAAAATATGAGGGAAGAAAATGGTTTGGGGACGGAGATTATTTTAAAGCACCCTTTATAAAACTCTATCAGGAAAAATTGTTTGATGAAGTTTGCGGAAGACACATTATCGGTACGGATTTAATGATTGATAAAGCATTGGAAACCGTTGATTTCAGTATGGATAACGAAGGTGTAAAACTGAAATCGGAAGCGGTTATTGTAACCATGAAATCAGCTATGCCGGGACGTATTATTGAACCAAGATATTTCTATTTTAACGATACGTTTTATCTGTTTTTGCAGGAAAAATATAAAAAACAACCGTACTTTGCAATGCGGATTGATGATGTAATTGCTTATAACCAAACTGCAAAAAAATAACTTTGTGATAATATAATACTCGTAGGGCGACCTAAGCCTCCTAAACGCACGACAAATTTCTTCTGAGACAAGGTGTTAGAAAGGAGGTGATAATATGAGAATAAGGCAAATAATAAAAGCTGCAATCATTGCAGTGATAGCAGCTCTTAAAATTGTATTATTATTCTTGTAGGGTCTGAGACAGGGTATCTCCGGAGGATACCCTCCCTACGTTTATAGTATAACACTATAGGTACAATTTTTCAAGTGTTTTATTAAAAAATATGGAGAAAAAATGGCAAAAGTAAAATCAAAATGGGTTTGTGAGAATTGCGGATATGAAACTGCGGGATATTTGGGTAAATGTCCCGAATGTGGTGCTTGGGGCAGTTTAGTTGAGGAAACTCAATTTACTCCGACTGCTCAAAAACCGCAGGATGAATTTATTAACAAGGATAAACCCGAACTGTTGAAAGATATTCATATCGGAGAAGAAGTCAGAATTTCGACAAATATTTCGGAATTTGACAGGATTTTAGGCGGTGGACTTGTTCAAGGGTCATTGGTCTTGATTGCGGGCGATCCCGGAATTGGGAAATCCACAATTCTACTTCAAACAAGCGGAGAACTTTGTAAAAACGATAAAAAAGTTTTGTACGTTTCAGCAGAAGAAAGCGCAAGCCAGCTAAAACTCCGTGCAGACAGATTAGGCATAAATTCCGATAATCTCTACGTTTACCCTCAAACTTCACTTGAAAGCATAAAATCTCAGATAGAAGAGGTTATGCCCGATATGATTGTGATAGACAGTATTCAGGCAATTTATTCTCAGAATGTTCAGAGCACTGCAGGAAGTGTTTCTCAAATCAGGGAATGTTGTAATATTTTGATGCAGATTGCTAAATCTAAAAATATCACAACACTTGTAATAGGGCACGTTACAAAAGACGGAAATATAGCAGGGCCGAAAGTCTTGGAACATATGGTTGATACTGTTATTTATTTTGAAGGAGATAAATATAAATCATACAGAATGCTTCGTTCCATGAAAAACCGTTTCGGAAACACGTCCGAAGTCGGGATTTTTGAAATGGTTCAGACAGGCTTGAAATGTGTAACAAATCCGAATGAGTTATTTTTAAATGAACGTTCGCAAGTGGCTGTTCCGGGTAGTGCAATTATCGTTACAAATGAGGGTACAAGGCCTTTACTTGTTGAAGTTCAGGCGCTTGTCGGCACAACACCCTACCCGAGCCCCAGAAGGGTTACAAATGGTGTTGATACAGGGAGAGTATTGCAGATTTTGGCGGTTTTAGAAAAACGTGTCGGGTTAAATCTTTCCAAACAAGACGTTTATGTAAATATAACGGGCGGAATTGAGGTTGATGAACCTGCTGCTGATTTAGGGATAGCTTTGGCGGTTGCAACTTGCGCAAGAGATGTTGTGGTTGATCCTCAAACGGTTATTATCGGAGAAATAGGTTTGTCAGGCGAAATTCACCCTGTTTCAAATATAGAAAAGAGATTGAATGAAGCAGTAACATCAGGATTTAAAAAGGCAATTATACCTTATGCAAATAATCTTCCTTCCTCTCAGGTGTCCGAAGGGCGGAAGGGGTTTGATATTGAAATAGTTCCCGTAAAACGTCTAATGGATGCAATTTCCGCATGCGTGTCGAAATGTTAAATTAGAAATTCTTATTTTACGAAATATTGTATGCTAAATTTTTGTAAAATACATTTTACAAAATCTTGACATACAGGTTTTTGTAAAGTATAATATTATATATGGTTTCTAGAAATGAAAGATTAGTTGAAAGAAAGCAATATACAGATAAATTAAAAGCTTGGCTCGGTCATAACGATTTGGTTAAGATAGTTACAGGTGCAAGGCGTTGTGGAAAATCAAAATTATTTGTTTTGTTTCAGGATGAACTCTTAAAAGATAAAATTACCGATAAAAATTGTATTTTAAATATAAATTTAGAAGATATTTTGCAAACCAGAAAAATTGGGCTTGAGTATACTAACGGAAAATTGACCGATTATAATAAGTTGCTTGATTATATTTTAGAAAATCTTGCTCCTGACAAAATGAACTATGTATTTTTAGATGAAATTCAATTGCTGGATAATTGGCAATTATTGGCAAATACTCTCAAATTGCAGGAAAATGTTGATTTATATTTAACAGGTTCTAATGCATATATGTTTTCAGGAGATTTGGCAAACTTTTTTGGCGGACGTTATGTAGAAATAAAAATGCAGCCTTTTTCTTTCAAAGAATATTGTCATGCATTAAATGAATTGAATTTTGGGAAAAAATCTGATAACTTAATAGAAAATTATTATAAATATATAAAAGAAAGTGGTTTTCCGCAAACGACGAAATTTTTATCTAATACAGATTTAATCTATGATTATTTGTATAATACTGTATATTTAAATACTGTTCAAAAAGATATTGTTCAGAGATATGGAATTTCAAACACCAATAAATTAGATGCTGTAATCAGATACATATTTGACAATATCGGGAACGAAACTTCATTAAGAGGGATTGAGAGGGGTCTGAAAAACTCCGGAGAAAATATTTCTGTTCCGACATTGAATACTTATTTACAAGGTTTGATGGATAGTTATTTGCTTTATAAATGTAATAGATACGACATTAAAGGCAAAAAATATTTGGATAGCACTTCTAAATATTATGTTGCTGACGTAGGGTTGCGTAATGCTATATTAGGAAATTTCGATAGAGATTTTGGGCATATTTTAGAAAATATAGTCTATTTAGAATTATTAAGACGTGGTTATAGCGTATCTGTCGGAACAATAACAAAATATGTCAGAAACGGTAAAGATAGAAAAGCAAAAAATATTGAAGTAGATTTTATCGCAAAGAAAAGCGACAAAATTGAGTATTATCAGGTTGCATTAAACGCACTGGAACCCGAAACATTGCAAAGAGAATTAACATCATTGGAAGAAATAAACGATAATTATCCAAAATACCTGTTAACATTGGATTACGGCAGTGGAAATAATAACGGAATAAAAAGATTAAATGTTTTGGATTGGCTTCTTCAATAATATAAAATTAATCAGGTATATATTCAAAAATATCCTGTATTCGACAATTGAGTGCGTAACACAATTTGTTAATGGTTTCTAATTCTATGGTTTTTGTTTTATCATGATAAATTTTAAACACTGCAACATGACTTAAACCCGCAATGCGTGCTGTTTCTGCCATATTCATTCTTCTTATACCCATCATTTCAGATAATTTATTTTTAATCATAGGTAAAGTTTAACAAATTGTTATTTTACAGTATTTTATTAATCAGTTGACAAATAATATTAATCATGTAATTAATATTATTGTAATATCGTTTAATATAAGGAGAATATTATGAAAAAGCATGGTTTTACGTTGGCGGAAGTTTTGATAACTCTTGGAATTATTGGTGTTGTAGCAGCAATTACTTTGCCGACATTGATAAAGGAATATAACAAGCATGCCTGGGTTAGTGCATTAAAAGAAAATTACTCACTCATTAATCAAGGATTTCAAAAGATGATGGCAGATGACGGAGTGGAATTTATTGCAGATACGGAAGTTTGGATGGCAATAGGAGGAAGTGGTTATTGCCATGGTGGTGTGCTTCTTACATCATCCGAATGTAAAGATTTTTTGACACAATTAAAAAAATATTTTAAAATAACTCATATTGACAAAGGAACTGAGAGTTATTC
>JAGBOW010000108.1 GCA_017633675.1 bacterium | reverse complement strand
TATGATGAAAACGGAGATAACACACTTGATGTCGGAAGTGAAGTCAGAGCAAGCAGAACGCAATTACCTGTAGGTGGCGGAAAACTGAAAGATTTTCCGTATACAACGTCAGTAACAAGTGCAATAGATTTTGTAATGGACGTCAATGGAGGAAAAGGCCCGAATAGTGAAACCATAAACGGTAAATGGCATGACATCAGAAGCTTTAACGTCGCCCAGTTTGCCAAAGGCATGGTTTGTGATTTTGAGGTAGGAAATTTATGTGTAAAACAACTTACTACCTATAGTGCAGTAGATTGCAGAAGCAGTAATTCATCAAGTGCTGATTATGATTACTGCAAACCAACACCATCTGGTTATTCAAGTGATTACTGGGCAGGTGCAAAGAAGGCATGTGCAGGTTTAGAAGGCATGCATCTTGCAAGCCGAAGTGAACTCACAACAATCTACAATGCAAAAGGAACAGTTTCCGGAGTTCCTACTACCGGCTGGTTCTGGTCGTCCGCAAAGAACTCTGTTGTCAACGCGTGGTACATGAACTTTGACAATGGCAGCGAGGACGTCTACTATAAGGACAATCAAGGCGGGGCCTTGTGTGTAGGTAGTAATTAGGTGAGATGTGAGAAGTGAAAGGTGAAAAGACCATATCAGCACTCCGTGCAAAATAATATTAAAAACGGGTTGAATGAAAATTTAACCCGTTTGTTTATGTTCATACGAATGACCAAATTGACCTTCGGTATTTCGAAATCTTGCAATTATTATATTTTATAATTTATTTTTATTGTTCGTTATTATCTAAAAGGCTTGTTTGCGAAATATTGGAAATTTCATCTTCCGCATCCATTTTTTCAACGTCTTTTTTGACCTGTTCATCTTCATCAGGGTTGACAATTTTATTTACCGAAACAACCGAATCATTATCCGTAAGGTTTTGTGCCCTTACACCTGTTGCAGGTCTGCCCTGACGGGAAATTGAACCGGCATTCAGTCTTGTTACAACACCGTTTGCCGTAACCATCATAATATCATCAGAATCCTGAACAATTGTCAGTGCAACAAGTTTTGATGTTGTTGTTTTAAATTTCGTTGCAATAAGACCGATTCCGCCTCTGTTTTGGCTTCTGAATTCGGATAATTTTGTACGTTTTCCGAAACCGTCAGAAGTTACTACCAATAAATCCGCATCATAATCCCTCGGAACAATATCACAACCGACAATTTCATCTCCTGTTCTTAATTTCATTGAAGTTACACCACGTGCGGAGCGTCCCAATGGTCTTAAATCCTCAATCGGGAATCTTATTGCCATACCGCAAGATGTACCGATAATAATTTCATCTCTTGCTGTCGCAAGTTTTACCCAGCAGAGTTCGTCATTTTCTTCCAAACCGATTGCTATAATACCGTTTCTTCTGATATTTGAGAAGTTATCAAGTTCAATTCTCTTGATATAACCTTTTTTAGTAAGCATTATGAGATTGAGTTCATGTGAGAACTGGCTAACCGGAACTACTGCCGTAATTCTTTCGTCCTGATCTATCGGAAGAACATTTACTATCGGCAAACCTTTTGATTGACGTCCGCCTTCGGGGAAGTCATAAACATTAAGACTGTATACTGTACCCTTTGATGAGAAGAACAACACTCTATCATGCATCATTGCAGTGAAGAAATGCTGAATATCATCATCTTCTTTAGTTTTTATGCCTGATTTACCTCTTGTCGCACGGTTTTGTCTTTCAAATGTATCAAGCGAA
The DNA here is from genome assembly GCA_017633675.1 of bacterium. GTDB lineage: Bacteria > Cyanobacteriota > Vampirovibrionia > Gastranaerophilales > Gastranaerophilaceae > Stercorousia. Next base: position 21,391 of record JAGBOW010000108.1, on the reverse strand, counting down.
ATTCTCTTTAAATATCCCTGATGTGTAATAAATACAGCCATCGGAGTGTTTGGTGTCAAATCTTCGATTGTAACTTCACCCTGCTCAGGTAGGATTTGAGTTTTTCTTTCATCACCGTATTTTGCTTTATCTTCAAGAAGTTCGGTTTTGATAATGTTAAGAATCTTTTGACGACTTGCAAGAATTTCTTCGTATTCGGCAATCTTTTTAATCAATTCGTCATATTCAGCCTTAACCTTATCCTGTTCCAAACCTGTCAAACGTCTTAATTGCATTTCCAAAATAGCGTTTGACTGGTCTGCATCAAGTCCGAATCTGCTCATTAAAGCGACTCTTGCATCATCAGTTGTTTTGGATTTTTTGATTATTTCTATAACTTCATCAATTGAACCCAAAGCAATAATCAAACCTGCCAAAATATGCGCCCTGATTTTTGCTTTTTTGAGGAAGAAAATAGTTCTTCTTGTAACGATTTCAACCCTGTGTTCAACAAATTCCGACAAAACTTCATATAAATTCATCAATCTCGGCTGTTTCCCGCAGAGTGCAAGCATGTTTACACCGAAAGTCGTTGATAATTGCGTATATTTAAACAAATTATTTTTAACAACATCAGGTTTAGCATCTCTTTTGAGTTCAATAACTATTCGCATACCATCTCTGTCGGATTCATCTCTGATATCGGAAATACCGTTTATTCTCTGCTCTTTTACAAGCTCTGCAATTTTTTCAATTAATAATGATTTATTAACCTGATAAGGAATTTCAGTTACAACAATTGCAGTTCTGCCCTGTCTGCCCGCACCGCCTGCAATTTCTTCAAAGTTTGCGACAGCCTGCATTTTTATAGAACCGCGTCCTGTTTCATAAGCCTGCTTAATATCGTTTAAACCGATAATAGTTGCAGCAGTCGGAAAATCAGGTCCTTTTATATGTTCCATAAGTTCTGCTACGGTAATGTTAGGATTATCAATTAATGCAACCGTACCGTCAACGATTTCAGACAAATTGTGAGGCGGAACATTTGTTGCCATACCTACCGCAATACCTGCACAACCGTTTAACAATAACATTGGAAGTCTTACGGGCAAAACAGAAGGTTCCTGTAAAGAACCGTCAAAGTTCGGTTCAAATTCAACAGTTTCGCAATCTATATCCGCAAGCATAGATTGAGTAATCTTGTGCATACGGGCTTCCGTGTATCTCATAGCAGCTGCTCCGTCACCGTCTACGGAACCAAAATTTCCATGCCCGTCAACAACCAAATACCTTGTGTTAAAATCCTGTGCTAAACGAACCAAAGCTTCATAAACGGAACTATCGCCATGCGGGTGATATTTACCCAAAACTTCACCTACAATTCTTGCACATTTTTTGAACGGTTTGTCGGGTGTCATACCCAACTCATTCATAGCATATAAAATACGTCTGTGAACAGGTTTTAAACCGTCACGAACATCAGGTAATGCACGTCCTACGATTACACTCATTGCATAATCTATATAAGAACGTTTCATTTCTTCTCTAATATTGACGGGAACAATTTTTCCGTCTGCAAACATATTTTGTTGATTACTCATGCTTAAATCCCCTATATCTGTTGATAATATTGTATCACAAACAATTGAAAAAAGATAATATTAAGCTAATCTTTACATAATTCAAATAAATCTTCAAATTCGGGGAACGAAATATTAACCCACTCAAAACCGTTTATTTGTATAGAGTTTTTGCAGATTAACCCTGCAACATAAAGGCTCATGGCAAGTCTGTGATCGTGATAGGTTTCAACTTCGCACCCTCCTGTTAAATTTGTTTTTCCGTTTATAATAAATCCGTCAGGTGTTTCTTCTATATCCGCTCCGAGTTTTTTCAGTTCTGTTACAATTGCATTTATCCTGTCGGTTTCTTTGTTTCTTAAATCCTGTGCATCTTTAATAATTGTTGTTCCGTTTGCCTGAGTTGCAAGAACGGCAATAACAGGTAATTCATCAATTAATCGGGGAATAATTTCACCTTCAACAGTACATGATTTTAATTCCGAATAAGAAACTCTTATATCTCCGACATCTTCGCCTGAAATATTCCTTTTATCAAGAATTTCAATATTACCTCCCATTTTTTGAACAACATCTAAAATCCCCGTCCTTGTCGGATTTAAACCGACATTTTTTAATATAATTTCGGAATTTGGAACAATTAACCCTGCAACAATAAACAATGCTGCGGAAGAAATATCTCCCGGAATTTTAATAGTTTTAGGGTGAAGGGTGGATTTGGAAATCTTTGTGGTAAATTGGAAGGATAAGCCTTTAGCAGGTTGAAAGTTGAAAGTTGAAAATTGAAAGTTATCTGACTTTTCACTTTCCATTTTCCACTTTCCACTACCCTTAGCTGCATGGCTGCTTAGCTGCTTAGCTGCCTCAATCTCCGCCCCCATATATTTAAGCATTAATTCCGTATGATTTCTCGAAAGATAAGGTTCCGTAAAAGTTGTCTGATCTTCACAATTCATACCTGCAAGAAGAATGCATGATTTAACCTGTGCAGAAGCAAGTTTTGATGTGTAATCTATTGCATGAAGATTTTGTCCAAAAATTTTTAATGGTGATTTAAAATCATTCGATTCAATTTTTGCCCCCATAAGTGTAAGCGGCTCTATAACTCTTTTCATAGGTCGTTTTGAAAGGCTTTCATCACCAATTAATATTGAATCAAAATTTTGCCCTGCCAAAAGACCGCACATAAATCTCATAGTTGTGCCGGAATTTCCGCAATCCAAATCATTTGAGGGTGCTTTTGGTTTTCCTGACGAATTTATTATTAAATTATCGTTTTTAAACTCATAATTAACACCCAACATTTTGCAAATTTCAAGAGATGATAGCGGATCCTGTCCTTTTGAAAAATTTTTTATGATGCTCTTACCTTTGGCAAGCGAAGAAAAAATAACCGCTCTGTGAGAGATTGATTTATCTGAAGGGATTGTGATTTCGCCTTTTAGAGCTTTATTGAGTTTTCGGACATTTTTTTTCATGAAAAAATTTTAGCACAAATTTAAATGTTTGTGTTAGGATAATAATATAAATCAAAGAGAGGTGTCCGAGCGGTTTAAGGTGCAATCTTGGAAAGGTTGTGTGGGAGCAATTCCACCGAGGGTTCGAATCCCTTCCTCTCTGAATTTTTGTGGCAGAACAGCAAGCGTAGGCAGGGAAATAATATCAAATCCAAGAAAATTCCTTACGTTTCAGATATAAGCAATTTACCTAACTTCCAAATCATTTAAAATGAAAACTTGCACTTCCCCTGCATTCAAAGGTGCATATAACTTACCTTTTTGGGCAATAGAAATACTTTCTGCAGTTATAGGAATAAGGATATTATCCTCTTTAAATTTTTTAATAAACACATCAGTTTCAATATTTGAACGAAAATCCAAATTTCCTATGACTACAAGGCTTTGACCTTTATATACAATTGCATAAGCAAAGGCTGAAGGATTAGAACATTTCAACGGAACAAATTTTCCGTTATCTATCAATTTCATTAACTGTTTTTTCAAAAGATTGGACAGTACAAATGACTGCAATAAATTGGTGTCATTTCCGCCGGGTTGTTTTGAAAAATTGAAAATATCCAATTTGCCCCTGTGTACAAAATAACTGTCATCATCAGTGTATGTAACCGGAGCTTCTTTATTAGCCCACATGTAAATATAGTTATCACCCGTATCAAATCCGTCCGTATAATAAGAGTTAACCGGCAAAGTCGCATTTAACCATACTATCATTTTAGAAAAATTCGTACCGTTTATGAGTATCGGGCTGATTTCATCATGGGTAACAAAACTGCCGATTACGGCTTTTTGCTCATCATATTTACTTAAATTCAAATTTGTAGTTTGTATTAAATTAATAAAATCTTTTCCGTTTTTTAAATCCTTCAGTTTAAAATAGCTGCCGTAATATCCGTCAAAACCTGCACTTAACAACTTATCATAAGGTGTGAAAACAGCCTGATCACTAACAGGTTCCGTCCAGACTTCCGAAGCTTCCGCAATCCATAAAAACTGAGGATCTTTATTGCGGGAATAAGATATTAAATCTTTCCAAAATTTTGCCGGTTTTAATGTTGCAACATCAGCCCTGATTCCGTCAGCTCCAAGTGAAATAACCATATCCGCAAATTCTTTGTACACATTATACACATCAGAATTTACGGCTGTTTCCGTTCCGGAATTCAATAATCTCACATCAGTCCAATCAGAAGGAATTACAGGCTGACCTGTTTTATCCTTCAAAAAAAGTTCAGGACGTTTTAAATATAAATCATAAGAACCGCAAGACGGTAAATCAACAATAACTCTGATATTTCTTTTATGCGCCTCATCAATGAATTTTTCAGCTTGTTTCTTTGCACTGAGCAACGAATCCTTACTGACTAACTGAGGATTTATCGTATTAAAACTTGATGCCGCATACAAAGAACCTGCAGTACCAAGTGCTTTTGTCTTTCCTACGGGAGTAATCGGCATAACATGTATCATATTAATACCTTTTTGAGCTAATTCATCAAGACGTGAAATTGCATTCAAAAAATTTCCGCTTTCTTCTCCCTCATCAAAATCAATTATACCGTTTTTATTTGTATCTTTAGCTCCGAATGTTCTTAAATTTATTTCATAAATAATCGCCGAATTTGAAGTAAACATTTTTCTTGAATCATTCACCCAAACTTCAGCAGAAGATGCATATTGAGCCGAAACTAATAAACAAACAATAAACGTAAAAAATTTATACAAATATCTCATAATATCCCCTCTCCATATTATGATAACAAATAAATAAACATTTTGCAAATTTTAAAAATTTAAGATATACTTAATTCAATATGAAAAAGTATTCTATCGGAATTGACCTTGGCGGGACAAAAGTTTTAGCAGCACTTGTTGACAAAACAAGCGGAAAGGTTATTGATTTTGTAAAGAAAAAAACAAAGAAAGAAAAAGGACCGACAAATATAACCAAAAAACTTTCGGAAGGAATTGAAGAACTTATTGAGATTACAAATATAAATTTAAACGAAATAAGTTCGATAGGTATCGGTACTGCGGGGCAGATTGATAGGCTTAACGGCATTATACTCGGAGCACCTAATTTGGACTGTTATAATTACAATATAAAAGAAATTTTTAAAAAGCATTTTAATATTCCTGTTTATGTAGGGAATGATGTTGAAGTTGCAGCAATCGGAGAACAAAAGTTCGGTGCCGGCAAAGGCTGTAAAGATTTTGTTTGCATATTTGTCGGAACAGGTGTGGGCTCGGCAATAGTTAAGAACGGAAAAATATTATACGGTTCAACAGGAACGGCAGGTGAAATCGGACATATTATCGTTGATTTAAACGGCAGACCATGCTCATGCGGGGCTCACGGATGTTTAGAAGCATACGCATCACGTACTGCCATAGAAACAAGAATTGAAGGAGCATTGAAAAAAGGACGAAAATCCTGCATAACTGATTTTTTGGGAGAAGGAAAATCAATTAAATCCGGCATGATACAAAAATCCGTTGAAAATAAAGATGAACTTGTTATGCAGTGTTTAGATGAAGCTTCTGATTATTTATCAGGCGGAATTGCAAGTATAATAAATTTTATTAATCCCGAACTCGTAATACTTGGCGGAGGTCTGATTGATGCCGTTGATTATTTTTATCAGCGAACCGTAAAGAATGCCAAAATGAAATCTTTGCCTGTTCCGGCAGAAAAAATTAAATTCAAAAAAGCCGAATTGGGCGATTTTTCAGGTGTAATAGGAGCTGCTTTTTTAGAGGAAAGAACATCATGAAAAAAATTCTCTTAATAAGGTTATCATCTCTGGGAGATGTTATTTTTAATATTCCTCTTGCAAATGTCTTAAAAAGTAACGGGTTTGAAGTAAGCTGGCTTGTTTCCGAGAAAGGATATGATGTTGTAAAAAACAATCCTGCAGTTGATAAAGCCATACTTCTGCCCAAACAGAAATGGAAAAAAACAGGATTTACCCTGAAAAATTGTATAGAATTCTTTAAAATAATGCATCAATTAAGAAAAGAACGTTACGATATCGCAATTGATACGCAAATGATGTTTAAAAGCATGATATGGTTAAGGTTTTGCGGTGCAAAAAGAAGAATATGTTATTCGGCAGGCGCAGAATATTCCCATTTGGGAGGGAATGAAAAAATATCATCAAAACCTAATCCCAATTATACAACACATGCGGTTTTACAACACATGAGATATGCCGAATATTTAAATTTAAAAGAAACAGATAAAATAAAATTTACCCTTCCGCCATCTTCAAATGAAACCGTATCCAAAATTAATGAGCTCTTAAACAATCTTGATAATTCAAAACCTCTTGTGATAATTTCACCTGCAACAACATGGAAACTTAAACATTGGAACAAAGATAACTGGAAAACAGTTATTGAAAACATTAAGGACAAATGTTCACTTGTCTTTACGGGAACGGAGAACGATAAAGATTTGCTTTCATATATCGGAGCAGATGAACACATAAATCTTGCCGGAAAAACTAATCTTAAAGATTTAGCAGAAATATTTTCAAGAGCAACACTTGTTATAGCTCCTGATTCCGGAAGTGCTCACCTTGCAAGAGCAACAAATAAACCGGCCGTTATTTCCATATTCTGCTGTACTCCTCCTACAATGTACGGACCTTTCGGAGATGATGAAAAATATTTTGCACTTGACGGCAAACTTAAGTGCCAGCCTTGTCATAAAAGAAAATGCCCTTTAACGGGTGATGGTTTTGAACAATGCGTAAATTATCCGAAACCTGAAGAAATAATAAATATTGTAAATAAAGTAATACAAAATTCAAAACATAGTGTATAATAAAAAATATGGATTTCTTTAAAAATTTAAAAAATATATATAATAAAGTTTCTGAGGTAGAAAGCACGATATATTCAGGTAAGCAGGATTATCTTGAAATCTATGAGCGAAACATACAACTTGAAAAAGAGATTGAAGAACGCACGAACGAACTTAATATTGCAAACAAAAGAATGCTTACATTACAGCATATCTGGGATATGATGAATGCCGCAAGACCTTTACAAAGTGTTTTGGAAACAATTGTAAACAGTATTCCCGGAGAACTGGGATACCTTCATGCAAATATTATAAAAAAATGTGATGACGGTTCCGAAAAATTTATGGTTGTACTTGCTCAGTCAAATGATGTTTCCATTAAACGGGTTGAAAGGTTAATTAAAATTCCTTTTCAGGCAAGAAAACTGATTTATTCCCAAGACAGTTTATATGCAAAATCCGAAAGAACAGGAGAAATAACCCAAACATTAGATATAGGAGAAACATTAAAATCAGTTGCTCCTGATGTTTCTGATGAAATAATTCGGGAAGTTGTTAACGGAAGTCCCAGCAAATCAATTATAAATGTTCCGCTTTATACAAGGAATTCTCATTTCGGCTGGTTTAATGTGTTTTCCTCCAGAAAAGATTTAACGGCAGGCGAAACGGATTTTTTAACAATGTTTGCACAACAAATTGAGATGGCTATTACAATTGCAGGTTTGTTCGAAGAAGTTAAAGCACAGGCCGTAACCGATTCCTTAACCGGTCTTTATAACAGAAGATATTTTGAGGAATATTTAAAGAAAGAAGTTACACGTGCATTACGTCAAAAACAAGTATTTAGTGTTATCGGACTGGACTTGGATCATCTTAAACAAATAAACGACCAATACGGACATGCCTACGGAGATTTGGCAATAAAAACGGTTGCGGATATTATAAAACGAAATGCAAGATCAATTGATACGGCTGCCAGAATGGGAGGAGAGGAATTTAACGTTATACTGCCGGGTGTAGATTCGGCAGGTGCACTTATAGCTGCAGAAAGAATAAGAAAAGCTCTGGAAAATGAAAAACTTGATACAATAGACCATGTCACGGCAAGTATAGGAGTGGCAACATTCTTTGAGCATTCTGACAATATTGAAGACATTATGGAACTGACCGATCAGGCAATGTATCAATCAAAAAGAAACGGAAGAAATCAGGTAACACTTGCCAAACCGATATCTGAAACAAGCTGGCAGGAAGTTGCAATAAATACATTCACGGATATATTATCCAAGCACAATATTCCTATTAAGCCTGAACTTGCAAATGAATTAAAAAACAGACTGCAAAATCCCGAACAGGAAATTCCCAAAGAAGCCTTGTATTCTGTTGCGGACATGCTTACTCAAACGTACAATCCTCTGCATCACAGCGGAGTAATGAAATCTAAAGTGCTTTTGGCAGTCAGTCTTGCCAAACGTTTTGATCTTCCGAAAGATGATATTGACAACTTACGGATAGCAATGCTTCTTTACGATATAGGAAACCTCATGCTTCCTCAAGAGTTGTTGCAAAAAATTGCACCGTTAACAGAAGAAGAAAGAGAAAAGATTAAAACTCACCCTATAATTGCCGCAAGAGAAATTTTACAACCTATAAGTGAAATTCAAAACATAATTCCCATTATTGAGCACCATCATGAAAATTGGGACGGAAGCGGTTATCCCGCTCATATTGCAAAAGAAGAAATTCCTATGACATCACAAATTATACTGATTGTAGATGCTTACTATGCTTTAATAGAGCCAAGAACATACAGGGCAGAATTAACACCACGACAAGCTGTTGAAGTTATAAAGAAAGATGCAGGCAAAAAATGGAATTTGGCTCTTGTACAAGAATTTATTAATTTAGTCGATATTGATACCTAATGAAAGAAAAAGAACTCATAAACATAATCAAAAACATTCTGAATTCCGAATATATCGGTGATGATTGCGCATATTTAAAAGACTTAAACATTGTCGTTTCACAAGACAGCCTTGTGGAAGGGGTGCATTTTTCACTATCATACACAACTGCTTATCAATTAGGCCGGAAAACAGTTATGGTAAACATCAGTGATATATGCGCATCGGGAGCCAAACCGAAATATTTGACAATTTCACTTTCCATACCTGATTATATTGACGAAAAGTTTGTTGAAGAATTTTATAAAGGTGCAAAAGACGCATGCGGTGATGTAAAAATTGTTGGCGGAGATATTACGGGTTCGGACAAACTATATATCTCAGCAACCGCAATAGGCTCAACAATCGGAAGAAAAATATCTTCCAGAAGTAATGCCAAAATCGGTTATAAAATAATTGTTTCAGGTGAACACGGAAACAGTGCAAAAGGACTGGAAATATTAAGTGGAAAGTTGAAAGTGGAAAGTGAAAAATTAAATAACTTTCAATTTTCAACTTTCAACTTTCAACAAGATATAAGCTTATTACCTGATAATATTAAGCTTTCCACATCAAAATTCCTCCAATCCCATCTCATGCCTGTCGCACGAACAGATTTTTCAAGACAAATTTCTCAAAATTGCACACAAGATTATGCTATGACGGATACTTCAGACGGACTTGAAGATGCTTTGATGCAGATTGCAAAAGCAAGTAATGTAAGATTAAAAATTGACACCTCAAAAATTCCGCATGATGCGTATGTCGATATGGATACGGTTTTGTTTGGCGGAGAAGATTATGAACTTGTCGCAGTTGTTCCAAAAGATTTGCATATTGACGGCGCAACCGAAATCGGCGAAGTTGTTGACGGTGATACAGGGCTGGAGATTGACGAAGAATTTTATACAGACATAGATGATAAATTATTTAACCATTTTAAGAGGTAAATATGAGAATAAATGCGATAATCACTGCGGGCGGAACTTCATCACGCTTCGGAAATACAAATAAACTATTGGAAAAGATTAACGGTAAAGAAGTAATCCGCTACACCGTTGATGCTTTCTTAGGCGCAAATGTCGATAAAATTATCATCTGCGCAAATGTGGCGATTATGGAGGAGTTGGAAAAGATTTTTTATAGTGGAAAGTTGAAAGTGGAAAGTGGAAAGTTAAATAACTCTCAACTTTCAACTTTCAACTTTCAACCTGATATCGAAATCATAAAAGGCGGTGCGACTCGCCAAGAATCCGTCTACAACGGGCTTAAACACTCCGAATGCAATTATGTTCTAATCCATGACGGTGCAAGGCCAATGATTACAACCGATTTGATTAACCAGGCTATTGAAATGGTAAAAGAGAAGAAGGCATTAACCGTTGCAACAAAAACAATCGACACTATAAAAGAAGTCGTTGACGGGAAAATAATCAAGACAATTGACCGTTCAAAATTATATAACACTCAAACCCCGCAGGCTTTTGAGTATGATTTGATAAAAGAGGCACATGAAAAACTAAAAGAATTGAATTTTACTGATGATGCGGGAATGCTTGAAGCACTTGGAGTTGATGTTTATATCCTGAACGGAAGTTACAAAAACATCAAAATTACAACCAAAAACGATATTGATATTGCGAAGATTTATTTGGAACAAAACTAGTTTAACTTTTCAAATGCTTCATCAATGATATTTTTTACATCAATTACATATTGGACATACCTGCCCGATATTAAACAATTATCGGTTGAAATCCAAATCAAATACTCAATATTCCCCGAAGGACCTTTGATTGCTGAATAGGTGAGGTCGTTTATTGAATAATTTAAAGATTTTGCGCACTCGATTACGTTTTCTATAACCTCTTTATGCACATTTTTATCTCTAACCACTCCGCCTTTTTCAACTTTTTCTTTTCCAGCCTCAAATTGCGGTTTAATAAGCAAAATCATTTCATGAAAATCAGGATTTAAAAGTTTTTTCAAATTCTCTAAAACTTTTGTCAAGGAAATAAACGACAAATCACTCACCAACAAATCTGCAACGGGCTCTCCATCAGCATAAATATCTTCAAAATTACAGATTTTAAGGTTTGTCTTTTCAATTGTTTTCACTCTGTTATCGGAACGAATTTTCCAGTCCAGTTGTCCGTATCCTACATCAACCGCATAAACAAATTTCGCTCCGTTTTGTAACAAACAATCCGTAAATCCGCCTGTTGATGCGCCCGCATCAAAACAAATTCTGTCCTGAACTTTTACAGGGAATGTTTCGAGTGCTTTTTTTAGTTTAAATCCTCCGCGAGAAACAAACGGCATAGATTTTACGACAATATTGTATTCTTTTTCGGGATTAATCTGAAATCCCGATTTTGTAATATATTCGTCATTAATTTTCACATGACCTGCCATAATCGCAGATGATGCCTTGCTTTTGGTTTCAAAATAGCCCAAATCGGTCAGGAATTTGTCCAAACGTTCTTTCATAAATTGAATACCTTTTTTGCATTTTCGGTTGTAATTTTGTCGATTTCTTCAAAACTCACACCTCTTATTTTTGCGATTTCTTCAGCAACATATTTCACATAAGCGGGTTGATTTTCAGTTCCTCTGAAAGGAACGGGGGTCAGATAAGGCGCATCAGTTTCCAACAAAAGATATTCAAGCGGAATATTTTGCGCAACTTCTTTCATTTTAACTGCGTTTTTAAATGTTACAACACCCCCGAGCGCAATATAATACCCCTCTTTAATACATTCTTTTGCAAATTCTACACTTCCCGAAAAACAATGCATAACTATTTTTGAACCGTTATTATGTTCTTTCAGGATATCAAAAGTGTCTTTGTGCGCCTCTCTATCGTGAATTGATATTGGCAAATTCAGTTCGTTCGCCAGTTTTATCTGTTTTATAAAAACTTCTTTCTGCAAATCGTTGAACGATTTATCCCAATAATAATCAAGTCCGATTTCACCTATTGCAATAATTTTCGGATTTTTGGATAATTCTTTTATTTTGTCAATCAAATTATCCGTCCAGTCTTTAACTTCTGACGGGTGAACACCGAGCATTCCGTAGACATTGTCATATTTTTCCGCCAAATCCATAACTTCTTCAATATCTTTCGGATAAGCTGACGGAACAAGAAGTTTTTCAACACCCGAATTAATTGCATTTTGGACAACTTCATTAAGTGATGAGCCTTCTATCATATTGATATGTGTATGGGTGTCAATCATAACGGGATTATAACGTGGAAAAGTCTGAAAGTAAAGATAAACAAGTGAGTAGTGAAAGGTGAGTAGTGAAAAGTCGTTTAAGCTCACTCCGTTCGAAAAATTTAAATTTTGTTTGCAAAGCAAACCGAAATGAACTATTCACAACTCACTTTTCACAGTTCACTTATTCAATAAAATCTCTAAAATGCCGAAACTCCCGTTTTTCTCTTATTTTTTTAAGCGTTGCATCTTCTAACTGTCTTATCCTCTCTTTTGAATAGCCCATAATAGCTCCTAATTGTTCCAAAGTGGTTTGTTTTGCACCGTTTATTCCGAACCTGTGCATAATAATTTTTCTTTCGCGCTCCGATAAAGATTTAAGTAAATCCTCAACTCCTGATTTGATAGCTTGAGTTTTTGCCTGATTTTCGGGAGAACGGTATGATTTATCCTCAATATAATCTCCGACATTCAAATCATCGGTAACCGGTGTTTCAAGACTTATCGGCTCTTTTATTATTGCTCTTTTTATAGCGGTCAGCTGTTTTAAATTTATCCCCATACTATCCGCAATTTCTTCTTCATTCGGTTCTCTGCCCAGTTGAAAAGAAAGTGTTGTAAAAATTTTTTTGTATTTTCTGATTTTGTCCGTCATGTGTACTGGAATACGAATTGTTCGTGCATTATTCGATATTGCCCGCATAATTGTTTGTTTTATCCACCAGGTTGCGTAAGTCGAAAACTTGAAATTTTTTGAATAATCAAATCTTTCTGCCGCTTTAATTAAACCTAATGAACCCTCCTGAACCAAATCCATAAACAAAACCCCCTGTCCTATGTATTTTTTTGCAATACTCACAACAAGACGCAAATTTGCCTGAATAAGTTTTCTTTTGGCAATATCGGGATTTTCGCCCTCCTTAATTTCTTTTCCAAGCCTTTTTTCTTCATCAGATTTCAGGAGTTTAACTTTTCCGATATCTTTTAAATACATCTGTAAAATATCATCATCATTCGATATTGAATTGAAAGTTTTAATTTCTTCATTTTCTTCTTCACAATTAATATATTCTAAATCCTCATCACAAAACATCTAACTATCCTCCACAGTATGTAAGACGAAAGTTTTATAATTTTGTTTCAATCACTTTTTGTTGTAAAATATGAGTATGGGAATATTAAGTGAAAAAGAATTTATAGAGCGGGTAAAAAATTTTTCCGAAAAATCTTTCAAAGTTGGTGAAAGAGAATTCCCTGAAATTGTCGACACAAATGACACCGAATATGTGGAAACAGGTGATTTCTGTGCAAATTTACACATTCACACTCAATATTCGGACGGAATTATGTCAATTCCAGAACTATTATCCGAAACTAAAAAATATAAAAATGTTTTGGTCGCAATAACAGATCATGACACTGTTGATGGTTGCAAAGAGGCTCGGAAAATTAATGATAAAGAAGTTGATTTAGTTTTGGGAACAGAAATTTCGACAATTGCAATTAACTTTCCAAAACAGCCTAAGCCTTTGCCAATCCACTTGCTTGTTTACGGAATAGATCCGTTCAACAAAAAATTAAATGAATATTTGGATTATAAAAGAGATTTAAAACTTCAACTTGCAAAAGATACCGTAAAAAAACTCAACGAAGCATTGCCTGAATATGATTTTTCAATGGAAGAAGCCTCTCTCTGCCACCCTATGATTTTAAAAGGTCAGGACGAAATAGCTCACCCGCTGAAAAAATATACTTCCGGAAAAATTTTATTAAATCATTATTTCCCCAATGCTGATTTTTCTTATGAAGAACCGATTTTTAAGTTTAAATATCTTTTTAAAGGTTTGGAATCATATTTTATAACATATAAGAAAGCTTTGGAAATGTATACTAATTGTTCCCTCCCGCTTATTCCGGACGAAATAATCGGAAAAATATACAAAGCAAGAGATATTTATACTCAAAGCCACCCTTCAATCGGTAAAATGCTTGATGCTTTTTCTTCATTTGAAGATGCCGTCGAGTTTTTTGCACAATTCGGAGTTCTCTCTATTGCACACCCTGCAAGAACAAAAGCATATACACCTGAATTTTATAATTATTTGTTTTATAATTTTAAAAGATACGGAAAAGAAAAAGCCAAATTCTATGAGAAATATTACCAATCCTATGATGGTTCGTATTATAAAGAATGGGAAAGTATCATAGACAGAGCGGCAGAAGGATTAATCCCGACAGGCGGAATTGATTCCCACGGACATAACATTTTATACAGAAGTTCACACTACTAAGAAAGGTTTAAAAATGAAAAAATTAATCTTGTTATCAGCACTTTTAATTGCCCCGCAGGCAAATGCGGATTTATTTTCGAATGAGTATGTCAGTCCGGATACTTATGCCGTTAATGAAGCTGATTTACTGGATTACAGAAATATTCCGCCGGCACCAAAGTTAGACATTGATCATCTTGATGATATGCGTTTCAATGCCCCGAATCTTGTTGAAAAAGATATCCCAATCGGACAGGATAATAATGAGCAGGTTACTAAAAATAATAAATCAGACAAAATAAAACAAGATAAAAAAGCAAAAAAAGAAAATAACGAAGAACTTCAACCGTATCAAAAAAAATTATCATATAAATTTGCAAAATGGTGGGTTGACCAAAGATATAAAAGAGAAGAACCTCATCATGGTTCACTTCACGAAATAAAGGTTAACAAGCGTATAGAAAACGAACAGAAACAGTAATACAATCATCAAAATTTAAAAATATTTTTGTTTATTGTAATATTTCTTAACAAAAAGGCAATTATTCAAACCATATATACTTTATATATATAAGAGTATAAATCAGAGAGTAATCATGTCTGTAAGTAACACAACACAAAAAACAGGATTTTTTAAATCAATCGGCAACTGGTTCAACAAGAACGGAAGCACTGTAGGAAAGTCCATGCAGTTAGCAGGGCAAACTGCTATGGGAGTAAGCGTGATGGGAATGATGTTCAATGAAATGAACAAAAGTCATTGCCATTGTCATGGTGCAAGTATTTGGGGCGGAGGTTTCGGCGGCTGCATGTCAACATGGGGTATGGGCGGAATGATGTCACCGTATAATATGGGCGGCTGCGGAATGTTTGGCGGAATGAGTATGTTGAATAATATGTCAGGTATGACAAATCCGTATTTAACAATGTCGGGTATACAAAGTGCCCAGAATTTCGGATTTATGAGAGCGATGGCATCAAGACAAAACATGTTTACCAATCCGATGCAGACAAACCCTATGTATCAAAATTTCTATAATAATTCTTATAATCAATACAGTAATCAATATACAAGTGATTTAAACAGCGGAACTGATTATGATTCAGATGTTGACTACACCTCTAACAATAAATCGGAAGCAAAATTAGATGCCGAAGAATTAGATAATACCGATAAAGGTGAAGAAATGGATACGGCATTTAATAACAGAAAAACATTTACATATATAGACGACAAAGATGCAACAGCAGAGGATAAACAAAATGCAAGAATAGAATATGCAAAATCTTACGTTGCTTATGTTGACCAAAAAGAAGGCGATAAGAACGGTTTTATAAGTGAAGATGAATTCGTTGAACACGAAATAAATGAAACAGGTACAGATGAAGCAAGTGTCAGAAAAGCATTCAGACAATTTGATTTAAATAATGATGAAAAGCTTGATTATAAAGAATATGCCGCAATACTGAGAGCATATGATGAAGATAATGACGGCAAGATTACTGCAACAGAGGTTAGAAATGCCAATACCGCAAGTGCTTCCGGTATAACAAGAGCCCAACAGACAGATGATGAATCAAAAGACAGATTCCGCCGAAAATTAAACACAAATTATGAACAATTAAGCTGATATATAACCGTCAAAACCGCTCCAATCAAACATATTGTTTTCAGAAAATCTCAAAAGTTCCTCACTTTTGAGATTTTCCAATTCATAATAAATTTTTTCAAAACTTTCTTCCCCATTCAAGGAAATAATAGGGATTTTGACAGATTGAGCCAGTTTTTCAACTTTTATATCATAATTAATTGCACAGGTTTTTACACCTGATTTTATTGCGACAAGAAGAGCATGAAATCTCATTCCTATCATATATTCAAGTTGAGAAATTCTTTCCGCAATATTATCAGTAACAATTTCGGTTTTTATTTCAGGATTAATTGTTTTTAAAATATTTTCAAACTTTTTTGAAATTTCTAAATCAAAACTTTCCTGCAAAGAGAATATTTCAATTTTTCTGTCCGAAAATTTATATGCAGCAAGTTGTGCAAGTTTTTGCAGAAGATTATAATTCATTGTTTTAAAATCCCGCAACTGAATGCCGACAGAATTTGTTTTTTTCGTACAATCAGCTTCTAAAGAAAAAACGGGATCACAAACCAAATCTGCCTTAATACCCCACGACTTTAACAAATTTAAACTGTTTTCATCTCTGACAGATATATAACCGCATAATTTTAACAGATTTTTGGTTATAAGTTTTGCAAATTTATTATTGATTGGACCAATACCTTGAGCAAAAATAATAACTTTTTTGTTAAACAAAATTGCAATTGCGATAATAAAAAGGTAATATACGAGGCTTTTAAGACTTGTTACATCTTGTAAAAGACTGCCTCCTCCCGAAATCAAAAAATCACAGGATTTTATTTCTCCGACAATTTTTCTGATATCAAAACGATTGACTGCATAAACATTATTTTTAGACTTTGTATAATCAACATTACCGGATAAAACGGTTATATCAATTTCTAAAGCATTTAAATGCTTTATCAGAACATCTGAAATCAATTCATCACCGAAATTTTTATAACCATAATAGCCTGATATTACAGCTTTAACCATTATTGCCCCTATAAATAGAATACACATCATCTTTGTAAGGAATAGATTTTATTGCCCCAATACCTTGCGCCTGCAAACCTGCAACAATTGAAGCAAACCTTACCGCCTCCGAATGATTAAAGCCGTGTGTCAGCGCGTATAGGAAACCGCCGTTAAAGGCATCACCGGAACAGGTTGTATCTGTATATTCGGTTGTATAAAAATTTGTTACGGTAATATTGCCGTTGTATCCCAAATAATAACATTTATTTTCGTCAGATTTTAAAATTACGGTCTGAATACCCATATCCCATAATTTTTTTATAATATTTTCCGGAGAATCCAGTTCCAAAATCATCAAAGTATCATGTTTTGTACTCATGAAAAGTATGTCAACATATTCGATTACTCTGTAAAAATTTTCTTTGGCGGTATCTTTATCCATTAATGCCGGATGAAAGTTCGGATCATATGCGGTAGTAACCCCATTCTCTTTTGCTATTTTAAATGCTTTTTCAACAGCTTCATTTGCGGAAGGGGATAATGACTGAGTAATACCGGAAGCATAGAATATTTTCGATTTTTTCATATATTCTTCACTGATATCATCAACACATAATTTTGAAGGAGCTGTTTTTTTTCTGTAACAAACGACTTCTTTTTCATCAACTGAAGGACGAGCAATAATATAAACACCGTTTGATTCTTCAGACAGTTTTACCTGAGAAATATCTAATCCTTCATTTTTCCAACTTTCAATAAGATAATCTTTAAACGGATCATTTCCCACTTTTGTTATAAAACCGACATTTGCTCCCATTCTCAGAGCAGATATCGCAGTTGCGAGAGAATCCCCGCCGTAATATTTATTAAAACAACCTGCATTAACCATTTTTGAATTAGTCGATAATTCAATCAGACATTCCCCGATTGTTATTATATCCTGTTTTTCACTCATATTAAACCTTTAAAATTTTTATCAGAGCTTCTGCTCTTGCTGAAATTTCCGCTGCAGAAGATCCGTCACTCATACTTCTACCGATACCGACAACCCTTGCACCTGCATCAATATATGATTTTACTTCATTAACTTTTACATTTCCCTGAACCATAACATTTAAAAACGGCATTGGTCTTAAAATATTCTCAACATACTTTACACCGCCCATTTCGGTTATCGGGAAAAGTTTAATTAACGGTATTCTGGACTTCCATGCCGTATAAGACTCATTAGCCGTAGATGTACCCGCAATATAAGGAACTTTTTGATCTTTTGAAAATTTAACCATGTTCATGGAAAAAATCGGTGAAGATAACAATTTTGCTCCTGCAAGTAAAGCGGCATCAGGCTGAATTGTCGTTATAATACCGCCTGCGCAAACTGTTGCGTATTGACTGACTTCCGCAATAGTTCTGTATATTGAAGAATTTTCAACATTAATTTCAAGAATTTTCACCCCTCCGTTACATAATGCTTTTGCAATTCTGACAACTTCATCAGGGTTACTGTTCCTTATAATGGGACAAAACTTCTGCTCACATAACTTTTTTATATAATTTTCTGTCATAAGCTATCCTTTTTTTGGAATTTATTATATCATAAAATTAAACTTATAGGCAAATTCTTTGTCAGTTAATTTACGCAGGCAAAGTTTTTTGAAAAAGGAATAATGAAAATGAAAATATTCAAGGGAAAAGCTTTCTTTTTTAAATCGATTATATTTCAGATATTTTTGGTTTTGATAATAGCTGTTGTTTCTGTTAATTTCTGGGAAGACAGAATGTATGACGTAATGGTCAATAAGTCATCTTCATTACGACAGGGTTCTGACGAAATTGCATTAATAGTAATTGATAATAAATCCATAGAATCTTATCGCTGGCCATGGGCAAGGTCATTATACGGTGAAATAATTGATTACCTTAATAAATACACAAAGGCAAAGGTTATTGTTTTCGATTTTATCATAACCGGCTTGGACAGAGAACGTCCCGAATCGTCAGATAAGTTTTTCTTTGAAAAAGTAAATGAATCAAATAACTTTATTACAGGCTTTATGGCTCAGACAGAAAGTTACAAAGATGAGATTATTCGGGCAGAGTATGATAAGGCATTTAAAAATAAATTCTCTATTGAGATAAATGAAAAAATATCCAAAAATAAATTTTTGTCGGATATAATATCCAAAAATAAATTTTTGTCGGATATATATGAAAAAATCTTTGGCACAAGTCCCAATATCTATAAAAGTTTGACCGTAATGCCAAAAGAATATTTTAAGGTACAAAAATATGCGGGTTCGGTTAACTTTAATTTAGACGATATTAATGCTGTTTTACGTTCATCAAATGATTTGATTAAATATAACGGGAATTACTACCCTTCTCTGACATTAAGAGCCTATATGCTGGCAAATAATGCCGATAAATTAACAATTACGAATAAAAACATTATCGTTGATAAAACAGGTTTAAAAATTCCTGTAACTATTGACCAAAGTAATGTGCAACATGATATTAAATTTTATAGACAAATAGATGGTAAAGAATATTCTCATAATTATACTCCTGCAATTGACATAATAAATTCTTACAGATTAATCAAACAAGGTAAAAAACCTTTAATTGACCCGTCTTTTTTTGATAATAAAATAGTAATAATAGGCGGAAATTCTCTTGCGACAGAAGATGTTTTACAAACTCCCATTTCCGTAAAACAACCGGGAATTGACGTTCAGGCAACAGTCCTTGAAAATTTTCTTCAAAAAGATTTTATGTATCCGCTTTCGGATACGCAAAATCTTTTGATTATATTGTTGATGTGTATAATAACTTTTATTTTAATAAGAACTCTGTCATTTTTGCAGTCATTGTTATCAATTTTGTTTGTCGGAGTTGTTTATTTTATAATATGTATTTTTGCGTTTAATAACAACATAACCCCGCTTGTTATTACCCCTCTTGCGGTTCAGTTGAGTACAATGATTTTCGGATATTCTTACAGATTTATTCTTGAGGGAAAAAACAAAGAAAAAATTCAAAATGCTATGGGAAAATATTTATCTCAGGATATTATGAAAAACGTTGTCCAAAACATTGACGATATCAAACTTGGCGGTAAAAAATCCAATTTAACCGTTTTATTCTCTGATATAAGAGGATTTACAAGTATGTCGGAAAAAATGACTGCGGAAGAAGTTTCAATGATTTTGAACGAATATTTTTCCGAAATGGAGCCGATTGTAACAAAATACAACGGAGTTATTAACAAATTTATCGGTGATGCGGTTATGGCGATTTTCGGAGAACCCGTTCAGGATATAAACCACCCTCAAAATGCCGTAAAATGCGCATATGAAATGCTGAAAAAAGTTGAATATTTGAGAGAAAAATGGTTATTTGAAGGAAAACCGAAAATAGAAATCGGTATCGGAATTAACACGGGTGAGGCTTTTGTCGGAAATATCGGGTCGCAAAATCGTCTTGAATACACCGTAATCGGTGATACCGTTAATCTTGCAAGCAGAATTGAAGGGTATAACAAGGTTTATAAGACAAACTTATTAATAAGCAGTTCAACTTATGCTCAGGTGAGCGATATGGTTGATGTAATAAAAATAGCTGACGTTTCAATTCGCGGTAAATCTAAAAAAATGGATATTTATGAGGTTTTAAAACTAAGCGACTAGGACCTCCCTCGCCCCTTGAGGGAGAGGGTAATTTTGCTTTACGAACAAATGTGAGTTTAGCAAAATGGGTGAGGGGTAAAATTGGAATAGTTAATTAAATTTCCAAATTCTTAAACATAAACAATTCATAAGGTTCGTATTCTAATGCATTAGCAATCTTTTCAACAATATCAAGGGTTGGAGAGGATTTTTTTGCCTCAATCTGTGTTAATGTTGCCCGTCCGATACCTGCTAATTCTGCCAGTTTTTCTTGCGAATAATTTCTTTTTACCCTTTCAAATTTAATTCTTGTTGAAAATTTTTGCGCCAATGTCGATATATTGTTCATAATGATGTAATTCTAACCTATTGACGTAATAACAACAATATGTTATTATATAAATATAGATGTACTTTTATCTATATACATATATTACAATCAAGGGGGGTATAATATTATGAAAAAACAAAAAGCATTTACACTTGCTGAAGTGTTAATTACTTTAGGGGTAATCGGAGTTGTCGCAGCGATAACAATGCCGACAGTTATTGCAAATATTAATGAAAGAGTTAATTCAGAAAGACAGGCAAATATTGCTCAGAAAGTTACGCAAGCTATGGAGCAAATGAGAGCGCATGGGTTATTAAACACAAAATATGCATCAACAGATGCGTTTGTTGATGAATTGCAAAAATATCTAAAAATTGCAAAGAGATGTGATAGTGAACATATTGCGGATTGCTGGCCGACAGAAACTGTAACAACCGCAGACGGTAAAGAATTTGAAGTATCAAAAGC
>JAGBOW010000107.1 GCA_017633675.1 bacterium | reverse complement strand
TCATGGTAAAAGGGGCGCCATTTTTGACTTACAACGTTAATGTCACATACGAACATCCTTATATAGACTACGTTATTGTAGGTGAAGCGGAGTACACTTTAAAAGATATTTTATCCGGAGTTCCTAATAATGAAATAAAATTTACGGGAAAAAGACCATTTATTGAAGATTTAGATAAAATACCTTTCCCTGCAAGACATTTAGTCGATAACTCAATTTACAGACGCCCCGATAACAACAAAGTTCAGGCTGTCATAAAAGTTTCAAGGGGTTGTCCTTTTCATTGTTTCTTCTGCCTTGCAACACCTGTTTCGGGTGAAAAAGTTCGAAAAAGAAGCCCTCAAAATATAGTTGAGGAAATAAGAGAGTGCGTTGAAAAATATAATATTACAAATTTTGTTTTTTGGTCGGATATATTTAATATTGACAGAGATTGGACAATTGAGCTTTGCAATAAGATAATCGAAAGCGGTTTAAAAATCACTTGGTCAGCCAATACAAGAGCGGATACCGCTGATTTGGAAATGGCAAAGATTATGTATAAATCGGGCTGTCGATTGGTGAGTATCGGTGTTGAAAGCGGTTCACAATATATGCTTGAAAAAATAGGCAAAAAAATTGTCTTAGATGATGTGAGAAGAACCGTTTCCATTTTTAAACAGGCAAAAATCAGGATTTATAACTATTTTGTAATCGGTTTGCCATGGGAAACGGATGAAACGGTTGAGGAAACAATAAAATTTGCAATAGAACTGGATAGTGATTTTATAAGTTTTTATACGGCAACTCCACTTCCGGGTTCAAGATTTTATGATTACGCAAAAGAAAATAATCTCTTTGACAGCGGAACATCTTTTGAAAGTGCATATTATTACCCCGCCGTAAATACACACAATTTATCGAAAGACAGGATTTTTGAACTCCACAAATCAGCATTAAAAAGATTTTATTTAAGACCAAAATATATTTTGAGAATGCTTTTGAGAATAAGATCTTTAGAAGAAGTGAAAAACTACTTTATTGCCGGCATGAATGTGTTACTCCGAAGGTAACAATTTATTTTTATTTTTCATATTAATTGATAAATAAATCTGTTCGCCGAGTGCTTTTGCGCCATTGAAATCGTTTTTAATATTCGGTTCGTTGTTATCTTTTTTGTGCTGTTTTTTCTTTTCCTGAATTTGCTCCTGTTCCTGCTTTGAAACAGTTAAAAGGTCGTTTCTTATAACATTAGATTCTTTTGCTTTTTGAATTTCAATTCTTCTGAGTGTGGCTTTATCAGTAGTTTTGTTGCCTGTAGGCTGATAACCGTATTCAATTAATTTTCTTGCAATACGCTTTTGTTCAGGATCAGCATCTGCCAAACCTCCGCCTAAAGAAAAAGAACCCGTTGAAAAAGAAATACCGTCAATATTCATAGATACACTCCTGAATATTTAATCGGCATAAATTCTTTTTTCTTTAACAATTATTAAAAATTGTTACATAAACAGATAATTGATTAAAGTGCCTCTAATGCTGATATTTTCATATCTTTAAAATCCGGCAAACCGCCAAGCCATATTTTTTGAGCCGAAACCGCCTGATGTATCAGCATATCAAGTCCTGTAATCGTTCTGTAACCCAGTTTTTCCGCAAGTTTTATTAAAACGGTCTTTTTAGGATTATAAATTACATCATAGACAATTGCACCTTGTTTTAATGTTCTGAGTGCATCTTCTTCTACAGGCGTCATATCACCCGATTTTCCAAGCATACCGATTGGTGTCGTATTGACAAGCATATCATATTCGCACAAATTTCTTATATTCTCTATCTGATATACATTAAAAGTAATTGACGGGAAAATTCTCCTTACATAATTCATTAATTCAATTGAGTTTGGAATACTTCTTGTAAAGAAATCCAATGTATTAACACCGCATTCTGACAAAGCAACACAAGCGGCATGAGCAGCTCCGCCTGTTCCTAAAATCCCGACACGTTTTCCACTCAAATCAATATCAAAAGGGATAGCATTTTTAAACCCGATAACATCAGTATTGTAACCGACAAGAGTTTTATCTTCATTTATATAAACCGTATTAATTGCCCCTGCTAAATTCGCATATCTGTCAACATCATTTACAAACAAAGAAACAGGAAGTTTTAAGGGGATTGTAACATTAAAACCTTTATAACCGTTGTTTTTTAAATATTTAATCCTGTCAACAAGAGTTTCAGGCGGGGTTTCTAAAATATCGTATACGGCACTTATACCCATACTCTTAAAACCTGCCTCATGAATAACTTTAGACAAAGAATGACCCAGAGGATAACCGATAAGGGCGAATTTGTTTTCTCTGTTATCTTTAACAGAAGGTGATAAGGCGTTATTAGAGGTATGGAGGTATGAAGGTATGGAGGTATTGCTATTAGCGGATTGCGGTTTTAAATCCGTTTTCTCAATATTATTATCATTAAATTGCCATACATCTGCCCTACAGCCCTCAGGCTTAGTTGCTTGACTACCCGTCTGATTAGCTGCCCCCTGTGCTTTCAGTTCTTCAACGGAAATACCAAGCTTTTTCGCTTTTTTTGCCAAATATCGTTCATATAATTCAGGATTCATCAGACACCTCTCTCTTATAATGGCATTTCAGGTTTGAACAAGCTATTGTTGTACCCTTTTTCAAAACTTTTTTAACCAAAAGCGATCCGCATTCGGGGCAGGTTTCACCTGTCGGTTCGTTCCAGAGTGTAAAATCACAGTTCGGATATTTGTCGCATCCGTAAAATACCGTTCCGCGTTTTGATTTTCTTTCAACAATTGTTCCTTCACCGCATTTCGGACATTTCACACCGGTTGATTTCCGATAAGGTTTACGGTGTTTACAGGTTTCTGATGTACATTCCATATATTTGCCGTAAGGACCTGTTTTGAATATCATATCCGAACCGCATTTCTCACATTTTTCTTCGCATACTTCAGGTTCCGAATTTTCACCTTCTTCCTGCTGTTCCGAAAGTGCATTCAAAGGCATTATTGTCTTGCAGTCAGGATATCCCGAACAACCCAAGAATTGAGAGCCTGTCTTACTTGTTCTCAAAACCATCGGTTTTCCACAATTCGGGCATTTGATTTTACTCTCAATTCTCACTCTTTCGCTTGTCTCAAGAGCTTTGTCAACTTCTTTTATAAAAGGACCGTAAAAATCTTTTAGAACCTTGTTCCAAACAGCTTTTTTTTCAGCAATCTGGTCTAATTTGCTTTCCATTCCGGCAGTAAATTTATAATCCATAATATCCGCAAATTGTTTACACAGTTGTTTAGAAACCGTTCTTCCCAAAAGTGTCGGATGAAGAGCTTTGTCTTTCTTTTCAACATATTTTCTTGTCTGGATTACGGTAATAATCGTTGCATAAGTAGACGGACGACCTATTCCGTGTTCTTCCAATGCTTTTACTAAAGAGGCTTCGTTGTATCGTGGCGGAGGCTGAGTGAAGTGTTGTTTCGGGTTAACTTTTTTGCAAGTAACCTTGTCACCTTTTTCAAGGTCGGGAATTTTCGTATCATCTGACTTTTCTTCATCTTCCGCATCATTATAAAGTTTCAGAAATCCGTCAAAAGTAACTTTGCTTGTACCTGCCTTCAGGGTGTAGTCGCCTGCCGTTATTTCGATTGATTTGTTTGCTATTTCGGCATTCGACATTTGAGAGGACATGAATTTATCCCAAATCAGTTTATAAAGTTTATACTGATCATTATCAAGGTATTGTTTAATGCTTTCGGGAGTTCTTTCAGGATAAGAAGGACGAATAGCTTCGTGTGCGTCCTGAACGTTTTGTTTTCCTTTTACATAAACATTCGGAGTTTCGGGATAATATTTTTCCCCGTAATTTTGCAGAATAAAATCTTTTGCCATGCTTTGAGCATCATCAGACACTCTTACACTGTCAGTTCTCATATAAGTAATCAAACCGACGGGAGTGCCGTCAATTTCCATACCTTCATATAATTTTTGCGCAACCTGCATTGTCTTTGAAACACCAAAACCGAGTTTTGAACTTGCTGCCCTTTGAAGGGTTGAAGTTATGAAAGGAGCTGTCGGTTTGCGTTTCATGGATTTATTAGTAACCTTTGAGACTTCAAAATCTCTGTCTGGAGTTTGAAGATATTCAACAATTTTTTGTGCCTCTTCCTGATTTGGAATGTTTTTTTCGACAGATTTATCTTTAATCTTTGAAACTTCTGCTTCAAAAGTTTTTCCTTCTTTTTCCAAATCGGCATGGATTGACCAGTATTCCTGCGGAACGAAAGCTTCGATTTCTTCTTCTCTTTCGCAAATCATTCTGAGAGCAACAGACTGAACCCTTCCTGCGGAGAGGTTTCTGTTTCCGATTTGTTTCCACAAAACAGGACTGAGTTTGAAACCTACTAGTTTATCTAAAATCTGTCTTGTCTGCTGTGCCTGAACCATATCCATATCAATTGTTCTGGGGTTTTCTACAGAATATTTAACCGCTTTTGGTGTAATTTCGTTGAAAACTATTCTCAAAACCTTTTCATCAGGCACTTTTAATAATTGACGGACATGCCATGCGATTGCTTCTCCCTCACGGTCAGGGTCTGAGGCAAGGTAGATTTTGTCGACTTTTTTGGCTATATCGTTGAGCTTTTTTACTACCTGCTGTTTTCCAGGTATAATTTCAAACTTCGGTTCAAAATTATTGTTTACATCAAATCCCAAATTTTGCGTAGAGGGATCTTTTGCGGGTAAATTTCTGACATGCCCGAAACTTGCTTCAATCTGAAAGCTGTCCCCCAAAATCTTTTTTATAGTCTTTGATTTTGCGGGTGACTCAACTATTACCAATGATTTTTCTTTTGTCGCCGTCATATTATAACCCTACCACAACCAATTAAGACAGGCAAATATGTTAAATAATTCAACTTATATGGAGGTTACTCACGCACAATAAATAACAAATTAAACATACGTAAGAATAAAATAATCAATCAGCTGAAACCGTAAATTTAATTTTTATACATTACCGGTAGAACTGTTTCTATCGTCCTCAAGCTGTCTTATATCAATATTTGTATCATCTTCTTCCGCATAAGCCGTAATTGCAGGTGTATCAATTTCGACATTTACATCAGCATCTACCATTTCAATATCTGTTTTTGCAAATTCTTTTGTTTTACCATCTTCTAATTTTACGGCAACAGTTCCGTTCAAAAACTGTAAATAACAAACTCTGCCGAGCCCGTCAGGTGTCATAACAGATGAACCGATTGGAGGCATTCCTTTTGCCGCATCAATATAATTTGAATATTCATAATTCAAGCAGCACAATAATCTGCCGCAAGTACCTGAAATTTTTCCGGGAGCTATCGGCATTCCCTGATCTTTCGCTAGTTTAACATTAATAGACCCGAATTTTCTCAAGAAACTTGAACAGCAGAATGGTCGTCCGCACATTCCGCAACCGCACATCAAAGAGGTTTCATCTCTTACACCGATATGCCTTAAATCTATTCTAACTCTCGTAAAAACTTGAGTTAAATCTTTTAACAATGCTCTGAAATCAACTCTTTCGGGAGCAGTATAATAGAAAGTAATTTTGCGTCTGTCAAAAGTTATCCGACACTGAACCAAGTTCATTACTAATTTATGCTGTTCGACTAATGCTTTGCATTTAAAAAATGCTTCAGCTTCTTCTTTTTTTATATCATCAAGTGTCTGCAAATCCCTTTGGGAAAGAATTCTCACAACAGGGAAAGGTTCGGGTGTATGACAGCATTTTTGCCATCTTTCTGCAATTTGAGTATTAACCAAAACAACTTTTAATGCTTCTTCTCCCTTTGCAGTCCTGACAAGAACCATCTGTCCCGCCTCCAGTTTCAAAGTATCGGGTACATTAAGCGGGTTAAATGTATTTTTTATATATTCAACAGCATATTTAAACATATTTTTCTTCTTCTTTCAACTTTCTGTTCATAAGCTTTTCCAACAAAGCCTGCGGTGTAATATCCGTGTAAACCGCTTCATAAATAGCATTTGAAACAGGGACTTCTATATCAAGTTTTTTTGCAAGTTCGCATATTGCTTTAGATGTTTTTACACCCTCTGCAACGGAACCTAATTCCGCCAAAATATCGTTGATTTTTTTACCTTTTGCAAGCATTGCGCCAACCGTATAATTCCTTGACATCGGGCTTGAACAGGTTGCAATTAAATCCCCCATGCCTGATAATCCATACAAAGTAGACGGGTTTGCTCCTAAATTTATACTTACACGAACAATTTCCGCCATACCTCTAGTCAACAATGAACCAGAACAATTATCGCCAAGCCCCATAGTATGTGCAAAACCTGATGCAATTGCTATTACGTTCTTCAACGAACCGCCAAGTTCAACCCCAATCACGTCAGTGTTTGTATAAAGTCTGAATTTATTCGGAACATTCATTGCTTTTTGAACAAATTCGGCAGTTTCAATATCTTCAC
The DNA here is from genome assembly GCA_017633675.1 of bacterium. Classification (GTDB taxonomy): domain Bacteria; phylum Cyanobacteriota; class Vampirovibrionia; order Gastranaerophilales; family Gastranaerophilaceae; genus Stercorousia. The sequence goes on along the minus strand of JAGBOW010000107.1, from coordinate 22,407 downwards.
AAGCGACACAAGCCGCTGTCGGCAACCCTTTCAAAACCTCTTTTGCCAAAGTCGGACCTGAAAGAATTACAAGTTTCTGTTCGGGTAAAACATCTTTTATAACCTCTGACATTCTCATCAAAGACGGGAGTTCGATACCTTTTGAGGCATTTACCAAAATCTGTTCTGATTTAATCCCCGATTTTTTAAGGTTTTCACAGACATCTCTTGTTCCTGATGTTGCAATAACCGATAAAATAATATCAGCTCCCTTAATTGCTTCCGACAAATCGGAGGATATTTCAACCTTACTCTGAAGCTGAACTTCAAGCGGTTTTGAAGTGTGTTTGTTGTACCTTAAATCTTCGGAAATATCCTGTTCTCTACCCCAAACAGTAATTTCATCAAAGTTATCCGTTAACAGCCACGCTAAAGTAAGCCCCCAGCATCCGGCCCCCAATACCGTTAATTTCATAGTTTTATCTCCTCAGGCAAAAGTTTTCTCAAAACTCCGCCATGTTTTTTTAATTCCAATCTTGCCTTATCAATATCATATTTCATTACAATAGACACGATTGCGGTTTTAATTTCCCAGTTGCATTTCAAAAGTGTTGCAAGAGCCTCACTCAAAGGAACATCTGCAATCTGTCCGACAATCCTTATTGCTCTGTCTTTTAATTTTTCGTTTGTTGCTTTCAAATCAATCATAAAGTTTTCGTAAGTCTTACCGATTTTAATCATTGAACCTGTTGAAAGCATGTTCAAAATCATCTTTTGAGCAGTACCCGCCTTTAATCTTGAAGATCCTGCAATAACCTCAGGCCCTACTTCAACACAGATAACATGTCCAGCTTCTTCCGCAATTCTGCCTTTTGAGTTGCAGGTAACCGCAATTGTTCTGCAATTTACTTCATCTGCTCTTGATAAAACACCCAAAAGATATTTCGGATTTCCGCTTGCAGAAATAACAACAGCAACATCATTTTCAGATAAAACTTTTGCATCTTCGTATCCGAAATCGAAATTATCTTCCGCACCTTCAACTGCCGTACGGAAAGCCTTATCACCGCCTGCCATAAATCCCTGAACCATATCGGGAGAAACACTAAAAGTAGGCGGACATTCGGAGGCGTCTAAAATACCTAATCTTCCTGACGTTCCCGCCCCGAAATAGAACAATCTTCCGCCTTTTAAAAATTGTTTTGCAATAATATCAATTGCTTCCGCAATATTTTCGGTTTCATCTTCAACCGCAAGGGCGACTAACCTGTCCTCTTCGTTCATTTTTTTAACCATTTCAACCGTAGAAAGAATATCAATATCTTTTGTATTCTCGTTTCTGTACTCCGTAATTACTTCTGCCATACATTACTCCTTTATTGTTTAACTTTGCCTCCCTTGTTAAAGGGACCGCGAAACGGTGGTGGGATTAAACCAACTTATACAAATTAACCATTTCAATAGCTGATTTTGCAGCATCAGAGCCTTTGTTTCCTGCTTTTGTACCTGCTCTTTCGATAGCCTGTTCTATATTATCCGTAGTTAAAACTCCGAATATAACAGGAATATCTGTTTGCAAACTTACCTGAGATACTCCTTTTGAAACTTCAGCACTTACATAATCGAAATGAGGTGTTGAGCCTTTGATTACAGCACCAAGTGTAATAATCGCACTATATTTCCCTGTTTCTGCAAATTTTTGAGCAGTTAAAGGAATTTCAAAAGCTCCGGGAACTTTTACCACATCAATATTATCATCTGAAACACCATGACGTTTCAATTCATCTATTGCACCTGACAACAATTTTGAACCTATAAAATCGTTAAATCTGGATAAAATTATACAATATTTTTCATTACCCGCTACTAACTGACCTTCGTATGTTTTCATATTTTCTCTCCGTTAACACATATCACATGTGTATTTTATCTCATTTATAACAATTTTACAAGTGGACGTAAAGAATAATAAAGAAGGCAATAAGACGATAAGGCTATATGGCGATAAGTTCATTTCAATTAAAATGTTATTCCGATACGGTCTTATCGCCCTATCGCCCTATAGTCATATCGCCTTATATCAACGGCAAAAATATCTTATAAAAAATATATATTGATGCCAAAATTAATAAAACACCACTCCCTTTTAAAAGCCATTCGGAGAATTTGTAAAATCCGCCCATATTTTTTAACTGTGAAGTTAAAAATCCTGCAAAAATAAGAATTAACCCCTGTCCTAAAGAGAACAGAAACAACATTATTATTGCCTGAACAACGCTTGCCGATAATGTGGCAAACCCCATAATTCCCGCCAAAATCGGAGTTGAACACGGACTTCCGACAAGAGCAAACACTGCTCCTAAAATTATCGGATAAACGTAAATGTTCATACCGTCATTTTTTGGCATTTCTTTTATAAGAACAGGCAGTTCAAAGTCCAAAATCCCCAATAGCTTCAACCCCATAATCATTAGGATTGAAGCTACAATTATACCGAAGTATCCGCCTGCAAAAGTTACAAAGACTTTCCCCGTAATCGCACAGATTATACCGATTACGGAAAAGACAATCGCAGTGCCGAATACAAAAAACAACATCTGAATAAAGGTTTTTAAAGGTGTGTTATTGGAATATCCGCCTACATACCCGACAATAATCGGAAGCATTGATAAAGAGCACGGCGAAACTGATGCAACCAGACCGCCAAAAAACGATAATGCAAACAGTATCGGTAAACTTCCCTCTTGGGTAAACAGACTTGCAAAATTTTCCATTATTTAAGAGCCCTCAAACAATTTTCCATTTCTTCTTTTGAAACAGCACCTTCAATACGCTTAACTTGTTTTCCTTTAGAATCAACAAGAATTATCGTAGGAACAAGTGTTACACTAAATTTTTCAATTTGTTCTTGATTTCCGGGTTTATTTTCCTGAACATTAATTTCTGTCAAAATGATTTCTTCATTATATTTTGGAAAAATTTCTTTAAAAATTTTGTTCATAGTTTGGCAATCTAAACACATGTGAGAAGTAAATTTTATCACCTGCGGTTTTCCTTCCGCTGCAATCTGAGCAGTTGATACATTTGACATTGTGAGCATAAAATAGCTGATTAACGGTACCAAAAATATAAATGAGATAATAAGAATATTTTTCTTCACAGTTTTCCTCTCCTTCTAATATTAGCATAAACGAAAAGAAAAACTTTCAAATAGCCGAAGCAGATATTAACATGGATAATCGTTTTTAATTTTTCAATCGTCTTTAATTATTTTTGCAGATAAAGATTTAAACGGCGATAGGACGATGGGGCTATAGGGCGATAAGACCGTATATTAGAAGGTTAGAGGAATAGTCTTTAAACTTAAATATATATATGCTAAAAGCCTCCCTTGTAAGGGAGGTGGCACGAAGTGACGGAGTTTTTTTATAAAATTTGAAAATTAAAATCAGTAGTAAAATACATAAAACGCACCAATATTGCTGTGCGAAACATCGCACCATACCTTGCTACCTTGCTTTCAAATAGCCGGTTGGGGAATTTAATAATCCATCTTCCAACCGTTTTCTATTATACGTGCAGCACAGCCTTCACCTGATGCATCAGATGTTAAGCCTCCGTTGGGAATACCACACTTATTAGTACTGTTTCGCCAATATCTTGAGGATTCTTCTAAAGAGTATATTTTATTAGAATTATTATTATCTATATATATTGCATAATCTTTTCCGGCATCGGGATATAATTTTCCCTCATCTGAAGCTTTAAAATAAAATATATCTCTGCCGTATATATTCGGACCTTTTCTGCCATTTACATCTATAATAATTTCCCCTGCCATTGAACATACATTCCCGCCTAATCCTTTAATTTTATCGCAACTAGCTGTAGAGCATGTATAATTAGAATTGGAAGTTGAATAAATCGCCATATCAATCATAGCACCGTCAGGAAGAACTAGCATGAGATCAGAACTTGATATGGGAGAACTACCGCGCATTAAACCTTTTGATGTTGTTCCATATTCTTCAACTCCTATAAATTTAAAATACTTGTTTAAGACATTCAAAGTACCACTACAATCACTACTATCCCATCCTGACAATGGGGGACCAAATGATTTCCCGCAGCCTAATTTTCCGCTAATTTGAGGTGATAATGGCGTATCGGAGAGTTTTGAGACTCCTTCATCTGCAAGCAGCAGCTGAAAACCCTGTTCAAAAACAGAATAGGTCTTTTGCAACTGTGTTACCCAAGTTTTCTTTTGATAATTCTTTATCAATGTCGGCATGGTCATTGCCGCAACAACTCCGATTACTCCAAGTGTGATTAATACCTCTGCAAGTGTAAATGCTCTAAAATCTTTCATAAATACCGCCTTTCGTGTCATTATTTATCATGTAAGTGTCTTATAATTACATATAACGACATGATTTTACACTATATAGATACCAGATGTCAAGTATGACATTATAAATATTTTAGATATTCCTTAAACTGGAGTTGTTATGACCGCAAAAGAATTATTGGGAGCGAAAATTCGCTATTTAAGAAAATCCAGAAAAATTGCTCAAGAAAAATTATCCGAAATGGCAGAAATAAGTCCCAGACAAATGGTGAGGATAGAAATGGGACAATCTTTTCCTACAATTGATAATCTTGAAAAAATAGCTTCCGCACTCGGTGTTTCAATTCAATCTCTTTTTGAAAATGACTATTACGACAAATCTGACAATCTTAAACAAAAACTCTACGACAAAATAGACACACTTGACGATAAAAATACCCGTTTTTTATATATTGTTGCTTCGCATCTTGATTAGGATTTTAAAATTTATTTCTATATCTTTTACCCGATTTGTCAAAAGTTTTGTAATAAATCTGCCGATATATATTTCGGAGGTTATTTATGGCTAGAATTATTGATGGTGAAAGAAGAATTATTAAAATGTCCGTTGACGATATTTTAAATATCGTAAGAGAATATCAGTCAATCTGCAAAAAATCCTGCTGCTACGAACACACAAGAGAATTATTATCCAAAACAGATTTGTATATCCCCGAAGATATATAGATTAATTTTAAACAATATAAAAGCAAACAAATTATACGGTCAATCTGTATCTGTCACCGTCCGTCTGTTTAATAATACCTTTTAATTCCAAAGTTGTCAGATACATCAGGAGATTTTCTATACTCAGTCTTGTATATGCCTGCAGTTCATCTACTCCCTTTTCCTCAATTTTCAAGGCTTCATATATTTGTTGTTCGTCTTCCGATAAATCCGGCAAGCTGAATAAGTTCTGCTGTTGAGGTTTAACTTCCCAATCCAAAGCTTCCAAAACATCTTCCGCACAAGTAACAAGTGTCGCACCGTTTTTAAGAAGTTTATAAATTCCTTCGGTGTTCGGATTTGTGATAAGTCCCGGAATACACATCAATTCTCTTCCCTGTTCAAGCGTTAAATTTGCCGTAATTAATGCTCCGCTTTTCAAAGATGCTTCTGCAACCAACGTTCCGAAGGAAAGTCCCGAAACTATTCTGTTTCTTTGAGGAAATCTGAAAGGCAAAGGTTCAAATGTCGGAAAATACTCCGTTAATACAACCCCGAACCCATCTTCAATCTTTTTATACAAATCTTTGTTTGATGCAGGGTATGTATAATCAAAACCGCTTGCGATTACCCCGATTGTTTTCAAATTATTTTCTATTGCCGATCTGTGAGCGGTAGAATCTATTCCTGATGCTAACCCCGAAACTATACAAATATCAGTTCCCGAAAACCCCGAAATAACTTTGGAGAGTGCATCTTTCGCATAACTTGTCGCCCTTCTCGAGCCCACAACCGCAAGAGTTTTTTCCAAATTACAAATATCCAAATCACCCTTATAATAAAGAACTGACGGAGGATTATCAATATTTTTGAGCATATAAGGATATTTTTCATCTTCATAAGTCAAAAATTTTATTCCTCTGTTTAAAACTTCTGACAGCACCTTATCAGGGTCAATTTTATCCCTCAATCTCAAAAATTCTTCGGCTTTTTTAACACTCAAACCATCAATTGCGGATAAATCATTCGCATTAAAAGCACTCTCAATATCACCAAAATGATTATACAGTCTTTGTATAAAAGAACTGCCGATTTCCTCTATTGAAGATAAAGCTACCCAATATTTCCGCATTTTCCTTTAATTCTTTCTATAAGAGAGTTAATTTTTTCTTTTTCTTCATTTGGAATATCAAACTTCATATAATCTTCAAAATATTCAATCGCATCTTCAAAATCTTCTCTTGCTAGGAAAAGCATTCCGGCTTTTTTGTATGCGGGTGCAAAATTTTCGTTGTGCGCAATTGCTTTCAAATAGTTTGACAAAGCTTTATCTATCTCATCATTTGCTCCGTATGCTTCCGCTAATGTGTAATAAAGGAGAGGATTTTCTGATTTGTATTCCAAAACGTTTTCAAAATTTTCGATAGCGCAATCATAATTTCCCAGTTCAAAATGAACTCTCCCTAAATCATAATAAACATCATAATTTTCGGGTTGTTTTTCCAAAATTGCTTCAAGTTCATCTATAGCAAGGTCTAATTTTGCATCTTCCATATAAAATCTTGCAAGATAATGTCTGAAAACCATATTATCAGGCAGTTCGCAAATTCCGCCCGTCATAAGATCAATTCCTTTTGCCATATCTTTTTGCTTATAATAAATATCTGCAAGGTTTATATAAATTTGCGCAAGTTTCGGATTTAACTGTAATGCTTTCAAATAAAACTTTTCAGCCTTTTCATCATCATCTAAATTTGCGTAACAAAGCCCGATATTATTATATAATTCAGCATTATCGCCTTCTATTTCCAAAACCGCAGTAAAAGCATCAATAGCCTCATTATATTTTCCGTCTTTATAAAATTCCAGCGCTTTATCTACACTCATTATAATCCAAGTCCTATACCGTCATTATTTGTATTTTCACCTGAGCCGATATTCTTTATAACTGTTCTTGTATTACCGTCGGCATGAAAATTCTTCGGTCTCATTGTCATTGTAATTTTATCCGCAAAGATAGTCCTTACTCCCTGTGTAATACTGGAACGTCCCGAAAAATAAACTTCATTCGGCTTTCCTTTGTCATTAGGGTGAACGGTAACTTTCGGCCCTGCAGCATAATAATCCTGATACCAAACCCGAACATTTCCGGAAGCATTAAAAATATTTTTATCCTGCAAATACTCTTGTCTGTTGGATTTAAGAACAAGTTTGGTGCCGTCGTCCATCAAAGCATTTGAAGTTGTATTACCTGTTGCTGTCAAAAGTTTTGTACTTGCGTTATAGAAGAAATTATCCGCATAAGAATCGCTGCCTTCCTGCTTAATTCTGGCATTTCCTATTAATTCTATATCTTTCAAATCACCGTTTTTATCTGTTCTGATTTTTGCTTTATCCGAAAAAGTTTCAAGTTCTTTATAATGAATAGTAACAGTTCCGTTTGCGGTCATAAGACCTGTTTTTGTATCATACTCCTGTTCATCTGCATTTATAACAACGATTGGTTTATCACCGTCAAAAACAATTGATTGCGTATCTCCCTGTGCTTTTACAACTTTAGTTATCAAAGACATTTGTAAAATATTCGCCTTAACTTCACGTTTTTTATTCTTTTTAACTTCAAAAGCATACGGTTTGTCATAAAAAGTAGCGGTATCGAGTTTTTGGTCTTTTCCCATGCTGACATCAGCAGACTCACCGACAACCTTCATATCATCAACTGTAACCTTTACATCACCGTCAAATTTTATTTTATTTTCTTCTTCGGAATAATTCTGAGTTTTAGATTCTATAATCAGGTCAGATGCAAATACACCTGCCGAAAATAACGTAATAATTAAAGCTAAAAATATTTTTTTCACTTGTTCTCCTTGTATACTTTTGAAACAGTATTACCTATAATTTTGAATTTGTCATAATCAGGACTGATTTCAACTTCTTCAGCCGTAGCCAAGAAGTCTTTGTTTCTTGTAATTTTTACATTCCCTTTTGCAATAACCGGTTTGTCAGTTCCCGACCATTCAAGTTTATTTGCCTTTAATGTTGTCAAATCTTTTAAAACAATAAAAGTATCATCATACAAAATAATTTGTTCTTTGTTTTCATTATAAGTACCTTTTGAGGATTCAAAACTCATGGAAACTTCATCATTTTCATTATAAAAATTACCGATAACATTATTCAGCATTGCAATTCCGTTTTTACTGTCATAGTTACCTGTTTCTCCGTAGATTTCCCAGTATTTATGTTCATCTTTGGTTTCTGTTAAAATTATGCCTTGTATCAATGCTTCTTGCCTGTTTGCATCTGTTTGAATCTGACTTCTGTTGAAATTACGGGTAATCACTCCCGCAGAAACGAAAGCCCATAACAAAATTCCGACAACAGCAAATGTTACCCAAAAATAAGCTCTTTGCTTCCTGTTTGATTTTTCGTATAAACCTATAATTTTACCCTTAAAATCCATATCAAAATTTTAACATGAAAACCATATAAAAAGTAAAAAGGTTAAATTATATGAATAAAAAAGTCTGTAGCTTACATATTAATGCACGAATAATTGTTTTCGACGATAAGGTAATAGGGCTATATGGCGATAGGACCGTATCGGCGAATAAACGGACACGATAACCTACTAACAAAAATTCAAGCCGCACTTTTTAAACTTTTTGTACGAAGATTTTTAATTCATAGCCTAATCCCGAAAAAATTTTATGCAAAATTTCTATACTCGGCACCATTTTACGTGAAAATATTTTATATAAAGTAATTCTGTGTATGCCGATTAACTTTGCGAAATCACAAATAGTATAACTAGCTTCTATCAAAGGTTTCAGATTATATATCAGGTCATTTACGTCTTTTGAAGCCGAATAATCTTCCAAAAGGCTATCAAGCCACATTCCTGCATATTCCGGGTCATCACGCAATTGCTGTTTTAAATAATCCTGATGTTTCGGGAAATTTTGTAATAGTGTTTCTTCTTTTTTATTCATTATTTTAACCTTTCGTTGTATTCGTTAATATATTTTTGTGCCAATTCAACATCCTTATTTTGTTTTGATTTATTACCACCTGTAAGGAGTAAAACTATTGTTTCCCCTCTTTCGGAAAAAATAAATTCTATGTCCGTTATCAAATTTTATTTCATATAAGTCTTGAGATAGTCGTCTGTGGTTTCCGTATAACCCTCTTTCAACTTTTGATAATCGTTTATCAACAAGTAATCTTAGACTTTTGTCAAGTGATTTATACCAGTCAAGATATGGAATCTTGTTGTCAGATGTTTGGTAATAAACAATTTCTTTCATAATTATATTGTAGCATATCGGCTACAAAAATTTAAGTCTATTTGTGAAATTTTTATGAATTACCTAGCAAGTTTTATTTTGACCAACAGAACTATCAAACACAGAAAAAAGTATAAAAAAAGTCGGGCTAAGCCCGACATATATTATTTGCATTCACACCTTTTATAAAAATCTTCTATAAAACCCGTATTGAATTGACCGCTCATAAAAACAGGGTCTTCAATAATTTCCTGATGAAAAGGCAAAGTCGTTTCAACACCCGTTATAACATATTCTTTTAAAGCTCGATACATTCTTCTGCGGGCTTCATTTCTTGTTCTGCCCCAGCAAATCAGTTTACCTATCATACTGTCATAATACGGAGGGATTTTGTAATCCTGGTATGCGTGAGAATCCACCCTAACCCCAAACCCGCCCGGAGTTACATAACCCGTTATTTGTCCGGGGTTCGGCATAAAATCTTTTTCGGGGTTTTCGGCATTTATTCTGCATTCTATGGCATGCCCTCTTAAAACAATATCGTCCTGAGTGAAATCAAGTTTCTCTCCTGACGCAATCAAAATCTGTTCTCTGACCAAATCAACATTAGAAATCATTTCCGTTACACAGTGCTCAACCTGAATTCTGGTATTCATTTCCATAAAATACCATTTGCCGTCATGGTCAAGCAAAAATTCACAAGTCCCTGCACTTTCATAATTTATTGCTTTGGCAGCTCTGACCGCTGCTGCGCCCATTTCTTGTCTTGTCGCTTCGTCAATTGCAGGAGAAGGAGCTTCTTCCAATAATTTTTGATGACGTCTTTGTATAGAACAATCCCTTTCGCCTAAGTGAACCACGTTTCCAAACTGATCAGCAATAATCTGAACTTCAATATGTCTTGGATTTTCAAGAAATTTTTCCGCATAAACATCAGGATTACCAAAGAAATTCTGCGCCTCAGACTGACAAAGGCTCATATTTGTTTCGACTTCATCATCTGACCTGCAAATTCTCATACCTTTTCCGCCCCCGCCTGCGGTAGCTTTGAGGATAATCGGGTAGCCGACTTTATGCGCAAACTCTTTTACTTCTTCAGGAGTTTCGAGAATCCCAGTTCCGGGTGTAACGGGAACGTTATTTTCAATCATTGTTTTGCGGGCTGTCGCTTTATCGCCCATTTTGCGCATAGCGTCTGCTGTAGGACCGATAAATTTTATACCATGTTTGTCGCAAATTTCCGCAAAATCGGCTCTCTCTGACATAAACCCGTATCCCGGGTGGATTGCATCAGCACCGGAAACAATCGCAGCAGAAATAATCGCAGGAATGCTCAAATAACTTTTTGAACTTTGCGCAGGCCCGATACAATAAGCTTCTGTTGCAAGTCTTACATGAAGTGAATTTGCATCAGCTTGCGAATAAATCGCAACTGTCGGAATTCCCAGCTCTCTACATGCTCTAATAATTCTAACCGCAATCTCCCCGCGGTTTGCTATCAATACTTTTCTAAACATAATCTATTCAGAGGTCAGGAAGAACGGAGGTCAGGATGTCAAGCTTTTTCGGCTTGCCTTCTTGCCTTCTTGCCCTCTGCTCCTCTATTCTACATACATCAATACTTGTCCGAATTCTACCGGTTGACCGTCCGAAACACAAATTTCAACAATTTTGCCTGCAAATTCCGATTCAATTTCGTTCATAAGCTTCATTGCTTCAACGATACAAACAACGTCACCTTCTTTAACCATCTGACCGATTTTTACAAACGGTTCCGCATCAGGTGACGGAGCCGAATAAAATGTTCCTACCATTGGAGATGTTAACGATCTGCCTTTTTTTATCGGTTCACTGACTGCAGGCTGAACTGAAGGAGTTTGTGTAACGGGAGCTTGAACAGCTATGGGAGCAGGAACTCCGATTACTTCTTTCCTTAAAGTAACGGCTTGCTCACCGTCCTCTATTGATATCTCGGTCAAAGAATTATCAGCCAAAACTCTTGCAAGTTTTTCTATGTATTCTATGTCTGGTTTCATTATTTTTACCTTTCTTTTAAGTGAGTGGTGAGTTGTGAAAGGTGAATAGTCCGTATCGGTTCACTACGCGAACAATAACACTCTTCGAACGAAGTGAGCTTATAGAACTATTCACTACTCACTTTTATGCTCTGTCAAGATATTCGTTAGTTCTTGTATCAACTCTGATTTTATCACCGTTTGAGATAAAGAACGGAACGTTTACTACGGCACCGGTTTCAAGAGTTGCAGGTTTGGTTCCGCCCTGAGCAGTATTACCCTTTTCTGACGGAGGAGTATCGGTTACTTCCAAAATAACGTGAGCCGGAAGATCAACACCGATAATTTTGGAATCATGCATCAAAACCTGAACAATCATATTTTCTTTCAAGTATTTAATACCGTCACCGATACTGTCTTCACTCAATTGCAATTGTTCATAAGTTTCGTTATCCATCATAACGTATTCTTTACCTTCCTTGTAAAGGTATTGCATTTCACGTCTGTCAAGCATAGCTTTTGCAACTTTTTCACCTGCTCTGAATGTTTTTTCAACAACCTGTCCGGTTTCAACATTCTTTAATTTTGAACGAACAAACGCAGCACCTTTACCCGGTTTTACGTGTAAAAATTCAACAACAGACCACAACCCGTTGTCCAGCTGAAGCGTCAAGCCTGTTTTTAAATCGTTTACTGAAATCATATTTTTCCCCTTTTTTTAATATTTTATCTGTTTTGATTTGATAATAACACAAAAATTTTCATTCTTGCAAAAATTGTTACAATTCAGTAAAGTCATCATAACAAAAAAGCAAATATTTTACTATTTGCCATTTTCAAAAAAAAATGATATTATATGCGCATTATGTTAGACTTTAAAGAACAAAACGATATTGAAAGAAAATATTTTGAGAGAGATTTTTCGGCTGTTGATATTTTAATGAACAGAATGCGGGAGGCTCTTATTACGGGTAAAAAACTTAACTTGTCGGATTTGAATTTTGACGGGGTTATAGATTTTACACCTTCGGAAACACTTATTTATATAACACTTTATCAGGCAGGCAGAAAATATATCAGATACGGTTGCAAAAGGGATACTGTTGAAGCAACTCTTAACCGTAATATTGAAATGCTCCGAAAAAACAAAAACTTCTCCGAATATAAATTGGAAGATGTCGACAATTGCAGAATTATGCTTGAATATATTATTTCAAGGCGGAAAGTTGACAGGAACAAACTTCAATCCGTAACATTTGACGAAAATCGCTTTGAAATCGGTATTGACGGGTTAGAACTCAGAAAAGACGGAGTTTCCTACTATTACATGCCGACAGATGCAATTACATTAAGCCACATGGGACTTTCGTCCGCAATGAGAGCTCTGGTTAAACGCACCCCAATCGGCAAGATGACAAACAGAATTTCGGAAAGATTAAAAATTCTGAAAGATTCCCCCGATTACGAATGCTTTTTAATCCGATCAAGAGTGTTTGTTTCGTTTAAAGACAAAGCCTTACCTTTATACAGAGGTAATATCAGATATACGGAATTCAGTTATGATATTTTGTTAAATCAGGTTCTCAAATCAATTGAGTGGTGTGTTGATCACATGTATGATGACGGAAGATTTTTGTATTATTACGAATGTTCGGACGACACCTACGAAGATCACGAACACCCCGGCAGACCTTTAGACAGACTCTATTACAACGATCTTCGTCATTGCGGTGGAATTATTGCATGCCTTAGAGCATATCAATTGACAAGAAACGAAAAGTATCTTAACGGTGCAAAACGTGGTATTGATTGGAGTATTTCAATTTCACAGCCTCAGGAAACCAAATGGGGAACGGGATATTATGCTTATTACAACAAAAAGGCAAAACTTGGCGGAACGGGGGTTCTTTTAGTTGCAATGATGCAGTACAGAACAATTACGGGCGACCATTCTTATGATGAATACATAAAAGGGTATGCCAGACATGTCATGAGCAGAGTTTACAAAAACGGTGAAATTTTGGGGTATTATATTCACCCTGAATTTCAGGGCGGACAACCTTTGGAAGAAATGAATGATGAAGAAAGAAAAGCAACATTCTCATTCTATTATCCGGGTGAGGCTTTGCTTGGTTTGGGACTTTTTGCTAACAGGTTTGAATTTGATGATGAATTAGTAAAAGAGGCGCGCAGAGTAGGTGAAATCGCACTGGACTGGCTGGTTGAAGAACGTCCGAAAATCTATGCGGATCAGTTTACGGCACTTCCATCTGATGCTTGGTTAATGCAAGCAATTGAAGAATGGGCAAAAGATGAACATTTCAGAAAACAGACCTATTTTAATTTTGTTTTCGGGGACGCAAATACAATGTTGGAAAAAATGTATAAGCATGACGATTCCCCGTATATTGATTATGAGGGCGGATTCTACTACGAATACGGCGACCATTATTTCCCTGACGGTGCAAGATGTGAAGGGTTAGTTGCGGCATATTATCTTGCAAGATTTTTAGGAAACAAAGAACTGGAAGAAAAATTCTTGAATGGCTGTAAAACCGCTGCAATGTGCCAGTTTCACTTATTTAACAGTGCAGAAAACAACTATTCGCACAAAAACCCTTCAAAATCTTTGAACACAATAAGATTTAAGGCAACAAGACAATGGGTAAGGGTAGATTCAATTCAGCACGTTTCATGCTTCTTTGCAAGATTATTTATGGCTGAGAATGAGTTTCCGGTGAAATAGGGTTGTATTTATCAATTAATCTCATTGATGTTTGACCGTACTTTTTGGCACTGTCTACGGTTTGGGGCAGGTGAGTTATTTTATTCGCAATCCAAAACGGATTTTGTGTCATGGAGAAAAATTCTGCCTGAGTGTGTGTTACTGTATTTATAGTATTCCTCAAATTATCATTTTTTATTTGGTTTGGCTTAATTTCGTAGCGCAGGAGCATGTTTACGGGCGGATCTGCTACATTATAAATAACGTCATTGACTTTGACGGCACTTTTTTCAGCATCTCTTAAGCTTTGCTGATTAAAATAATAATTGTTATTTTTATTTTGATTGTTTCCGAATGATATACGCATGCGGTTATTTAAAATACCGTAAATAATTAATTTTTACAATATAAAAGCTATATTTTACATTTCTTATAATAAAAAGTGAGTAGTGAGTTGTGAGTGGTGAGTAGTTCTTTACAATAAGTTATTTTGGTAATATTTTGCCAAAACAGCTTTATTATAAGAACCTTTCACTACTCACCACTCACTTAAAAATTTTTGTCATATAATTATCAGTATGAAAAAGTGTATTTTAGTTTCTATTTTGTTATTGATAATTGCATCTTGCGCTTACGGACAAATTTTCCCGCAAATTCCGCAGGCAACACTTGAAGCCGCTAAAGAAAGCATTATTGAAAACACTTTAAAAAACAAACCGTCAAGCGAAGTTGTTAGAGTCGGAATAGGGACAAGCAATTTCGGAACTTATCAATACAAAGAAATAACCGTTTTCGGAACGGGCGATACTCAAATTTATGATAACAGAGTTTTGATTGATAATATTCCCGCAAATCAACCTGTCAGAATCACTTATTCGGACGGAATTTTTAATATTTACACTCCGCAAAGCAATATTCCTGAAAGTGTTACAGGCCCTCTTCAAATTACAAGCAATTACGGTTTATTGGGGGTAAAAGGATTAAACAGAGCAGGTAAACAGGCACTTTATCACGGCGCATTTGAACTTGTCGGAAACAGCAAATCAACTTTTAACTTGGTTAACATGGTTGAAGTTGAAGAATATTTGAAAGGGGTTGTTCCGAATGAAATGCCCGTTACATTCGGATTGGAAGCATTAAAAGCTCAGAGTGTTGCGGCAAGAAACTATGTACTTTCTCCAAGAACAAAAACTTCAATAAATTATGATGTTGTTGATTCCGTTGCAAGTCAGGTGTATTACGGTGCAAATACCGAAAAACCTTTAGCTACTCAGGCTGTCAAAGAAACTGAGGGTATTGTTGCTCTTTACGGCTGGGATTTGATTTTGGCGCAGTATTCATCAACAGCAGGCGGATATACGGAAAGTTATTCCAATGCTTTTTCAGATCCTAAATCAAAAGAATTTCCTTCAAAAGAAAAACCTTATCTAAAGGGTAAACCCGACGTTTTTGGACAAGAACCGTTGAATACTGAGGAAAATGCAAGAGCTTTTTATACAACAAAACCCGGTGCGTATGATATCAGATCACCTTATTTCAGGTGGGAAAGGGAATGGACTTCCGACGAATTGCATAAAGTCTTGCAAACGAATTTACCCGTTCAATCCGCAACAGGATTTGTAAAACCCGAATTTAATAATTATGATATTCTGGACGATTTAACCGAAATCAAAGTCGTAAGGCGCGGAGAATCAGGCAAAATTATTGAAATGGAAATTGTTACCAAAACAAAGACTTACAAAGTGTTCAAAGAACTTGTTATACGAAGATTATTAACTAAAGACGGCAAGGCTCTTCCAAGTGCAAATGTTGTTTTCGATAATATAAAAGATGAAAACGATAATTTATCGGCGATTCATGCTTTTGGAGGAGGTTACGGGCATGGTGTCGGAATGAGCCAGTTTGGCGCAGGATTTATGGGAAGCGAACTGCACAAAACCTTTGAAACGATTTTACAGCACTATTATACGGGGATTACTTTATCGACAAAGCCTGTTATAATTTCATCAGACCCCTCACAAATCGAAGTCGAACAGAGTTTTTATGCTCCGAAAAAGTATGCCAAAATAATTATCGATAACAAATTCGGTGTTGAGAATTTAAAAATCGACATAAACGGACAGGAAAAAATATTTGAACTCCCAAAAGACAGATTTTCACATAAGAGATATTCTGAAATTGATATTTCAGAATTTGTAAACAAGGGCAGAAATACGGTCGTTTTTACTTCGACTGAATTTACAAACAGCTCAGTAAATAAGGGATTAAGGCTTTATATAGAATTGGTGGAAAAGAATGACGACGAATACATCTGGTAGTGTTTTAAAAGCGGCATGGATAATTGCCGTTGTAACAATTGTCAGCAAACTAATCGGCTTTATCAGAGATATCGTTATCGCAAACTATTACGGTGCAAATTTGGTGTCGGACGCTTATTATTACGCATATCAAATTCCGTCATTGTCATTAATTTTGCTTGGCGGAGTCGGAGGGCCTTTTCATAGCGCAACAGTTGCTGTATTTTCAAAATTAATCCCATCATTATCAGAAAAGCCTCAGGAAAACGTCAATAAATTATATTCAACATTTATGACGGCATCTTTCTTGTTTTTCCTTGTATTGTCTGCTTTACTTTTGATTTTCCCCAAACAAATTATGGGAATAATCATTTCGGGCGGATCTGAAGAAATAATTAGTCTTGCATCTACTCACTTGCAGATTATGACACCGCTCCTTATTATCGGCGGAATTGTCGGGATTTATTACGGAATTTTGATTATTTATAAGCAGTTTATGCTGCCGAATTTGTCGCCTATAATTATGAGTATCGCAATAATTGCGGGCATTGTGATTGCTGCGCCGAACGATCAAAAGGGCTATGCGCTTGCGTGGGCAACGACAATCGGTGCGGTTTTACAGCTTGTGATTCAATATCCGAATATCAGAAAACTTGGATTTTTGTGGAAACCGAATTTTAATTTTGTGAATAATCCGAATTTTAAAGAGATAACGGAACTCCTTTTCCCTGCGGTTTTAAGTTCTACTGTCGGACAAATCCACATTTATGTCGATATGTTTTTCACATCATCAATTTCTGACGGTGCGTGGACTGCAATAGGTTATGCAAACAGAGTTTTTCAGTTTCCTGTAGGAATTTTGGTTACGGCATTTTTGGTACCTTTATTCCCGATTTTCTCACGGCTTGTCGCAGAGAACGATTATGAAGGGATTAAAACATACTTCAATAAAGGTGTCGGGGTGCTGTTTTTTGCGGGAATACCGATTATTATAGGAATTTTGACAGTCGGGACAGATGCTGTCAGGTTGGTTTTTGAGCGAGGAGCGTTTGATGAAAACGCAACGTTTATGGTAACGGAAGCCCTGTGGTTTTTGTCGGTTTCAATCCTGCCTTATGTGTTCAGAGATTCAATAACAAGGGTATATTATTCGTTTAATGATTCAAAAACCCCGTTTATTGTTGCATTTATATCAATTGTGTTGAAATTCTTATGCAACTGGGGATTTATCTCAATTTTAGGTATGGGAATAGGCGGAATTACGCTTTCAACATCACTCGTAACCCTATTTAATGCTTGCGTACTCGGGTATTTAATCCAAAAGAAATTAAAAATGGATTATAAGGGTTTGTTTTTGAACTTGTTAAAGATGTGTATCGCAGGTGTGATAACTCTTGCGGTGTGTCTTGTTTGCGCAATTACCTTTGACAAATATGTTTTGTTGAACGGAATATTGTTTGAGGGCGCAAAAATCTTCACCGTCGCAGTTGTTTGTTTTGTAATTTATACAGGATTAAATCTCTTATTCAAAATGGAATATGCGAGGGAATTGGCAGAGAGGATAAAAGCAAAATTGCACCAATAAAGTGGGTAAAAACGCAAGCGTGCCCACCACTTAGCTTTGTGCCACTTCCCTTACTTGGGAGGCTTTTATCATATATTTACGTTAAAAGACTATTCCTCTAACCCTCTATTCTTCTATATACATTCCCATCGCCCTATCGCCATAAATTAATTTGCAGATATTTTATAAAGTGTTATAATTTTGTTATGGCAAATCAGGTTAGCCTAACTACACAAAATAGGTTGATTATTTCGGGACTTATGTTGAGTACCGTTCTTATTGTTGCCATAGCATTTTTTGCTATATTTAACATACAAAAACGTTTGAATGAAGGTTATCACAATTTCGGTCAGGTTGTTTCCAAAATGATGGCTATTGAATATTCCGAAATTGCCAATCAAAAAGCAGATACGTATGATGATTTGAAAGATTATGCGGATACGATTGTTTCTGCACACTCTGATATAGTTTTTGCTGAATTTAAAGACGAAAACGGGAATACCATATACAAATCCGGAGATCAAGGCTCTCAAAAAATTCCGAATATCACGGTAAGTTCCCCTCTTACGATAAACGGTGAAAATGTAGGTTCCGTAACTGTCGGAATGTCCGGCAAAATTATTCATCAAATTTCCAATACAACCAGACTTTCTCTTATGATTGTGTTTGCGGTTGCGTGGATTGTATTCGCTTTTGTAATTTTGATTAATACATATTTAATAACAAGAGAACTGAGAATTTTACATGACGGTGTACATAAAATTTCCGGAGGAGAATTCGGTTATAAAATTGAAGAAAAAGATGTTAGTTCGGAAATTAAAGAATTATTCAATTCTTTCAACAATATGTCACATAAATTACACATCTATGAAGAACAAAACATTGAACAACTTACGCTTGAAAGAAACAAACTGGAAGCTATATTAATGAGTATCGCAAACGGTGTTGTAGTATGCGATAACAACGACAATGTTGTTTTACTGAACAATCATGCTCATAATCTTTTGGAACTTGAAAAAAATCAAATGATTGATAAAAAAATCCAAAACTACATTGATACAGCCGGAAATTACTGTTTCAAAGAAAAAATTGAAGAATTTAAAGATACTCCTCTTGAAGTTATGGAAAATAAACCACTGGAATTTAATATTCAGGTAGATAAGCGCACAATAAAATCCGTAATTTCTCCCATGTTTACAAGAAATAAAGATTATGTGGGATACATTATCGTTCTTATTGACATGACAAAAGAAGCAGAAATAGATGCTATGCGCTCTACGTTTATCTCAAATGTTTCTCATGAACTGAGAACTCCGGTAACTGTTTTGAGAAGTTATATTGATACTCTCTACAATTACGGAAATGAGTTTGATTATGACACACAAAAGGAATTCATAGGAACCATTAACAATGAAATCATAAGACTTAACAGAATGGTTAACGACATACTTGATTTTTCCAGAATGGAAGCAAATGCTCAGATGGAAAAATCCGTAAACAGCATTTATGAAGTTGTGGATAATTGTGTAAATCAGGTTCAGGCATTGACAAAAGAACGCAATCTTTCAATTATTGTTCATAAAGATGAAAATATATCCGAATTTTCATTCAATTATGACGGAATAGAAAGAGCATTAACAAACCTTCTGTCAAATGCTATCAAATATTCTCCCGAAAACGGAGAAATAAACGTTAACTTGAAAAAAATCGGTAAAGAAGTTGAAATTACGGTTACCGATAAAGGCTGCGGAATTGCTCCCGAGCATCAAAAGAAAATTTTTGACAGATTTTATCGTATAGAAAACAATATTCATACCGTAAAAGGAACAGGACTGGGACTTCATCTTGTAAAAACAACAATAGAAAAATATCACAACGGTAAGGTGTTCGTTATATCGGAATTAGGAAAAGGTTCAACTTTCGGATTTACCCTGCCGATTGAAATTTATGAAGAAAATTTGGTATAAGGAAGCTTATGGACAACATTTTTAAATTATTCGGACGATTTTCACTGATATTATTAATTCTTATTTCACTTAATTCAATGGCAGGAGATATAATATTCAGATTAAAATACAGCTTTCCGAAGGTTTCGGAATTTACTGATGATAAAATTTCAACCTACAATGAACCTGTACAAAAAAATATAACCGAAACAAAATACATAAAAGCTAAGGGTGAAAAAAATCTGTATGTACTTAAAGCCGAAGCGGAATATTCAATATCAGGACTTGTTGTTGCAACAAACAGCAATTTCTGGTTTAGGGATATTATGAGAAATAATTTTGATGATGTAGCATTATTAGATGTCGGATTAGTCTGGGGAGATTTAGCAAGAGATAAAAAACTTTTATATAATAATGTAAAATTTAAATCAAAAAAAACACTGGGACAGGCAAGACAACTTCAGCCAAAATGTAAAAGAGCTTTGTGTAATGACTTTCCATGGGAGTGGGATTATTTCAATACACACGATTCGCACAATCACCTGATTCCGGCAAACAGAAATGTAATGGGTGCACTTTTAAAAATAAAAAAAGACGATATAATCAAACTTGACGGATATTTGGTTGATATTTATACTGACAAAACAGAACTTGTAGCCATGACAAGTCTTTCAAGAACGGACAACAATGCAACGGCAAGAGGAGTAAACAGAGGAGGCGGAGCCTGCGAAGTTATGTATGTTACTCAGGTTCAGATAGGAAATAAGATATACAGATAAAAGTGTTTGTCTTTTTAAATTTAAGTGTAAAGTTTTGTTAAATCGCTCAAAAGATTTTAGCAATTATCTACTTTTTATATACTTTATATATACAAGAGTATAAAATACGGAGGACTGTATCATGCGACCGCCTGTTATGTTTTTTGGTAATTTTCCGATAAGTTATGCAAAATGGTCATCAACACCAATATTTACGACTCATTGTCATTGCAATAACAACAATAATTCCTGGATAAATCTTTGGATGATGAGTGAGATTTTCAAAGATATCGGTCAGATGTTTACAAAACCTAAAAAACAAGAACCGATTCCGTATATGTATGCTCAAAACATGGGATTGGGCGGTGTTTCCACGTATTACCCTTATGTAAATTTAAATAATACCCAAAGACCGCAGGAACAGGGAGAAGATGAAGAATTAAAGGGCTTGAAAGATGCTTATAAAAATTGCAGGACAAAATTTAATTTCGTAAAAGTAAACAATAAATATATGGCAATTACAAAAGACGGACATCGACTAAAAGCTGACACAGCAGACGCATTGATGGACTTAATAGATGAATATATCCAAAAAGGCAGTGAAAGAGTTCAAAGCGAGGAACAAACCGAACAAGTTGCGACACCTGAGGGCACAGTAGAAACACCGGAAACTGAATCTCCTGAAGCACCTTCCGTATCTCAGGAAAATCCTGTTATAAGTGATAACGAACGCAGAAGTATTGTACCGCAGGGTTGGAAAAAAGATAATAATTTCTTAAATGCAAAAATTGATGATAACCATGTTGGCGGTTTTGAACACAATAATCTGGCGGATTTACTGCAATATAACATTGATTCTAACAGAGATAAAAAGGGCGCTGCGGCAGGTTTAGTTGATTTATTAATGAACTATCATGGTGTAAGTATAAGTGATTCAGCTAAAAAAACAGAGTTAGTCAATGCAATAAAGAGCGTTAATCCGTCTGTATTCAATGAAGATGGCTCATTGGTATCAGGTATTGATGCTGCAACAATAATGAACAAGTTAGATGTTCCGTCAAAAGAAGTGTTACAAAGCACTTACGGAGCGACACAAAAGACAGGAGCAGCATCACGACAACAGTCATCTGCAGATAATTCGGCTATCGGTTCAATAAGAAATAATATTAAAGTTGGTAATCAAACATATAGTCAAGGTGCAGTTTGGAAATCCGGTAATATGTTTTATAAAAATCAAACTGGTTCGTGGTCAAGTTTTGACAGAGATGCAATATTATTAATTGATAATAACAAATTTACACTTCACAGAGTGGTTTCTGATGGTTTTGAACGAGGTGAAGCAGCTGATTACGGAGATTTATTGGGTATTAATAAAAAGCCTGATGCAAAACAGTTATTTAAGCATGACGGGAAAGGTCACTTATCATTCTTAGGTAATTTTGAAAATAAATTTGCAATACATGACAAAAATGGAAAAACAATCGGATACCTTTATTCCAAAAACGGAAAAGCAACATTTAGTCCAAAAGACAGTAAAGTTGAGTATGATATGGAAAAAATAATGACCGGTGATACGAAATTAAGTCAATTTCAAAATATAAAATAGTTATAAACCCGACCGACTTTTATAGTCGGTCGGATTATTATTTTTTAACTTTTCATAAATAAAAAGACGACTTGGGTATAAAGTCGTCAGAAAAAAGGAAACAAAAATTTATTAAGTGAAACGTGAGAAGTGAGTAGTGAAAAGTTCATTTAGCTCGCTTCGCTCGTTAATTTAT
>JAGBOW010000106.1 GCA_017633675.1 bacterium | reverse complement strand
GATATAAGATAAGCAGAGTGATAATTTTCCCCGTCAGAAAAGATTATTTCACTTTTTATAATCTTGCTGTCTTTTTTCAGCGTAATGTATGTTTTATCAAGACAGGTATCAAATGCCAAAAGTATCATACTCTTAAACCCTTAATAATATCTTTATTTTTGTTCCCGATTGACTTAAATTCATAAACTCTTGAATCGTCGTCGGAATAAGTTACATTGATTTTTATATGATTAAACGGAGCTTCGTTTTGGTTAAATTCCGCCCATTCAACAAATGTTACCTGCTTCCCTTCGGAATATTCTCTTAATTCATCATAAATTGTCTTTATACCTTCATTCTCAAGCCTGTATAAATCAAAATGATATATAGGAATTGAGCCTGTATGATATTCATTAAGGATTACAAAACTGGGGCTTGTAACACGCTCTTTTACATCAAGTGCATCTGCGACAAGCTTTACAAATGCAGTTTTACCTGCACCGATTTCACCGTAAAGGTTTACAAAACATCCATCTTTAATCAATTCGGCAAACCTTTGCGCTAATTGTTTTGTATCGTCTAAAGTTTTACAAATACATTTGTATGTTTTCATATATTCAAAGTTTATACAAAAAATCTGACAAAATCAATTGATAATACTTTCCGAACAACATAAACCGATTTTTTACAAGAATTTTGCCCTCAAACAAAAGAATGAGGGCAGAATTGATTAGTGCTTTAGTTGTGATGGGTTGAATGAAAATCGTTCAACCAATCCTACCTTGCTTAATAATCAATAGAAATATCTATTTACTGTCAACTTATTCATTACCTACACACAAGGCCATATTGTCTTGAGCATCCCTGAGTTCTTTAAACTCTTCTCCGGTATTAAAACGCTTGACCATCGCTGTGGAATGATCGGCCCCATTGGACGACCAGAAATCACCTTTCCTGGGTACCTTACTATTTGTGCCTTTTGCATCGTAGATAGTGGTGAGGTCTGATAGGCTTGCAAGGGTCATACCTATATCTGCGCATGCTTTCTTTGCTCCTGCCCAATAGTTCAATGAGCATTGTGAGTAACAGTCACTATCATAAGTTTTGTCTTTACTTGTGTCTATACGACTGTATGTTGTTCCAAGATTTTTGACACAAAGATTTCCGACTTCAAAATCACAAACCATACCTTTGGCAAACTGCGCACCGTTGAAACTTCTTATGTCGTAATATTTATCACCGATTGTTTCACTGTTAGGACCTTTACCGCCATTGACGTCCATGACAAAATCTATTGAACCGGCTACAGATGTTGAATAAGGAAACTCTTTCATCTTTCCACCACCGACAGGCAAAGATTTTTTCATAGCTGATACAGGATCACCGACATCTAAAGTTCCTCCATTTTCATTATATGTCATTATGAGTGATGCTCCGTCTGCTAAAACTAATCCGACATTATTTGTTTTGTTATTTGAACGGTTTAAATTAGCCCCTTTTTTAGCTTTTGATACTTCAAATTCTTGACCGTCACCTGTTGTTACTTTTGCCGTAGGCCAGCAGTCTGCTATATGTTCACTATCGCATCTCTTTGCAATTTTTAAATACTTTTGCAATTCATCTACAAACGCATCAGTTGAAGCATATTGAGTGTTCAATAACCCATGCGCCCTCATTTGTTCCATTGCCTGCGTAACTTTTTGCGCAATATTTGCTTGGCGTTCTGAATTTACTCTTTCAGTAATATTTGCAATAACTGCAGGCAAAGTAATCGCTGATACAAAACCGATAATACCCAATGTAATCAATACTTCCGCTAAAGTAAAAGCAACTTTTTTACCTCTCACCCGCATTTGTAAGGCTCGTTCCTCGCCTACAACTGCGCCCTCTCCCTCACGGAGGTCAATCCGGCGGGGCGAGGGTAAACCCTCTGCCAACTTTCCACTTTCAACTTTTAACTTCCAACTTTCTAAAATCCCGGAAAGGCTTGATACAACTAGCTTACAGCTGCCCCCCCTGTTACAATTCTTAACATTTGTGCTGTTTTCATAGTCTAAACTCCTTTCCCTTTGTTTATTCTATATGACTTTATTATTATAATTATCATTATAAACTATGTTTCAGAGTTGTACAAGTGTATTATTTACATTTTGTAACCAAGTCCAAACTTACAAAATAAAATTAAGCATTCTTCGCCAGCATAGCCTCTTTTTCATGTTTCTTTTGAAGATAAATATCACACAATTTGTTAGCAGGTTTTGTTACAACTACGGGGACAAAGAATCTGTATACAAAACCAAATACTATCATTGATTTCAAAAGTCCCATACCGTGAATTTTACTTTCAAATATAGTTTTTGCGGTTTCATCTTTTGCCAAAGCTTTAAACGAAGCCCGTTCTTTCATAAATTCATCAAGTTTAGGCATTTTACCTTTTGAGGCTTTAATTTCATTTTTCTTATTTAAGAAATCATTATGCAGCTCTTTATCACTTAATAAATGTCCCGCAAACCTTGCCGTAACATTCTCCCACCAATTTGTCATATACTTATCCATTGTATAAGCACCCGCAGTGGAAAGCAACAACGTCAAGCCCTGATTTACGACAAGAGTATTTCTCCTGTCCTCATCAAGTTTTTTATTTGTATAAGTTCTTTGCATATACAGACCGCTTGTAACAACAGAGCCGACAGTCAAACAATGCTGATAAAGCAATCTGCTGTTCTTAAATTTATCGGCAAGACTGTTTAGAAAACCTGATTCTACAACTCTTGATGTAAAATGTTTGGCTACACCATCAGTAAATTTATCATAAGCATCATTAAGCGGTTTGAAAAAGCTGGAGCCCTGATTAGCTGTTTGTTCCAGTGCTGCTTACGCAAGATCGCTTGCCATACTTGTTTTACTTCCGAATGAAAGTTTTGTTTGGTTGTTATGGTAATATTGTTTATTCTTATAAGGAGATATTGTCAAATTCATTATTTAACACCTCCTTTAAATGCGGCAAAAACAGGTTTTTCATCTAATTTTACGGTCTGTGTTTCAATTTTTGCCTGTTCCTGACTATTCGCTAAAACTTGTGATTGTTCTGCCGGTTTCTTTTTCTTTTCGACACCAAAAACGTATTTCAAAATCGGAGGTATAAGAGCGATTGTCAACATTGCTCTCGGTACTCCGATAAGCCAGTCGGGAATATTTTTAACCAATGTTCTCAAAGCTCCTTTTTTTGCCCTCAAATTTTTTAATTTTTTAGCATTTTCTTCGGATATTGTTTTTGCCTTTTCCAAAACCTCAAGATCGGCAATCTCTTTTGACATTTTTTGGAAAGTTTTATTTTTTCTTGCAAATTTTTCACCGTTTTTGCCGAACATTTTGTTTACTGCTTCATCAAGCGGCATGGTAACAGCTGTCGAAAAAATAAATCCGATAATACCTGATGCCATTGCATGACCTGATGCATATATCTTATCTTCTTTATCCTTGTCACCGGGTAATGCCATAATTGCAGCCGGTCTCATTATTCCTGCCAAAACAAGAGCAATCAAAGCACTTGTTGAAATATTATGGTCGCTTGAATATTTTGTAAATTTACCAAACCAGTTACTTTTAAGGATTTTATCTAAAAAACTTGTGGCAGTTTCACTCTTTCCCGTAAAACTGCCACAATTGTCTGCATTATATCCTTTGTTAATTTTGCACATGCCCGCAATACTCTTTTCTCTATGATTCGGAGCCTCCGAATATAGCCCTGAGCTTGCCGCCTTGAGCGTTATATCCCTTTGTATCGAATTTATTTTCATTTTTTCACCAAATTAAAAACTTCTACATTTATTCTAAAACAAAGGAAAAAAAATTTTGCTATGATGTTTAAAAAAATTTACAATTTTTGATTACAAATAAATTTACGGGTTGAAATACATTCCAACCCGTAAATTAACATATATAGATATTATCTGCACTACACAAATGACAATTGCTTATCTTTGGCAAAAATATTATCAGATGAAAAATCAATAAAGTCATGATTTACATCAGACAAAACTTCGTTTTTGATATTTTGTAAATCTTCCTGCATCAATCTTCTTGGAGAACCTTCTTCCATAGAGTGATTTCTCAACAAATATGACGGGTGGAAAATTGTCATTGCTTTATACTCTTTTCCGTCAACAGATATATTCATCCATTGACCTCTAACTTTAGAAATTGTTTGTTTTTTATCAAGTTCAATAAATGATTTCAACGCAGTAGCACCGCAAAGAACAATTGCTCTCGGTTTAATAATATCAATTTGAGCTTCCAAAAATTTTCTGCAGGCTGATTTTTCTTCATCAGTCGGAACTCTGTTTTCCGGAGGTCTGCATTTTACCGTATTGATAATAAAGACATCTTCTTCTCTTGAAATTCCTGTGCCTGCCAAAAATTCCGTTAATAATTTTCCGGCTCTGCCGACAAACGGGGTACCGGTCATATCTTCGGTTTCACCTGGAGCTTCCCCGATTAAAACAATTTTTGCAGTTTCGGGATTGCCGTCAGAAAATACAATATTATTTCTTGTATTTCCTAATGCGCAAGCATGACAATCGTTACATTTGCCTTTAACTATCTCCAAACATTCCTTCTTCATAATTTCTCCTCTTTAAATAACCCTACGTTATACTTTTTACAATAACGTTTTAACTCTTTCATTATAAAATCAGATAACATAAATACTGCTATTAAGTTTGGCACAGCCAAGAATAAAGTAAATGCATCAGACAGATTAATTATACTTTTAAAGTTCATGGCAGAACCTATAATAATGAATATACAATATATAACCTGAAAAGAGCGTGTTGTCAATTTTGTATCGCCAAATAAATAATTCCATGCTTTAATTCCGTAATAAGAGCCACAAAGCATTGTAGACAGTACAAAACAACTTGCCATAACCGTTAATAATATCGGGAAAAACGGACAAACCGAACCGAATGCTTTTGAGGTTAATTCAATGCCTGCAATTCCCGTTGTATTCAAATATTCACCCGAAACAACAATAACAAATGCCGTAGCAGACCCCACTATAACCGTATCAACAAACGGCTGAAGCATAGCAATAAATGCTTGAGCAACAGGTTTTGAGGTTTTTACGGCAGAAAATGCAATCGGTGCAGTACCCAATCCCGCTTCATTTGCAAACATTGCACGCCTAAATCCCCACAACATACACGCAAACATTCCGCCCGTCAAGGCTCTAGGCTCAAATGCTTCTTTTACAATCAAGGAAATCGTATGCGGAACATGTCCGATATTGTATAAACAAACCGCAAACGCAGTTAAAACATATAAAGTACACATTACAGGCGTAACTTTTGAGGTAAATTTTCCGATAGCTTTAATTCCGCCGATTATTGTTACATAAGTGATTACGGCAACAATTAGTCCTAAAAGCCAGCTTTGATTAGCAAAGAAACTGTGTTCCCCTCCCGTAACTTC
This sequence comes from bacterium, assembly GCA_017633675.1. Lineage (GTDB taxonomy): Bacteria > Cyanobacteriota > Vampirovibrionia > Gastranaerophilales > Gastranaerophilaceae > Stercorousia. Next base: position 6,951 of record JAGBOW010000106.1, on the reverse strand, counting down.
CGTTATCTGAGTTGTCATGGCATTTATCTGAAACAAATTCCATCCGCCAATCATTGCAAAAATACAGCAAACCGCATAGATTTTAGAAAGATGAGGTGCGAATTTTCCGATATATTTGTTATTTTTTAATGCACCTTCGATATAATACATCGGCCCGCCCGCAATTGTTCCGTCCTCATTGACTTTTCTGAATTTTATACCAAGAAGGACTTCGGCAAACTTCAATGCCATGGAAAAAAAACCGGCACAAATCATCCAAAATATTACCCCCGGCCCCCCGATTGAAACCGCAGCGGCAGAGCCTGCGACATTTCCGATACCTGCAGATGCCGAAATCGTTGCCGTAAGAGCCTGAAATGATGAAACTTCTCCGCGTTTTTTCTTTTTTATAACGTCTTTATGTTCATAATTTTTTGTAATAAGTTTCAGGGCATGTTTAAATCCCCAAATGCCGATAAACCTTGTCCTGAAAGTAAAATACAAAGCCGCAGACATCAACAGCGCAACAAGAAATTCAACTCTTACTCCATGAACGGTAACTGAACTGAATATTATCCCTGAAATTTTATCTGCTATCGGCGACAACAAAGTGTCTATGGCTGTGTCTAAATTCATTACCCGTTTATTTTAGCATGAAAATATTTTTGCATAAATTAAATTATCGGAATACAACTAATGTTTATCTTTCCAATGAAAAGAGAAATTTTATAATTTATGTAAAATTTCAAATTGTTCTGATATTATAATAATACATGATACTGAGCGAATTTTCGAAATATCTTCAATCAAAAAATGAAGAATTAATTTTAAACAAAACTACCGCAACAAAGCTTTTGTGCGAATGGATCAGAATTGTTATAAATAAAAATCCGAAAAGTAATACTGATAAAATTGTACATACGGAAATCATGCTTGCAGAAAATAAATCCGGTGATTTTTTCATTGTCGGAAAATCAGAGAGCGGAAGGGTTTTAATAAAAGCATTAACCAATTTTGCCCTGAGTTATGAAAACTACATTATGCAAAAATGGTTAATTGATAAAAAACCTGATGATTTTAAACTTGAATAAGTATTTAATTGTTTTAGTTTCCCAGTATATGTATATGCAGGTGAAAGACTTCCTGTCCGGCTTCTTTACCGGTATTTATTAATGTTTTATATGATTTTAGACCGATTTTTTTTGTAACATCTTTTACGGTCTGTAACAATTCGCCCATTAAATTTTTATCTTCCAGTTCATTTAATGATTCCGTATGAACACGCGGAACAACCAGCAGATGAATTGGGGCTTTCGGGTTTATATCTTTAAACACAACGGCATATTTGTTTTCATAAACAAATTCTGTTCCAAAATCACCGTTAATTATTTTACAAAAAATACAATCTTCCGTCATAATAATTCTCCTTATTTATCTTTATACTATCAGACAATTTTCTGTTTGTAAACATTTTTGTAACTTTCTTGATTATTGATTTTTTACAGGGTAGAATACATATACATTTGGGGAGAATTTATATTGCCGAAAGCATTAAGATACGATTATGAAAGCAGATATTATAACGGTACGGCAAATTATGACAGAATATGCTACACCAATAATATAAGTTATATAAATCAAAAGAAGGTTCAGCATCAGGCAAAACATCAAAAAATAGTTAAAAGAAATCAGATTATACAAAGAACTGTTTCGGTTATTTTTATGCTTTTGCTTGCATTTACCGTTTTACCCATGAATTTTAACAGGGTTAGTAAACATTTATTCAATCCGACACCCCACAAAAATATAAAAACAGATTATCATCATATGTTGTTTCCGACTGCAAATTATCTTTCAAATCACTGGTTTATGGGAATGCGTTCGTTTGAACATGCTAAACTCAAAAAGCCGGAAATGGAAACTCTGATAGAAGGAACAGAACTAACCGATTTAGAAAACAGTTTAAAAAATCTGGCTTTGGAATTTCCTGATGTTCATCCGTCCGTATATGTTTGGGATTATCAGACAGGAGATTATGCAGAATTGAATGCAAATGAAATTTTCCCTACTGCAAGTATTATTAAACTGCCGGTTCTGGTGGAACTTTTCAGGTCAATTGAAAAAGGGCAGCTAAATCTCAATGATAAAATGTATTTAACCGAATATTACAGAACGGAAGGATCGGGAAGTTTACAGTTTAAAGCAGAAAATTCTCAATATACAATAGATAATTTGGCAAGAATAATGATAACCGAATCGGATAATTCCGCAACTAATATGCTGATGGCCCGTTTGGGTTCTATGACGGATATAAATTCCGCACTGCGGCAATGGGGAATAAAAAATACATATGTTCAGACCTGGCTTCCTGATTTGGACGGAACAAATCATTCAACGGCAAGAGATATGGCTCAAATTTTATATAATATAGATAATCCCAAATTTTTATCGACAGCATCAAGAGAAAAAATATTTGATTATATGGGACATGTACATAACAACAGACTTATAGCAGCAGGATTGCCTGAAGGGGTTGAATTTTTGCATAAAACCGGTGATATCGGAAAAATGCTGGGAGATGCCGGCATTGTATATACTCCAAACGGGAAACGTTATATAGTCGTAATTTTTGCAAAACGTCCGCACAATTCTCCTGCAGGAAAAGAATTTATAGTAAGAGCTTCCGAAATTATTTATAATAGTATGGTGTATTAATGTTAAAAGAGCTTTTAGACGAAAAAAAATGTTTTAAGCTTGTGTGTGGTGCAGGTAATGAAGATGCGCAAGAGGTTGAAAAGCTTGTAAAATTGTATTCCAAAGCCGGTTGCAAATTTTTTGATTTGTCTGCGAAATCGGAAACAGTTGATGCCGCAAAAAGAGGATTGGAGGATAGGGAAGGTTATTTGTGCGTGAGTGTGGGTATTAAGGGAGATCCGCATATCAGGAAAGCGCAAATAAATTATGAAAAATGTCAAAATTGCCGTAAATGTGAAAAAATCTGTCCTCAAAAAGCAATTTCACATTGTAAAGTAAAAGCCGAACGTTGTATCGGCTGTGGCAGATGCCAATCAGTATGCTCTGATGAAGCAATTAATTTTGTGTCGGAAAATAAAGATTTGAGAGAAGTATTGCCTCCATTGATTGATAAGGGTATTAATTGCATAGAACTTCACGCAATGAATGATGATGATACCGAAGTTTTAAAAAAATGGGAATATATTAACAGTGTTTATGACGGAATATTGAGTATTTGTACTGCTCGGGGGCATTTATCCGAAGAAAAAATGATTTTTCGTATAAAAAAAATGATTGAAGGAAGGGGAAATTATACTACAATTGTTCAAGCTGACGGTTTTCCCATGAGCGGGGGTAAAGATGATTACAAAACGACATTACAGGCTGTTGCAACCGCAGAAATTGTCCAAAATGCAAACCTCCCTGTTTATATAATGTTATCAGGCGGAACAAACTCCAAAACAACTGAGCTGGCAAAAATGTGCGGTATAAATTATAACGGGATTGCTGTCGGTACTTTTGCCCGAAAAATCGTTGGTAAATATATTGAAAGAGATGATTTTTTGACAAACAGTAAAATTTTTGATGAAGCATTACAAATTGCAAAAAATTTTGTCAGTAGTATTTAAAATAACAACACTTGTCTTTTTCTTTTCTCCAATATATAATTCACCTATGAAATGTTATAAGGCTAAGTGGATTTTAACGTCTGCAGATGAAGTTTTGAGGGATATGGCAATCGTTGTTGATGAAGGTAAAATCATTGACATTATTCCCAATGACAAAGTTAACTTTGAGGAGAAATATGTAAAAGAACTCGGTAATGCCGTAATAACTCCCGGCTTTATAGATTTGTTGACACAGTACCAATATACTGATATTTCGGATTTAAAACCGAATGATTTTAAGCGTAAGCTGAAAAAATTTTTTAGAATGTGCGCCTTAAAATATAATTTTGCGGGAGTTAATCAAGATAATTATTCCCGCAAATGGGCAGGAATTTTAAGTAATTACCATGCATTAGACAGAAATCAAAAAATAGAATCATTTAAACATGGTGTAACCGAATCAATAAAAGCCGGAACAACTTGTATTGCGCAGGTGTCCAAAGAGTATAAATATTTTGAACTTATTAATAAGCTGCCGATAAAGAATTATTTGTTCTTTGAGGTTTTTGCCGATACTAAAGATAACAGTAAAAAAACCTTTAAAATATTAAGAGGTAAAATTGAAGACTTTATATTTCACAAAGGTGAAAATACTCATATTGGTGTTATGCTTAATTCAATTTCAGGTGTTCACAGAAAGTTATGGGAACTTTTTTCCAAATATTGCAGAAAACATAACATGCTTATTATGACACGTTTTGCGGAATCTCAGGACGAAATTGAATGGCTTGAGCACGGATTTTCGGATATTGATTTGTTGCACAAGTTTATGGGAATGAGAAAGATTACTCCTTATCAAAAAGAGCTTACGCCTGTTCAATATCTGGATAATCTGAAGGTTTTGACAAAGAAGGTTCTGGTTGCTAATGCGAATTATGATGATGAGAATTTAAATGAATTAGCACAAACAGGAGTTAAATTTATTTATCAACCGCTGTATAGCGAAGAAATTTGCAATAAAAAATTGGATTTTAAAACTGTTTTAGAAAAATTTGAAGGTAATTTTGGGCTTTCAACTCAAAGTTTTAAAAATGACAGAAGTTTTAGTATGCTAAAATTGGCTTCTGAGCTGAATAAAGAAGTAAATCTTGAAATTCCCGAACTTATCAAGTATTTAACCATATATCCTGCAAAAATTTTGAGATTGGACAGTACAATCGGAACTGTTGAAAAGGGTAAAGATGCGGATTTCAATGTATTTAAACTTGATGACGGTGAAGATTATAATGATTTGTTGAAACATGAAATACCGTATTCTGTTTATTCAAAAGGCAGAAAACTTATAAAAAGAGGAGTTGTAAGATTTAGTTTATGACGGTTGTTAACGGAAAATTTACTGTAAATACTAAAGGAAATACCGATATAGTTGATATAACTCAACAGGTGAAACATACTGTATATTCACACTCTCTTCAAAATGCCGTTGTACATGTTTATGTAGCAGGCAGTACTGTCGGAATAACCAATATTGAGTTTGAACCGGGACTTTTGGTTGATTTGCCGGAAGCTTTGGAAAGAATTGCACCGACAAATATTGAGTATCATCATGATGAAACATGGCATGACGGGAACGGATATGCACATGTGAGAGCTTCTGTTGTCGGAAATTCCACCATGATACCGTTGATTGACGGGGCTTTGCAATTGGGACAATGGCAGCAGATTGTTCTTGCTGATTTTGATAACAAACCGAGAAACAGAACGGTTTACGTGCAAATTGTTTACTGATTTTTTAATTATGCAGTAAGTGTAAAGATTTGGTAAATTTCCTCATCAGAAAGTTCCGTAATAATCTTTTCGCCTTCGTAAACGGCCATATCAGCAAGTTCTTTTTTAGATTTTAACATCTCGTCAATTTTTTCTTCAAAAGTTCCTAAGGTAATCATTCTGTGAACCATTACGTTTTTATCCTGTCCGATACGGTAGGTTCTGTCTGTTGCCTGATCTTCCACTGCAGGATTCCACCAAAGGTCGTAATGTATTACATTAGTCGCACTTGTCAGGTTCAATCCGGTTCCGCCTGCTTTGAGTGAAAGTACCATAACTTTTGCGTTATCATCATTTTGGAAACGGTGAATTAATTCTTCACGCTGAGGAACGGTCAATGAACCGTGGAAGAATAAAACTTCCGTTTCGCATTCATCACCGATTACTTTACATAAAATTTCTCCCATTTCTTTATATTGAGTAAAGATAAGGGTTTTTTCGCCGTTGTTAATAATATTTTGTACGGTTGAAATACATTTTTCCATCTTACCCGACAATTCTTTGTTCATTTCACCGCCTTTTAAGAATTGATAAGGGTGGTTACAAATTTGTTTCAGAGCCGTAATAAGCTTGAATATGTTTCCGCGTCTGTTTATACCCGTAAAGCCTGATATCTTTTCCATCATTTCATTAAGTGTTTTTTCATATAGAACAGCTTGTGATTTTGAAAGGTAACAATAATCATTAATTACCATTTTTTCGGGTAAATCAGTAATAACTTTTTTATCGGTTTTTAATCTTCTCAAGACAAACGGAGAAACCGACATTTTTAATTTTGTTGCACGTGAGTTTTCTTTAAATCGTTCAATCGGGATTGCGTAACTCTTTTGAAATTCCCTTAAACTGCCAAGATAACCGTGATTAATAAAATCAAATATTGACCACAACTCAGTTAATCTGTTTTCAACAGGAGTACCGGTCATTGCAATTTTTATATCAGATTTAAGCATTTTAATTGCAAGTGTTTGTGCAGTATCAGGGTTTTTGATATTTTGCGCTTCGTCAACAATAATCATTCCCCAATCCTGTTTTTTTAATTCCTCTATATCTATTCTCAAAATCGCATAAGTAGTGAGAATTATATCATGTTTTACATCTAATTTTCTTTCGGAGCCGTGATAAACAGCTGCATCTATATTAGGGCCGAATGTTTGCAGTTCTTTCATCCAGTTTCCGATTAGAGTTGTCGGACAGATTACCAATACAGGTTTGTCCAGTTTATTTTCTTCTTTTAATTTCAGAATAAGACTTATAACCTGAATTGTTTTACCTAATCCCATATCGTCTGCCATACAAACGCCAAACCCTTTTATTATATTTGTCCATAACCATTTCAGACCGGTCATTTGATATTGTCTTAATTCTCCGTTTAAACTTTCCGGAACCGTAACTTCAACAGGTTTGTTAAAATCCTGAATGACTTTTGCAAAAGCTCCGTCATAATCAAAATCATATTGGTCGATTTGTCCCGACATGGCAGCATGTATAAGTTCCATTCTGGACATTGATTTCAGATTAGCTT
>JAGBOW010000105.1 GCA_017633675.1 bacterium | reverse complement strand
AAGTGGAAAGTGGAAAGTGGAAAGTTTTTTCCATAAACCATTTGAAGTTTTTCATTGAATGATGATAGTAGATAATTAATTTGGAAAAGAGAAAATGAAATACTTTCAGCTTTCAATTTTCAACTTTCCACTAAAAAAAAGGAGAAATTCATGGCTAAGAAAGCGATGATAAACAAAGAACAAAGACGTGAACAACTTGCAGCAGCCGGTAAATATCCTGCAGTAAGACTTCATAACAGATGCTCAATATGCGGCAGACCTCACGGTTATCACAGAGATTTCGGTCTTTGCAGAATTTGTTTAAGAAAAATGGCTCATGAAGGCTTGTTGCCCGGTGTTACCAAAGCAAGCTGGTAATTAAGGTAATTCTGTATAAAGAAAATACAAGTTGAGTCGACACAACGAAATATAAAAAACTCCCAATATTTAAATCGGGAGTTTTTTTATATTTTATATTTTTTATTATTTTTTTTAAATAATTAAGTTTGTGAGTGTAGCAGATTGGGTGAAACCCGACAAAATAGATATTTGTTATTACCTTTAATAATCCATTTTCCAATTTAATTGATCAATCAACAAGCCGGAACAACCATCACCGTTCTCATGTCCGGCTCCACGATAGCTAGAAGCTAAAGATGGCATGCAAGTATAACAAGTACCACCATCACAAGGGCCATTGGTTTTGAATTTTTCAATATTCATACTATGTGAATATTGAGCTTGACTAGCAGCACCATAAATTGCAAGCTGATTTCCTCCTGCCGGAACAATTTCTCCTTTATCTGATATAAAGAATTTAAAAATATCTCTGCCTAAAGTGTTAGGGCCTTTTTGACCATTAACATCAATTCGAAAAGATCCGAACTGACCACACATATGACCACCGTACTGTTTTGCTATATCACATACTACATTATTTGTACTATTTGTATAAAAATTATATTCCCAAAGAATTGCACCGTTAGATAAAACAATTGCATTATTAATATAATTATCTGCAATATTATTATTTACGTATTTATAACTATAATTATTTAATTTTCCAATTGATGCGATTTTGAAATATTTTTTCATATTTGGATAAAAGTTTTCACATGTTGGTGTAGTTCCATTATATCCTGATGAACAAGATTGATTTAAGGATCTCCATGTTTCTGTGTCAAATATATTATCCACCCCGTCATCTGCCTTCATTTTTTGAAAACCCTGATTTAGTAAAGAATAATTTGCTTTTAACTGATTAACCCAAACATGCCTTTGATAATTCTTAATTAATATCGGCATGGTTATTGCAGCCACAACACCTATTACGCCCAAAGTAATCAAAACTTCCGCCAACGTGAAACCGATTTTTCTTTTTTTCATATTTTTCTCCTTACTATACATATTAAAATTAATACATTACATATTGTAATTAATACTTCTCATTAATTTTAGTATTGAACATAGAATGTAAAAAGTCAAGTATGTAGAATTAAACTATGTATAAAAATGATCTCAAAAGTATAGGAAGGAATATAAAAGCTGAGCGAGTACGTAAAGATTATTCTCAGGAAGAACTGGCCGAACTTGCCAATACAACAAGAAGATCTATAAGTATGATTGAAAGCGGTTTACAAAATCCAAAACTCACACTTGTAATTGATATAGCAAATTCTTTAAATATCGATTTAAATAAACTTTTTGAATAATTAATAGCAAAATTTTTTATTTAGGGTTTTTATATGTTCGGAGGTAATGATGAAACCCGTAAATTTTATGGATAAACCTATAATAAGGGCAAATGCCTATGATATTGCTCAGATGATGAATCGGGCAGCAAAAGAAAGTAACAGCTATGCTTTGGATTTGATGAAAATCGGTATCAGAAGTGATGTATCCGCACAAGACGTTATATATGCAAGTATGGAATTAAATTCAAAAAATCCGATTTTTAATTATGAGGGTAATTTAACAAAAATCGGAAGAAATTTTCTTAAATCACTTGTAAAATTAAATATGAATAAAAAATCGTTTAAAGAAGTCAAAAAAGTTACTGTAAGAGATTTTTTAATTAACATGTTAAAAAACGACTACTTTATGCGCGATAATGCAATTTATGTTCAAAAACAACATATAATGGCTAAAGTTTAATATTATTTAAAATTTTACGGATAATTTTATACACAATTATCCCCTCACACACTATAAAATTAAAGAAAAAAGTCACCTTGAAATTGTGCATGAGGGGATAATCCCGTTTTTTATTATTTACTTAAATAATTTAATAATGTTCTGACACCTGCGCCTGTTGCACCGGCAATAAATTCTTTTTGCGGTTTTTCAAGATAAGCAGTTCCTGCAATATCTATATGTGCCCATTTTACGTTGTCTGTTACAAATTCTTTCAGGAATAATCCTGCAGCTGATGCTCCGCCATATCTTGAACCCGTATTTTTCATATCTGCAATATCAGATTTTAGGCTGTCAAAATATTCTTTAAACATTGGCATTTGCCAGTATATTTCACCGGAATCTTTTGCTGTTGAAATTAATTTTGAGATTAATTCTTCGCTATTTCCCATAATTCCTGATGCAACAGTTCCCAAAGCTACCATGCAAGCACCAGTCAAAGTTGCAATATCAATAACTTCGTCAACTCCAAGTTCGCAGGCATAACATAGTGCATCAGCAAGAGTTAATCTGCCTTCTGCGTCAGTGTTGTCAACTTCAATTGTTTTTCCGTTTTTAGCCGTTAAAATATCACCCGGTTTGTATGATGCACCGGAAGGCATATTTTCGCAGGCTGCGATAATACCGTGAACCTCCAATTCGGGTTTTAATTTTGTTAATGCCTGCATAACACCTAAAACACAACTTGCACCTGACATGTCATCTTTCATCGTAAGCATTGATGCTGCAGGTTTCAAATCCAAACCGCCCGAATCAAAACAAATACCTTTTCCGATTATTGCAATACGTTTTTTGGGGTTTAGTCCCGTATATTTCATGTGAATGAATTTCGGAGGATTTACACTTCCCTGACCGACTGCCAAATATGCACCCATTCCCATTCTTTCTATTTCAGGTTTTTCAAAAATTCTGGTTTCTACTCCTTCAATATTCTGTGCAATTTCGGCTAACTTTGCCGGAGTTGCGATTTGTGCGGGAGTGTTTGCCAAATCTCTTGTGAATTTCATGGCTTCGCCGAATATTTTCCCTTCTTCAACATCTTCTTCAGAAAATTTTGTGAAAGAAATTTCATCTAAATGATGTACTTTTTCTGATTTGTATTTGTCATAAGCATAATCCGCAATCATTGCGCCAAGTGTGGCAGATTTTCCGTAATCGCAGTTTACATCAAAATCAAAAATCGCTTTTTTAGCTTTAATTTGATTTAATTTTTTGATAGCTTTTGCGACAGCCTCTCTCATTTTGTTGTGGTCAAATTCTTCTCTTTTACCAAAACCTACAACCAAAATTTTGTCTGCGGAAATTTTTCCTAAAGTGTGAATTAAATAAGTTTGACCGAATTTTCCTTCAAAATTATCTTTTTCGACAACAAAAGTATTTACCAACTCTTGAGAAGTTTTCTCGCCTTCAAATTTGTTGATAACCAAAACTTCTGTTGAATCAATGTTTTGAACAGTTTTAATTTCCATATTTCTCTCCTTATTTCGCTCAGATTATAACACTTTAATATATATTTGTAAAATTTCTTAATAAATTGAGCAATTTTTTATATTCACAAACATTATGTCATTATGCGCATTGGTGTTTGTAGTCAATATTATACGAATCCTCCCGCCCAAAAAATAAATTTTACGGGGGTGCTTCATGTTGACCCGAAAACGGGAAATATTAATGACAGCTGGTTTAACAGGGACAGAAAAATTTTGCAGGAAGCTGCCGATGAAATTAAAACAACTTTTCCAAACGGTGCAGATGTGCTTATTTACGGTTGTTCTACCGGTGAAGAAAATATTTCGTTTAAAATGTTTTTACCTGACGGCAAATATAGAGCAATCGGTTACGATACAAGTGCAGATGCATTGAGAATCGGTAAAAGAGGTGTTTATACGGTATTTTCAAACTGGTATGATTCATATTTGCTTCCGAGTGTTTCAAAAAGTCAATTGAAACAAAATTATCCGTCTGAATATCAGGAATTGCTGGAGTTGAGAGAAAAATTTCACGATATGATGTACGAAGTTCCTGCTAGCAGAGAGTATAAAGACATAAATAATAAAAGTGCATATATAAGTTTAAAATGCGAAAATCCTGATTTTGTTGAAAGATTTTATTGTTTGCACAATGCTTATAGAAGCCAAATCGATTTGCGTCTGGGAAATTTTATGAATGTCGGTCAGGTCAGAAAAGAAAACCCTGTCGGCGGAATATTTTTCAGAAATGCAATATATCATATGTGCAATAACAATGTAAATGAGGTTTTGAACTATAATGCACTTCCGGGAGTATTTAAAAACAAAAATCTTCTTATGGATTATTTGATAAACGGTGTTTATAAAACCTTGGATAAAGGCGGTATTTTTGTTTTGGGTAACCACTTAAAAGAACATTTGTTTTTAACTGATGAAACAACACCGAAAGAAAATGTTGTAAATTTCTGCGATACACCGTTTTATGTTGAATCGAATAAAAATCACAGGGAACATAAATTCCTAAAATGCTTTAAAGAATCTCCGCTCCTACAGGCACTTTTAAAAGGCGGAAGATTTGAGCCGATAGGATTTTCGGAAGTAACTACATATCATTGCAAGGTAAAAGTACCCGTAATATTTAAGAAAATAAGATGACGGATTATTATAAAATTCTTTTAAAGTTTTGTAACAATTTCTTGTACAAATTTTGAAAATACAGCAAAATTTTTATTTTTAGGAATTAATATCCTATAAGGAAAGAATTATAAATGAAAGTTGCGCAAATAGTTAATAATGATTTTACATTCGGTGCTCATTGTATATTTGATAATGATGTAAAAAAAATAGCAGACAGCCCGACATGTACAGGTACAGATTATTTGCGGGAAATGTTTGATACTTATGAGGGAAAAACTCCTGTACTGTTCACTTTAACAGACAATACAGACGGAAAAGGGAGAAAAATTGCGGCTATAAATTTGGATAACGGACATGTTTATCCCGAAAGAGTAACTCCTAATAAAGCAGGCTTAAATAATTTAATGGGTTTTTTAATGCATGGACGTTCCGTCCGGCATGATGTATTTTGGTACTCTCCAAAAAGATTTAATTGTAATATAGAATTTATTCCTGAACAGGATAAAGCAACATTACGTATTGGTAAAGCTAATCATTTTTATGTTCCGTATAAAACAAGAATAGTTGATGCAAATGGTGATGTTACAATTGTGCATGTATATAAAAACGGCTATAAAACAGTAGTAAAGAAAAAAGATGGCAAATTAAGTTTGTTAAGTATTTTACACAAGGACTTGGTTACACCTCTATATAACTGCGCTGAATCAGAGTTTAACGGTGTAACAATATCCCAAAAAACAGCCCGATATTACGAAAACCTGCCGACATGGTTAAGAAGTATTTGTATGGATTCATTGGATAAGCTTTATAAGAGCCTAAAAAAATAAAGTTATTTTAATATTTTAAAAATCCTCTATACAAAAAAAAGAAAACATGCTACTATATTATCAGATGTAGTAGTAAATATTTTTTGGAAATATATGCAATGATTTTCGTATGATTAACTTCATAGTTGAAAACCCGATAGGATAAATGTATCGGGCATTGTGTGTATTATTAAAAAATAGAAAAGGATAAGGTACTTTATGGACTTTAAATTAATTATTGCGATTATTGCGGTAATAGCTTTAATCGCTGCGCTGATTGTCCAGCAAAGCAAGGCTAAATCCATGCTTCAGTCTGTTGAAAAAGATAAACAAGCATTGGAAGAAAAAGAAAAACTTCTTTTAAAAGAAGCAAGAATTAAAGCAATCGAAGAATTGCAAAATGACAGGGAAAAACTTAACGAAGAAGAAAGAGAACGCAGGCAGGAACTTGCAAGACAGGAACAGAAGTTAGCTAAAAGAGAGGATATGCTTGAAGATAAAATTCAGGAATATACCGAAAAAGACCTGCAGGCTCAAAGAAAAATTGATGAATTACTTGAAAAAGAAGACTATTTGGCAGAGATTGTTCAAAAGCAGACGACAGAACTTGAAAGAATTTCCGGCATGTCTGCAGAAGATGCAAAAAATATGCTTCTTGAACAGTTAAAGCATGATTTGGCTCAGGAACAAATGCAGTTAATTCGTGAAAATGAAGCCAAAATAAAAGAAATTTCTCTTGAAAAATCAAAAGAAATTCTTTCAACAACAATGCAAAGATGTATGATTGAGCAGGTTGTTGAAACTACTGTTTCGGTTGTAGCACTTCCGAATGACGAAATGAAAGGCCGTATCATAGGTCGTGAAGGCCGCAATATCAGAGCATTGGAAACATTGACAGGTGTCGATTTAATCATTGATGATACTCCCGAAGCCGTTGTATTATCAAGTTTTGACCCCGTAAGACGTGAAATTGCAAAACTTGCGCTTGAAAAACTTATTGTAGACGGCAGAATTCACCCTGTCCGTATTGAAGAAATGGTTGAAAAAGCTCAGGAAGAAATTGATAAGAAAATTTGGACGGAAGGTGAAAACGCAGCACTTGAAATGGGTGTTATGGGCTTGAATAAAGAGCTTATTAAAACATTAGGCCGTTTATATTACAGAACAAGTTACGGTCAGAATGTTTTGAAACATTCTCTTGAAGTCGGTCATATTGCAGGCATGCTTGCCGCTGAAATAGGTGCTGATGAAAAAACAGCAAAACGTGCGGGTTTATTACATGATATCGGAAAAGCCGTTGACCAAACTCAAGAGGGTACACATATTCAGCTTGGTGTAGAACTTGCCACAAGATATGGTGAAAGATCGGAAGTTGTTCATGCAATTGAAGCTCACCATGATGACGTTGTAGCAAATACAATTGAAGCGGTATTAGTCAAAGTTGCTGATGCAATTTCTGCAGGCAGACCGGGTGCAAGACGTGATACTTTGGAAATTTACATCAAACGTTTGCAAAAAATCGAAGAAATCGTAAACAGTTATGAAGGCATAAAACAGTAGTTTGCGGTTCAGGCAGGTCGTGAGGTCAGAATTATTGTTGAAGCTGAAAGATTTGATGATTTGGCATCACAAAAACTTGCAAGAGATGTTGCAAAACGTATAGAAGATGAACTTGATTACCCCGGACAAATCAGAGTAACGGTTGTAAGAGAGTTCAGGACAACGGAAATAGCGAAATAAAGTGAGAAGTGAAAAGTGAGAGGTGAAATGTCTATATTGGTACTTCGTGCAAAAAATATTTTCGAGCGAAGCGAGTTTAAAGGACTTTTCACTTTTTACGTTTCACATTTCACGGTAGCAAAAAATGGCAAATAACAATAATACAGTAAAAATATTGTTCTTTGGTGATCTGGTCGGCAGGCCTGGACGTTTTGCCGTGCGGGATTATTTAAGTGGAAAGTTGAAAGTTGAAAGTGGAAAGTTCCAAACAGCGGAAAGTGGAAAATTGAAAGTGGAAAGTTTTTCAACTATAGACTGTCAACCCTTAATTTTCAACTTTCAACTTTCAACTTTCAATTTTATAATTGCCAATGTCGAAAATGCATCTCACGGTTTTGGTTTAACCGAAAAAAATTATAACGATTTATCAGAATACGGTATTGACTGTATGACTTCAGGCAACCATATCTGGGATAAAAAAGAAATTTTTAACTACATCAACGGGGCGGAAAAACTTATTCGCCCGTTTAATTACCCCGAGGATACTCAAGGTCAGGGAAGTCGTGTTTTTGAACTCCATGACGGTACAAAAATCGGGGTTATAAATGCACTGGGAAGGGTATTTATGAGCCCTGTAGACTCTCAATGGACGGTCGTTGCGGAAGAAATTAAACGATTAAAAGATATTACCCCGATTGTGATTATGGATTTTCACGCAGAAGCTACAGCAGAAAAAGTCTGTTTTGCGAAATTTTGTTCGGAATTGTGTGTGAGTGCGTTTTTTGGTACTCATACACATGTTCAAACCGCTGATGAACAGATTATTAATAATATGGCATATATTACAGATGCCGGTTTTTGCGGAGCTAAAGATGGTGTAATCGGTATGGATTACAAAACTTCCGTTAATCGCTTTACGACTGTTGTACCCGAACGTTATGATGTAGCTGACGGTAATGTCGTCCAAATTAATGCTGTTGAGGTCGAAATTGATAAAGTATCAGGGCATGCCGTTTCAATAAGAAGAATTTTTGAGTTAGCAGATAAAAATAAAAAGGAAGAGGAAAATGAAAGGTGATTTTCATATACATACCTATTTTTCGGACGGTGTGTTTTCGCCCGAAAAAATAGTCGACACCGCAATTGATGTCGGGCTTCAGGTAATTGCTTTGACAGATCATGACAATATTCTGTCCTATGATGTCGCAAAAAATTATATAAAAGAAAAAAATCTTGAAGATAAACTTGAAATTATATGCGGTATTGAAGTTAATACGTTGTATAAAAATAACGAAGTCCATATTTTGGGATATTTTATGGACGTTAATAACAGTGATTTTAAAGAGATGTTGAAACAACAGCAACAGGCTCGTATTAAACAAACAAAAGAGATTATATCTTTATTGTCAAAGAAAGAGGGTATAAAGATAAAACTTGATGATATAAAAAAACAGGTTGCGGAAGGCGGAAGTATCGGACGTCCGCATATTGCAAAAGCTATAACAAATGCGGGAGGAACGCATAGTGTTATGGACGCTTATGCAAAATATATCAATGATGAATCGCCTGTTTATGTTCAGAGAAAAACAGTTTCTCCTCATGATGCCGTTGAAATTATATATGACGCAGGTGGAATTCCTGTAATTGCCCACCCGCACGATTTGGATATAGCGGAAAATTTAATAAAAGAATTGATGCAATACGGTTTGAGAGGAATTGAGGCGTATCATAGAAAACATTCACCTGCCTGTGTGGAATATTTTTCGTCAATGGCGGAGGAATTGGGACTGATTGTAACGGGTGGTTCGGATTTCCACTGCCCGAATATTATGAACGGACAAATCATATTAGGTAAAAACTTCGTTCCCGAATGGGTTTATGACAAACTTTTAGAGGAAAAGAAAAGGATAGATTTGGCGTAAATTTGGGCATAATTGAAGTGCACCCCTTAAAATTGACAATAGTTGTAGACAAATAGATACGTAGACTTTAGTTTGCTGATTTAAAGTGGCGATAGGGATTATAGGTGGATAAGAGCGTAGGAGCATAAGAAAGCTAAAAGCCTCCCTTTTAAGGGAGGTGGCACGAAGTGACGGAGGGTTTTTATCATTTTAAATGGCGATAGGACGATAGGGCTATAGGGCGATAAGACCGTATCGGGGAAGAAACAAATAAGTGTATAAGTCGTTATCAATTTAAAATTATTTGTCATCGCGCACTTGTTGCGCAATCTGTATTGTTAAAATAAAAAAGATCGCGGAATTTGTTTACACAAATCCGCGATGACAAATTTTCTTTAACAGATGACTAATAATTCATTTTCCAGTTTAATTGGTCGATAAGTAAGCCGGAACAACCATAACCATTTGGATGAGCTTGATTGCTGGAATCTCTACCCTTAGAATCGCATAAAGAAAATTCATATTCCGAATTATTGGTTTTCCAAATACCTAACTCGCTAGGATCACAGTTTCTATAACTGCATTGTCTATATATTGCATAATCATTCCCCCCATCTGGTATGATAATGCCTAATTCTGATATATAGAAATGAAATATATCTCTACCGAGAATATTTGGTCCTTTTTGACCGTTTATATCAATATCAAAGATTCCGGAATATGCGCACATGTGTCCGCCCAGTTGGTGAACTTGCTTACAATATTCCATAGAGGGAATTTCAGGCATTCTAAATTCATAATTAAAAATTATAGCTCCGTTATTAAGTATAATAGCTTCATTATTATATATTCCTAATGATGAACCAGTAATTCTCTTATATTCATAATTAGACAATTTTCCTATTTTAGAAATTTGGAAATATTTTCCTAAATTGTTATAAAAAGTAGTACAAATCTCAATATCACTACTACTGTCCATGAATGGTTCTATGGTACCCCAAGGACGTCTTACTTGAGGTATAGATAACCATACTTCTGTATCTCCAATATTTTGTACCCCGTCATCTGCCATCATTTTTTGAAATCCTTGATTTAATAAAGAATAATTAGTTTTCAGTTGATTAGTCCATGTTATTTTTTGATAATGTTTAACTAAAGCAGATATTGTTATCGATGCAACAACTCCGATTACACCAAGTGTAATTAATACTTCCGCAAGAGTGAAGGCGGATTTCTTATCTCCCCCTCTCCCTAACCCTCTCCCAAGGAGAGGGAACTGTGATTCTACAAGTGTTTTCAAATTTTTCATATGTCCTTCCTTTCTTTTAAAAAATACACCATAATAAATATTATGATGTATTATTCTGGAAAACAAAGAATAGTGCTGATTTTCACCACCCTAAAAATTGAAAAATACATCATTTTGAGGACTGGACAAATCGTGAAAAATATTGTAAAATGTATATGTTAGAACAAAACACATCAAAATATTTATTTTGATGTGTTTTTATGGTGTATTTTTTAAATTAAACGATACGGCCTTATCGCCCCATCGTCCTATCGCCATTTAAATCTATGTTAAAAGACTATTCCTCTAACCCTCTTACCCTCCTCCAATATCCGACTATCCTCAACCTGCTTTCAGAAACATAATCATTTTAGTTAACTATTGTAAATATTTCTGAAAATATTAGCAAAAATTTTTAATCAAAATCCTTTATATATATGTGAAGGAAAGGTGTTTGTATGTTTAGTCCGGAATTTATGCGTTATTTGATTAATTATCAAAAATCAGAATTTACTCCCGCAGAATCTAAAAAGGAAATTAAATTTAAGAATAACAAATCGGGTAAATTAGCAGAAATTTATGCAATTATTAATAAATAAAACTAATTTTTTATAATGCAATTTGCATACCGAGTACAATTCTGTGGCTGTCTGAAGCTGCCTGATTTTGGCAGAAAACGTAGTTTAGGATAAGTTTTAGCGCCTGTCCTTTTATATACCAGCTCAAGCCTGCGGTATATTCACGTTTATTGTTATTGCCGATACTTTTATCGGGATCAAATTCATCATATCTGACAATTGCTTCAAGTTTTTTATTTATAAGATAATAAGCCGTAACAGTCCAACCCTGACGGTTTTTTGTCGTAAAACCGGATAAGCCGTTTGAACCGTTTGCGTTTGCATATTCGGCTTTAATTCTAAATTTTTTATATTCATATCCGACATATGCACTGCTGACCGTAAAATCCTCACCATGTCTTTTGCCTGTTGCAATACCGCCTCCAAGTTTTAAAATTCCGTATTTTCCGTCAGTTTTTGCTAAAGGTTTGATATTTACCCAGCCGTCAAATTCAGCTCCGGGAAAAAATTCCGTAAAATAAGTGTCCGAACTAAATCCGCCTAAATCGTAATCAATTAAAGGATAATTGCCCATAACTCTTACCCCGAATTTTCGAACAGTACCGAAATTTCTTGCAATTTGGGAACGACTTGCGAAAGGCAGAGTGTATGCAGAGCCTGAACCTTCATAACCTACACTCGGACGGGAATTTCCTATTAAAATTCTGTGATGAGGAATCCGCTTTGTATCAACATACAAATCCTGAAAAAGATATTGCATAAAAGAAACATTATTCTGCGGGGTTGTATCAAGCATTATTCTGAAATTTTCTTTACCGCCTCTGAATTTTCCGTCAATAAAGTTGTTAATAACGTTCATTCTGAAGGTTGTGTTGTTATCACCGTTTTCCCGAATATCTTCCGACATATTCATCTTTAAACCCGTCCAGATATGAACACTTTCTACAGGACCTTTGTCAAATTTTTTTGTTAATTGATCTTTTAAAAGGCATGACGGAACTCTTGTATTTTCAATTTGCAATTTATAAACATCTTCAACTCCCTTTGAAACCCGTTCTTTAAATGTATATGTTTCGAATTTTTGAGGTTTGCTTATATCAGGAATTTCACGTATTTCAAAAAGTTCTTCGTGCGGAATATCAACATCAAGTACGGCTTCATCAGGAACAAGCCCTTCATCTTGTATTACGGTTTCTTCATGTACTATATTTTCTTCAAGTAAAATTGCATCTTCGCATTTTACGGGGCAAGATGTAATAAGAGTAAGGATTAATACGTACAAAATCTTCTTCATTTAATACAAGAATAACATAAAATTAACAAATATACACAAACTTGAAATATAAAATTTGTTATGATATATTTATATGGAAACAATTTATATTATTGGGATTTGGAAAAATGAAAAGTTCAACTATCAGAAGATCAAATTTATCTAAGGAAAAAATGGCAGTTTTGGAGACATTGTCTAAATACGGACATGACGTTTATGATAATTCACCGAGTGTATATCTGAGGCAGGGTGCATCACAGGATAAAGAGCGGGAATTAGACGTTTTATGGCAAAATTTTAAAATAAATCAAAGGTCTGAAAAATCTCCTAATGTATATTTGGCGACAGGTTTTATTGCCGGAGTGGTTATAATGCTTGTTTTATCGATATTAATAAGTTTTTCGGCAAAAGGTATTAATTCGGTAAAAGAAAATTCAATTATGCCTGCAAAAAAAGAAAATTTGAACCTGAGTTTTGTACCTTCATCAGGTGATACCGCATCAGTTGATTTTGCGAATGAAACTTACACTGTTCAAAACGGTGACACTATGGAAAGTATTTTGATAAGATTTTTCGGTTCTTACAGTAAAGAAAAAGAAGCTGTTGTCTTAAAAGCAAATAAAATTTCTAATCCAAACAAACTTTCAATCGGTCAAAAATTAACTATACCGCTGGAATAAGTTAAGTTTTTACTCTGTTTAAGGAGATTTTTGAAAAATTCTTCTTTATTTCGTGCATTTATTGTACTAAATATGTATTGCCAAATTTTTTAAGTTATTATAATATATATACGGAAGATGTAGATATAGTAGAAACGTGTATTCGGATTTTTTGTTTAAAATTTGATACTGCGTTCATAATTCCGGAGGAAAAATAATGTTAATATCAGCAGGAGAAAGTATAGAAGGCTACAGAATTCTTGAATATAAAGAATTGGTCTTTGGTACGGCAAAATCAACAGAAGGCGAATCATATCGCCAAATAGCAATTAAAAAAGCTCAGCAAATGGCTGAATTTATGGATGCAAATGCAATTATTAATTTTTCAATTGAAATTTATCCTATAAAAGATAATGTTCAGGAGATAACGGTATACGGAAATGCCGTGTATGTTGAACACAAGGACGGTCGTCCGGTTGGCGGTTCCAAGCCGAACAGAGTAAATCTTGAAGCTTACATGCCAAAGCAGAACAATGAAAAATCATTGATTGCCAAAGTACAATCAAGCAACGGTTTTAGGTTTGTTGCATGCCCGAAATGCGGAACAAAATATAAAACAGATGTTGATGCAAACGGTGAAGTTCGCATCAGAGGTTTTGAGGACGTTGATGATGACGAACCGGGATTACAGATATTCTGCTTGAGATGCGGAACTAAATTTACCGTTCCTGATGAAAAATAAATTTTTCAACAGCTTTTACAAAACCGTCATTTTGAACGGTATCAGTTATGAAATCGGCACATTCTTTTAATTCTGGTGTGCCGTTTCCCATAGCAACTTTTATTCCTCCGGCTTTTAAAAGTTCTATATCGTTATTTTGATCGCCGATAGTCAAAACTTCCTCTTTTTTCAAATTCCATTTTTTACGTAAATATTCTACGGCACAAGATTTTCGTGCATCTTTATGCGAAATTTCACAAAAATACGGAGTTGATTTTACAATGTATAAATCAGGATATTTTTTTGATAAAAATTCAACCCAGTTTGTTACTTTTTCCGGATTGTTATAATCTATTGCCAGAATTTTATTTATATTATCAATTGTCAAATCATCAAAATTACAAACCTTATATTCAATATATCTTGCGCCTGTATATTTTTTTATAATTTCATTATCGTTTTCAACGTATAAAACATCATTAATATAAAGATTTATGTGTATATTATTTTCTCTTGCCCATTTGATAATTTCTTTTGCTTTTTCGTTATCAAGATTTTTTCTGTAATAACATTCACCGTTTTCTTTGTTTTCTTTAATCATTCCGCCCTGATATGAAACTATGGGAGTGTCCAGACCCAGTTCATCAGCTAAAAATGTTGCGGATTTGTGCATTCTGCCTGTTACAAGGACAACTTTAACGTTTGATGCGGTTAATTTTTTTACGCAGTCAATTACACCTTGAGTAAATCCGCCGTATTCCCAATTCAAAATCGTTCCGTCTATATCTGTTGCAACCATTTTTATCATAATAGTTTTGCCCTCATAAATGCGCACAAAGTTTTTGCATCAATAATTTTTCCGTCTTTTATCATTTCCAGAGCCTCATTGACGGAAAATTCTGCAGGCTCTAAAATTTCACCGTCATCGGGACGACATTTTGTATATTCCAAATCTTCCGCCATATAAAGATACAATTTTTCGTCACTATACCCCGGAGAAGTATAAACATAACCCAAATCAGTCCATTTGTTTGCGCAATATCCTGTTTCTTCTTCCAATTCTCTTTTTGCCGCTTTAAAAGGTTCTTCACCATCTTCTAACTTTCCAGCCGGAAGTTCCAATAAAACCTCTTTCATCGGGTAACGAAATTGGCGAACGAACAGAATAGAAGTATGGAAGGCTTGAGAGCTTGAGGTATAGCGATTATCTGGTTGCAAGTTGAAAGTTGAAAGTTGAAAGTTATTCAACTTTCCACTATTCTCAGCCGCTTCGCTTCCCGGCTGCTTAGCTGTCTTTACCGCCAAAATAACAACCCCGCCGGAGTGTCTTACAACTTCCCTGAATGATTTTTTCCCGTCAGAAAGTTCAACATCATCTCTGAAAACCTTAACTATTCTGCCGTCATAAATCTGTTCCGAACTCAATGTTTTTTCAGCAAATTCCATAACTCTATATTAACATTAATAGATTCCGAATCAAGTTCGGAATGACTATCTATCTTTTTCTTCTCTGTATTTCTTGAGCTTAATTGTATCACCTTCTATTTCAAGGCTTATTTCATCAAGTACAGGGTTGATATTCACGCTTTCTAAAAATGCTTTTGGTATGACTAAACCCCAACTGTTACCAGTTTGCCTTAATTTTTTGTGTAACATCTGTCTCCTTTTGTATACATTTTATATACATAAAATAATAACATTATGCTCTTGACAATTGTGCTTATATAATATATATTGAATAAGCATTAAGGAGAAAATCATGGCAATATCAGAATTTTGCAAACGTGTAGCAACGGTATTAAAAAATCTCAGAATAAGTAATAATTTGTCTGTTAAAGAATTATCAGAAAAATCGGGGTTGTCTGTTTACAAAATTCTAAATATTGAAAATTTTAAACACGATATAAAATTTCTGACTGTTTGTAAATTATGTGAAATTTACAAAATAAGCCTGCGTGATTTTGCAGATATGACAGAATAATTTATTCAATATCTAAAGCCAAATCCAATGTCGGAGCTTTTGCAACGATTGCACTTGATGAAATTATATCCACTCCTGTTGATGCAATAGAATTTACCGTATCTAAATTTACATTTCCGCTTGCCTCGACGATAATTTTGGAGGTATGGAGGTATGGAGGTATGGAAGTATGGCTGTTTAGGGGCGATAGGGCGATAGGGCTATAAGGCGATAAGTCCGTATCGGTTGAAGGGTTGAAAGGTTGAAGGGTTGAAAGGTTGTCATGGCATACTCCCTTTCCCTGCGGGTGAGGGGGAGTTTGGGTTGAATAGTTGGTTTCAGTTAGCGGTTGCTGTGAAATTTTATCAATACTACTATTATTAAAAAGCTTGACCTCCTGACTTCCTGCCCTCTGACACTCCTCTGACTTAGCTGCATAGCTGCTTAGCTGCTTAGCTGCCACATATTCCACCGCTTGTTTCATCAAGTCAACCGGCATGTTATCAAGCATGATTATGTCAGCTCCGCATTCTACCGCCTCTTTTACCTGTTCAAACGTATCACATTCGACTTCAATTTTGTGGGTAAAAGAAATTTTTTCTCTCAATTTTCGGACAGCCTCTGTAATCGAACCTGCAAGTTTGATGTGGTTATCTTTTATCATTGCACAATCTGAGAGATTAAATCTGTGCAAAGCTCCTCCGCCCGTGAATACGGAATATTTTTCAAATGCTCTGAAATTCGGGGTTGTTTTTCTGGTGTCAACGATTTTTGCGTGATAGGGTTTTATGGCGTCTTGGTATTTTCTTGTTTCCGTTGCAATACCTGACAATCTCTGAATATAATTAAGCGCAAGCCTTTCACCCATAAGAACATCTTTAGCGGGACCTTTCAAATCAGCTATTTTATCACCTTTTTTAATCAAATCGCCGTCTTTAAAATAAAATTTTATCTCAACTTCGCCCGATAAAACGTCAAAAACCTGTTTAAAAACTTCGCAGCCGCAAAGAACACCGTCATTCCTTGTATTCAGTTCGGCTTTCAAAAAATCATTTTCGCCCGCCAAATTTTCTGTTGTAATATCGCCAAACCCGATATCTTCCTGTAATGCACTTTTTATATGTTCTCTTACGTAAAATTTACTTAACAAGGGGCTCCTCCTTATCTTTAAGCATTAAAATATGATTAAGTTGAAAATTGAAAGTTACTTAACTTTCCATTTTCCACTTTCCACTTTCCACTATTATCAATCACGCTATGCTCACAAGCTTCATTCATCTTCGGATAATCCGTTCTGAAATGCGCTCCTCTTGATTCTTTTCTCTCCAAAGCGCAGGCAGTAATGAGTTTTGCAACAATAAGCATATTTCTAAACTCATACTCATCTCTGTTTAAGCATTTTGAACCACGCGGGAATTTTATATTTGAAAGTTTTTCCAAAGCAGTTGTTAGTG
Source organism: bacterium (assembly GCA_017633675.1). Lineage (GTDB taxonomy): Bacteria > Cyanobacteriota > Vampirovibrionia > Gastranaerophilales > Gastranaerophilaceae > Stercorousia. Next base: position 17,058 of record JAGBOW010000105.1, on the reverse strand, counting down.
ATTTTTCATCTCTCAATATTCCCACATAATCCCACATAATATTTTGCAGTTCGGATTTCAGAGATTTTACATCAATTTCTTCCAAAACAACATCTTCATCATTGTATTTGTCGATAATTGATTTTATTTCTTCGTCAATTTGTTTCGGGGTTTTCAAATTCAATGTTTTTAAATAATCCGCAACCGAATATGCACAGACTACACATTCCAGTAAAGAGTTGCTGGCTAACCTGTTTCCTCCGTGCAAACCTGTTGATGATACTTCACCTATCGCATATAAACCTTTAACAGAGGTTTCACCTCTCAAATTTGTTTTTACACCGCCCATAAAATAATGTGCGGCGGGTGCTACGGGGATAAAATCTTTTGTGATATCTATGCCGTTTTCAAGACATTTTTTGGAAATATTCGGGAAACGTTTTGCAAGTTTTTCACTGTCAATACAAGATGCGTTTAAATATACATTATTTACTTTGTTTTTGCACATTTCGTTAAAATTAGCACGGGTTACGACATCTCTCGGAGCAAGTTCCTTTCTTTCGTCATATTTTGCCATAAATTCAATGCCGTCCGCATCACAAAGTTTTGCGCCTTCACCCCTTACGGCTTCAGAAATTAAAAATCTGTTTTCGTCACAATCGATTGCCAATGCCGTAGGGTGGAACTGAATAAATTCCATATCCTGCAAAACCGCTCCTGCTTTATATGAGAGTGCTATTCCGTCCCCTGTTGCATCAACGGGGTTCGTTGTATATTTATATAATTGACCAACTCCGCCTGTTGCAAGAATTACGGCTGATGAATAAATTGTTTCATATTCTCCTGTTTCACTGTTAAAGACAACGACACCTTTGCAATTTTTAGAGGTATGGAGGTTTGGAGGTATGGAGGTATAGCTATTATCGGACGATAGGGCGATAGGGCGATAGGGCGATAAGACCGTATCAATTTGTTGTTCTTGTGATTTTTCACTAAAACTGATATTATTAAATAGCCTATCCTCAGATTGCACTAAAAGTTCAACCGCATCTGTCTTTTCATAAACCTCAATATTTTTGTTTTCTTTAACTTTTTTGCAAAGTGCCTGTTCTATCATTCTGCCCGTAGCATCACCACCGGAGTGTAGAATTCTTCTTACACTATGCGCAGCTTCTTGGGTAAAACAAAAATTATCATTTTCATCTTTGTCAAACTGTACCCCAAATTTCAACAAATCATGAACAACGGCATCAGAATTTTCGGAAATAAATTTTATCGTATTAAATTCACTCAAACCCGCTCCGGCTTTGATTGTGTCGGATATGTGAGAAGCAACCGAATCCGATTTATTTTCTTTCATAACTGCAACCATACCGCCCTGAGCATATCGGGAATTACTTTCACCTAATCCTGATTTGGTTATTAAAAGTAATCCGTCAGGTAAATTTACCTGCTGTTCAATTTTCAGTGCGGAATATAGTCCAGCAATCCCGCTTCCTATAATAATTACCGAATATTTGGAATATTTCATATTATTTGCCTTTTATAATATGATAATCCAAAAAAATGTAATTATCATTATTCTTTATAAATATTTTACAGAATAAGGACAAATGACAATATTATTTATCCTTTCAGAAATTCCAGACACAAATTAATGAACCTTTTGGGTTCCGATAAATACAAATCTTCTGCGTGTATTCCGTTTTCAAACAATTCAAATTTTTTAGGGCAAACAGCTTTTTCATAAAGTTTTTGAGTGTGCCAAGGACAAACTGTAGGATCTTTTTTCCCCGCAATAAAAAGAACAGGAACATTTATTTGTTTTACAATGTCTACGGGCTTAATTTTTGTTTGTATAATTAATGAAGGACGAATTGAAATCCAGCGTTTCCATTCAAATTTTTTGAAAGTCGGAATAAATGCTTCTTTTCGCCATACTTTATTTTCTATTTTGTCAAAATCAGACGGAGCCGAAACCGCAATAATTTTATCAACATTGTGATAAAGAGCTTCATGTATAAGCACCTGTGCTCCGCCTAAAGAAAATCCCGCCAGATATATTTTGGAATAATTTTGTTTTGCAAAATCAACTACGGATTGTAAATCGGAAGTTTCTTTAGATGTAAATGTGTAAAATCCGGAACTTTTTCCGTGACCTCTGAAATCCATGGATATTATATCAAAATCTTTTGAAAGCTCTTCGGCAATTTTTGTAAAAGCATTGCTGTCTTTTGTCATAAACCAGCCGGGACAAATTATTACAACTTCATTATGCCCCGTTTTATACTGATTAATTTTTATACTTATATCATCTTTGGTTTTTAATGAAAGTTCAATCATAGCATTATTTTAATACACAAAAAGGGATAATTCTCATTATCCCTTAATTGTTTTTTTTATTTTTCCTTTTTGTGTTCATTCATTTTTAATTCATCAAATTTTTTGTGTTCAAATCTTTTGTCTGTTTTTCTGTGATTAAATTCCGGGTGATTACCTCTATGGTGTCCGAAATTAGGAGCTTCCATTCTGATTAAAGGACATGGCTGCGGTGGTATTTGAGGTTTTGTAGCAGCACCGTATAAGCAGAGCGCAACCAAACATCCTAAAAATGAAGCTAAAATTGTTAATAAAAATCTCTTGTAATCTTCTGAAATGCAGCAATTACATTTCTTTTCTTCTTTGATTTCATCTGACATAAAAAATCTCCTTTCGTTTTTCTATATAATTGTAACGAAATTCCAAACAAATTTGTTCATTCTTACAAATTATTTTTTATAAGTTTTAATATAACGGAAAGAGGAATTTAATCATGAGAGTCGAAAAAACACAAAATAAACCGCAGTTTGGAATGGCATATTATTTAAAATGCACGAAAGATAAAAATTTGAATATAAATAATATTTAAAAATTATAAAGCATTAATATTGCCGTTGGTAATCCTAAAAAAAGGGATTAATTGAGGGCAAATAGATTTTATAAGTAATACTGAGGAGATATTACCATGACAATAAACGTATTACTTGTAGAAGATCAAAAACTCATAAGAGTAGGGTTAATCTCATTGTTTGAGGGACAGAATGAGATAGTTGTTTCATATGAAGCCGAACGGGGAAAAGAAGCAATTGAAAAATACAGACTGAATAAACCTGATATTGTTCTTATGGATATCGGTTTACCCGATATTTCGGGTATTGAAGCTGCCAAAAGAATTATTGAATATGATTGTAAAGCAAAAATCGTAATTTTAACCGCGCATTTATCCGAACAGGAAGTTTTAGATGCACTTCATGCGGGAGCTTGTGCTTATGCTTTAAAAGATATTAATACGGATACTTTAAAAATGGTTATTAAAACGGTTTATGACGGTGCTATGTGGTTGGATCCTAAGGTTGTACCTATTTTGAGAGAGAAAAACTGCGGTGTAATCCCGCCGCGCCAAATGTCAAGAGCAATGTTTAAAGAACAGCATGCAAATCTTACCCAAAGAGAATATGAAGTTTTAAAATTGGTTGTAGAAGGACTTTCTAACAGTGAAATTGCTCAGGAATTAACTATTTCGGAACACACCGCAAAAGCCCATGTCTGTAATATTATTCAGAAACTTGTTGTAGATGACAGAACGCAAGCTGCTGTTAAAGCTTTGAAAGAGGGGTTGGTTTAAAATGTTTTTATTCTATAATCCAAATTATGCAAGACCAGTTTTCAAGAACAGAATTATTAATAGGCTCTGATGCCATAGAAAAACTTAAAAATGCACATGTTGCCGTATTCGGAATAGGCGGTGTAGGAGGTTATGTCGTAGAAGCTCTAATCAGGAGCGGACTGGGTAATATTGATATAATTGATAATGATGAAGTTTGTATTACAAATTTAAACAGGCAAATTATTGCAACACATTCAACTATAGGAAAATCAAAGGTTGATGTTATGGAAGAAAGAATCAGAGATATTAATCCGAATGTTAATATAAAGAAATTTAAAACATTCTATACTTCTGAAACAAAAAGTTTATTTAATTTTTCCGAATATAACTATGTTATTGATGCAATAGATACGGTTGTCGGAAAACTTTCTTTAATCGAAGAATGTAAAAAGGTTAATACCCCGATTATTTGTGCAATGGGTGCAGGAAACAAACTGGATCCTGCAAAATTCGAAGTTGCTGATATTTCGGAAACTTCTGTTTGCCCTCTTGCCAGAGTAATCAGACAGGAATTAAAAAAACGAAAAATAACAAAAGTAAAAGTTGTTTTCTCAAAAGAAAAACCGCTCAAACCCCCAAAAAGTAATGAAATTTCCGTAAAACATCAAATTCCGGGAAGTAATGCATTTTGTCCTTCAGTTATGGGGTTGATAATTGCAAGTGAAGTTATAAATGATTTGATTCAAAAATAAAAAAGCGATATCAGTACCATTTTACCAATATCGCTTTTTTATTTAACAGTCTTATCGACCTATAGCCATATAAGTCCTATCGTCTGCTAAAAAGACTTATCTTACTTCTGCTAATGCTTCATCTAAAGCTGCAACACCGGGGAGAACTTTTCCTTCGATAAATTCAAGTGATGCTCCGCCGCCTGTTGAAACGTGAGTGAAATCTTCAGCTTTACAGAATTTCTTAGCCGCCGAAACAGAATCACCACCGCCGATAACGGATACTGCACCATTTTTTGTAGCTTCAACAATAGCTTCTAAAACTGCTTTTGTTCCTTCAGCAAATTTCGGATTTTCAAAGGCACCAACAGGGCCGTTCATGAGAATAGTTTTCGAAGATTTCAAAACTTCAGCAAATGCTTTTCTTGAATCTAGCCCAGCATCAACTCCCTCAAATCCGTCAGGAATTTCGTTGATTTTAACAAATTTGTTTGTTCCGTTTCCTGAAAAATCGTCAGTAACCAAAACATCAGTCGCCATAACAAGTTTTACGCCTTTTTCTTGTGCTTTCTTTTCAATTGCTTTTGCAGTTTCTAATTGGTCGTCTTCGCAAATGGAATTACCGATTTTACCGCCGTTAGCTTTAACGAAAGTATAAGCCATACCACCGCCGATAATCATATTATCAACTTTGTCTAACAGGTTTTCCAAAACACCGATTTTAGAAGAAACTTTAGCTCCGCCAACAACTGCTGTGAAAGGTCTTACAGGATTATCAAGAGCCTGAGATAAGCATCTTATTTCTTTTTCCATCAACAAACCCGCAACAGCCGGTTTTACAAGTTGAGCAACTTTAGCGGTAGAAGTATGTTTTCTGTGAGCTGCGCCGAATGCGTCATTTACATAGAAATCACCAAGTTTTGCAAGTTCTTCTGCAAAAGTCATATCATCATCTTTAGCTTCTTCGGCTTTATAAAAACGAATGTTTTCCAATAAAGCTACCTGACCGTCTTTCAAGTTTGCAAGTTCACTTTCTGCACCGTCACCTACAGGTGATTTAACGAATAAAACATCTTCGCCCAAAACTTTTGACATGTGTTTTGCAACAGGTTCAAGCGTAAATTCCATGTTCCATTCGCCTTTTGGTCTGCCTAAGTGAGCCATAAGAATAATTTTAGCTCCTTTTTCCTGTAATGCTCTTACGGTCGGAACGATTGCCTGAATTCTTGTATCGTCGGTAACGTTCTTGTCTGCGTCAAGAGGAACATTAACATCAACTCTGACTAATGCACGTTTACCTCTAACGTCGCCTAAATCATTGATAGATTTTTTCATGTTTTTTCTCCTTTTTTATCTAGTGAATAGTGAGTGGTGAATGGTGAGTAGTTCTTTACGTAATTAATATTAATAAAATTTTGTTATGGTTGTTTTATGATAAGAACTTTTCACTACTCACAACTCACCACTCACACAAGATTATAAAAAGAAAAAACAAGAAATGCAATCCTTATACGACCTTACAGCGTATTAAAAATTCTGTCTCCCGCATCACCCATGCCGGGAACGATATAACCTTTTTCATTCAAATAATCGTCAATCGCTGCTGTTATAATTTCCACATCAGGATAAGTTTTATGTATATTTTCAATTCCCTGAGGAGCTGAAATTATGCATAAACACTTTATGTTTTCCGAAGGTATTCCTTTATCCGCATATAATTTTATTGCTTCTATAAGAGAATTTCCGGTTGCAAGCATCGGATCCGTAATATAAACATAGAATTTTTCGGGATTTGGTGCTTCCATTGGTACTTTATTATAGTACCAAACGGGTTTTAAGGTTTTTTCATCTCTGTACATGCCGATATGACGAATTGTTGCTTGAGGCAAGATATCAATAGCTTCATCAGTAAATATAAGACCTGCTCTCAAAATTGGTGAAATAATCAAATTTATATCGGGGTCAACAGTTTTTGCTTTAAATGTAGTCAAAGGCGTTGTAACATCTTTTTCAACAAGCGGAAGATTTTTACAGGCTTCATATAAAAGACATCTCGTAATTTTTCTTGTTGCAATTCTTACACCCTGACTGTCAGTATTTTTGTCACGCATTGTACAAAGATTTAAAAGTACTACGGGATTATTTATTACTTTTACGTTCTTCATATTTTAACTCCTCATTTATAACTTTATTTATCAATATATCAGCAGTATCCATATTGTCCTCAATGCCTTTTGTATCAACACCGTTTTTAAAATCAACAACGCCGACTTCTCTTGCAAAATATGACATTCTGGAAGTTATTGAGTTAATTTTTCCGAACATATCAGCCAAAAGAGATGTTGCATCACTTAAACGTCTTGGGTTTTGAACTGCAATAATTTTTCCGGATAATAAACTTTCTTCTGTCGGAGGATATATTTCAAGAGATTTTGAACCTCCCATACCGTTAAATTCGACTGTTGCAATAACACCTTTCGGGAATTTAAAATCTTTTTGGGTAATAACGATTTTCAGATAAACTTCGTCCGATACTATTTTTATTTTATTGATATACCCTACCGGAACTCCCATATATCTGACTGGAGAACCGACAATTAAACCGTCCGCATCAGAAATAAATATCTGGTATGTAACAAGTTTTTTTGCAATTTTATAATTATAAATTCGGACTCCGCAAATTATAAAAAACAGGATAAGAAGCCATATAACAAATTCTATCCATATATATCTGCGAATATCTTCTTTAACCATGACCCGATTATACAACAACACATGTTTTTTTGCCACTTGCGAAAATTTTATTTGTATTATATGATTGCTAAAAAGAGGTAAATTATTATGATGGATCAAATTATAAGAGTTGCATGGGATTTGAATGAAAATACCGAAAACAGGTATCAGCTTGTATATGAAATAGCGGAATTGGCAAAAAGACTGGTTGATGAAAATCAAGCCAAAAAGGCTCATGACGAATTCAGTTTTGAAGAAAATTTTGATACAGGTTATAAAAAAGAAAATCCTGTAGAACATGCAATCATGGTTAAAGCAGCAGAAGCTGATGATGACAGATTAGTAGGTTAATTATTTTTTAAAATGCGCAAAATAAATATATTTTGTGCATTTTTGTGCTTTTTACACTTCTCTCCTATTTTAGGAGAAGGTGTCTGAGGGACGGATAAGAGGGATATATGGAAGATACGGTCAAATTTATAAACGAAAAAACAAATAATTTTAAACCTGAAATAGGAATAATTTTGGGTTCGGGTTTGGGTGAATTTGCTGATGAATATTGTGATTATGCAATTTCTTATAATGAAATTCCCAACTTTATAAAATCAACCGTAAAAGGTCATAAAGGCAGACTTGTTTTTGCCGAAATTAACGGCAAAAATGTCGTAATGATGCAGGGCAGAAATCATTTTTATGAAGGGCATGACATCTCCGAAATCACTTATCCCGTAAAAATTATGAAAAAACTGGGTGTAAAAACTCTTATTCTGACTAATGCGGCAGGTGCGGTGAATGAAAGTTTTCACCCTGCCGATTTGATGATTATAACTGACCATATAAATAATATGGGGACAAATCCTCTTATAGGGGCGAATGACGATAGTTTAGGCGAAAGATTTCCCGATATGTCGGAGGTCTATAAAAAATCACTTATTAATTTAGCCGAAAAATGCGCCCAAAAACTCGGCATTGATATTCAAAAAGGCATTTATTGGGCTAATTCCGGGCCTTCTTATGAAACTCCATCAGAAATCAATATGATGAGAATGCTTGGGGCAGATGCAGTTGGTATGTCAACCGTTCCGGAGGCTATTGTCGGAAACTATTGCGGTCTGAATATTTTAGGTATTAGTTGTATTACAAACAGTTCAAGTTCTTCTTCAGGAGATAAGCTCTCTCATGAGGACGTAATTGTTGCAGCAAACAAAGCTAAAACAAAATTTAAATCTCTTATTCTCGAAATTATAAATAATGTATAAACCGTCAATTATTTTTTTGATTTATTAATCAATTCAGCAACATAATATGTTAATAATCCGGAAAAAGCATTTACGGTTGCCCCGACAACACCTAAAAAAACTGAAATTACGGCTAAGAGGAAAAAGTTTGAGTTCACAAGCATTAACCCGATTCCGTAATTTGCGGCAAGTCCGAAATATTTCATCAAAACTACCGAAAATGGTACGTAAACAATTGAAAATGCCAAAAATGAAATAAAACCCGATATAGCTCCCGTAATAATTCCGGTTTGAACGGTTGAAAGTGAAAGGCAATTATATTTAATAAGCAGCCAAATAACTAAAGGAGCAATAAAACAAATTAAAAATACAAATGTTATAGTTCCCAAATATGGCACTAAAGTCAATAAACCTATTATAACTCCAAATAAAATGCTGAGAACAGAAATTTGCCTTAATAATACTAAATTCATTTCCATAAACGGATAATATCATAAAAACATGTAATTACAAAAAATCGGGTTGACAATTAATCATGTCTTTTTTATCATTAAGTAACGGCGACATGGCCAAGTGGTAAGGCAGAAGCCTGCAAAGCTTTTATCCCCCAGTTCGAATCTGGGTGTCGCCTTTTTTTATTAATTGACTACTTTATTGCAATATGATATAATGAAGGTGTAATGAAAAGGTTTTGGTTATTTTTAATTTTATTGTTGTGTTTGTTTATGCCTTTAGGTGCGCATGCGGATATTAAGCTTGATTTTAAAGGTTTTATTGCTGATGAAGCGGATATCCTGCCTAAAGATATAAAGAATGATTTAAACATGACACTTTGGGATTTGCAAAAAAAATCAGGTGCGGATATTGCTGTTGTTATTGTAAATTCCTTAGGCGGCAGGACGGTTGAAGATGTTGCACTTGATATAGGAAGAACATACAAAGTAGGCTCTAAAGAAAAGAATAACGGCATTGTATTTCTGACAGCTTTAAACGAAAGAAAAATGAGAATAGAGCTGGGTTTAGGCTTTAAAGATAAAATAAGTATTCCTTCATTGGATAATATCAGAGATTACGACATTCTTCCGTATTATAAAAGAGATGATTATGTGAACGGTATTGCACGCGGAACATATAAATTGGCAGAACTTGCAGCTAAAGTTGAGAATGTTGAAATTAAAACTCAGGGTATTTGTCCTGCAAAGGCAACAAGTGCTTCTCCGGAACATAAAGAGCATGCTCCTTGGTGGGTATATATTTTAGCGGTTATAATGTCATTATTTACTCCGAGAAGGAGAAGATTTAATTACGGCAGCTTTGGCGGATTTGGCGGAGGCGGCGGATTCGGCGGAAGCGGATGCTCCGGAAGCTGGTAGTATAATGAGAACAAATTAAGCAAAATAGAGAGGGTAAAATATGAAAAACTTGGACAGATTTATTGAGAGTTTGAAAAAGAATTATGGCGATAACTTAATTTCTGTTATTGCTTTCGGTTCTCAAGCTAATGTTGAAGATGCTAAGAACAACCTCAATCTGATGGTTGTAACAAATGAATTGAGTGCGGAAGATTTGTATTGCATTTCTAAATCCGTACAAAAGTGGGTTAAAGAAAAAAATCCCGTTCCGGTAATTATGGATATAAACGAATGGTATTCTTCATTTGATGTTTATGCAATTGAATATAGTGATATCAGAAGTAATTACAGGATTATTTACGGTAAGGATTTAGTCAAAGACATAGTTATAAACAAATCCGAACTTCGTTTACAATGTGAATCCGAATTGAAAGACCTTTTGCTAAAATATAAAGTCAATTTCTTAATGAATATTGATTCCGAAAGAGAAATGAGGAAATTTATTGATGTTGTTATAAAAACAATATTGGTTATATTCCGTTCAATATTAAGGCTGCATGACAGTGAAGTGCCTTATAAGGCTACAGATATTATAGAATTTGTTTCCAAATATGTCGATTTTAATAAGGTAGTCATGACAAAACTTGCAAAAGTTAAATATGAAAATGATACAATAAGTAAAAAAGAGTTATCATATATTGAAGCTGAACTGTTGATAAATATCAGAAGTTTATTAAATCAAGTTGATAAAATGCATTTTTAGAAAATGCTTGAAATAAAAATTTGTTTATGAAATAATTATTTCGGTAAATGGCTAGGTAGCTCAGCTGGTGAGAGCGCACGGCTCATACCCGTGAGGTCGAGAGTTCGAATCTCTCCCTAGCTAGTTTATCTCAAGCAGTTAAAAAAAAGGGAGTGTATAATGGCAGAATACATATTATTAGCGGAAACAGTTATTTTTAAAAATGACAGATTAACATGCATTAATGTTTATGACAATTTCAGGGCTGTAGCTATGCCTGCGGAATTTACTTTTGATATGGTAATTATGTGCGGACCGAAATGGTCTGTCGGTGAACACAAATTGTCCGTAAAGGCTGTTGCAAACAACGGAAAAGAAGTTAATTTAGGAGAAGCTACCGTAAATATTCCAAATGAAGATTTTGTATATAATGCATTTTTAAACAATATAAAAATTACAATGGATTATAGTGTTTCTGATTTAACTTTCTATGTTTATGACAATGATAATGAAATAATTTCAAGAAAATATCCGGTTGTTTCAATGCTGGTTCCTCAAAAACAGGAACAGCCTAAAGAAAATGAAGAACAACCCGTAGCATAATTGCTGATTTATTATTCGGATAGTTCGGAGCAGAATGCGGTTAAAATTTGTTCAAAAAATTATAGATAAAATCAGAGGGAGAAATTGCACCAAATGTATTTTTCACAAAAAATACGGGCGTATATATCTCCCGTTTTATCATTACAAACATAAGCTTGAAGCTGTAGAACATGATATTTACAATTCTGACGGGCAGAAAATGAGAACGTTTTTTATCAGGGATATACATTTTGCTCACAATCAGAGAATGGAATCAAAATATTTTATTTGGGACAGATATAATATCGGATTGAATACTCATTTTTATACGCATAATTCCATGCTTCAGACTATGGGAAATCCTGCAAGAAAATACGGTGTTTTGATTGAATCGGAAACAATTGTTCCGGAAGATTACAATATCTTTAAAAAACATAAAGGTTTGGAAAAAGATTTTGATTTAATTTTTACGTATTCGGATAGAATTTTGCAAACTGTCGATAACGCAAGACTTGTGCCCTTAAATGCATTCAATTTTGCAAAAGAATTTGATGATACATTGTATTTAAGGAAAAGTAAAAATATTTCAATGCTCTCATCAAACAAAGCAATGTGTGATATGCATAAATTCAGGATAAATCTTGCATATCAATGTAAAAATTCGGGACTGGTCGATACATTTGGTACGTTTGACGGCGGTGCAAGAGTACCTGATGATGCTGAAGTGTTCAAAGATTACAGGTATGCAGTTTGTGTCGAAAATGATATAACTCCCTATTATTTTACGGAGAGGTTAATGCTTCTTTTTGCGTTGCAAACAGTTCCTGTTTATCTTGGGGCAACAAAAATTGATAAATTTTTTAATCCTGATGGAATTATTCAAATCAATAAAAATTCCGATATTGAAAAGGTATTGAAAATGTGTACAAAAGAAGAGTATGAAAGAAGATTGCCTGCAATATCGGAAAACTATGAAAAATCCAAAAAATACGCAAATCCGTTCGATTATATGGCGGAAAAATATTTATCCGATATTTGTTATGTAAACGGAAATGTAAAATGATGAAATTTAAAATGGTAAAAGTTTATTATTCAGATTAACGATAATACTTTTTTTATTTCCGGACGAAATTACTTCTTTCCAGAACAATTTGTTAATATAATCTTCGTCGGTCTTTATCATATTAAAATAGGCCTGTGTTTTGGCTTTATTTGCTTTTGCGTAACCGTCTTTCGCAAGTTTTGCTCTTAAAAATCCTTTTTCAATTTCCGATCTGTAATGCTCTTCAAGCGGTTTGTAATCCAAAGAATAATTATGATTTCTTAATGCAGTATCAATCCACTTTTGTTCTTCTTCAAAAATAAACGGAGTTGGAAATTCCTGCATATCCTTTTCAAATAAAGATTTTTGTTTTGGTGTTTTATGTTTTTTATGAACATTAACTTTTGTTTTTCTTTTATGTTTCTCTAATTTTGTAAGTTGTCTTAATCTGTTTGGAATAACTTTTTCTTCTGCAGCTTCTGCAGGGATATATTCATCAGGTTTTTGTGCAAATGCTTTTCTTAAATTTTGTTTTGTTCTTGCAATTTGAACTTTTACCTGTTTGCCGCTTTGTGGTGCAAATCTTTCTTCATTAGGGTTTACATTTAAATTTATCGCTTGTCTTGATATAACACGTATTTTATTCGTTGGTAATGTTATTCTAAAATCCATTTTCTAACTCCTTTGCATTATAAATATTACAAAAAAAAGAGGATATCAATCAGATATCCTCTTTTTTTAATTTTTATTAAATGACATATCGCCTTATTGCCCTATTGCATTATCGTCCCTGCTAAAAAAACGTTTAATTTTATTTGTAATTTTAGCATCTTCTTTAGCTTTTTCCTCTTGTGCCTGCATAATATTTTCTAAAGTTGCATTCTGCGGATCATCAACTAAAGACGGGTCAGGTAAAGTGTTTACAAAATTTTCGGCCTGTTCAATTTCTGATGCTAAAGCAAGCCACTTAAACGATTTTATAAGTGTCAACGGTTTAGAAACATCACCTTTCAGAACAATTTGGAATTTCGTTGCCATTTTATCATCTAAGTCTTTTTCAAGTTGCGGTAACAGAGCTGTTTCTTCGGGTGTTAAGGTTTCGCAAAACAAGAAGAAGGTTTTTGCCATAACGACATTCATTCCTGGAGTTGCCTGGACAAGATTTACAGGGTTTAACTGTGCAAGAGGCCCTAAAAGACTTGTTATAACAGAACCCAGTTTTGCTCTGACTTTCATATCGGCAGTATTTTTCAATAAATCGAAATCTCCTGCAATATATATACTCATAACGGTTCCTGTTGTTTTAATCGGATTTATATGAGCAATACCGTTATCAAAAGTAATTAAGCCTTCTAAGGTTTTGAAATGCGAAGTATCAACTGATGTAAGATTATTAATTACACCACCCAATGCTGTCTGGAAAAATTGAGATTCCCTTATATTTTCCGCCAAAATCATATTTTCAAGTTTTCCGAAAGGACCCAATTGACCGTCTGTTATGAGTAAATTAATATCTCCTTTAAGGTTTTTCATCATTTCTTCAACGGTATTTCCGCCGATTGTCAAATCAGTATCAAAACTCAAAGTACCTGACAGAGTATCTTTTATGTCAGATAAAGCAAACAGGGCTTTTTCAACATTCAAACCTGTTCCGTTTGTCTGAATACCAATAAGCATGGAAATGAGATTAACCGTAATATCACCGTTAATTTTACCGTCAAATGTATGAGTATTTAAATTGTTCAGATAAAAATCATTATTACTCAAAGAAATTCTGCCTGTAGTGTCAGTTGCAACAATATTTCCTGTTTTTATTTCTCTGATATTAATTGTGCCGTTTCGCATCAATATGGGAATATCGGCTTGTGCGGACTGTCCTCCTTTTGACGGAACAAGATATTTATTAAGTCTTTCGGGAACAATAAGCAATTTATCCAAATCGATTAAATTCGAATTTAGGGCAAGTCTTGTAATTGTAAATACGGGGTGCGGGTTTATATCGGTTCTTAAATTCAAATTAATATCAGAGCCGTTTAATAACAGTCTGTTTATATCAAGAATAATATCTTTTCCCGAAAGATTTACATTTGCTTCTCTCACAGAAGTTAAAATTTCAGGAATTCTCAAATCCGTAATTTTGAAATTTCCGCGCATTATAGGAGAAGCCAGTTTACCAAATACTATTAAATCACCGCCAAATCTGAAAGACGAATTTTTAAATGCCGTAAATTTTGCATTAAAATCATCTGCAACATCAACTTTTATAAGATTTATAAAAGGTTCGGGCATTTTTACACGGACAATTGTTCCTGATACTTCAATAACTTTTTGGGCATTTGATAAATTATTTTCCAAATCATCAGTGAATTGTTGAATACCCGTGTAAAACCCTGTCTTTTTAATATTTAACTTATCTCCTTTATAATCTATTTTTGCCTGTAAAATACTTGGTTTTCCGTGCATAAATTCAACATCAACAGGTGTAATATAGTTATTGCTGTCTGATTTTACCTGCAATACAACGGATTGTTTTTTGTGATTTCCGTTGATTTTTGCTTTTAACGGTAAATTCCCTGCTGCTTCAATAAAAGGAGAAGCACTTTCTCCTGCAAATTTTTTCAGGTCGTTTGCATTCAACGATCCGTTTGCAGTTAATTGTATATCAGGAGTTTTTGAATAATTATTTATATCACCCGAAATGACAATTTTTGATGCATTATTAACCGTAATTTCAGATGGCAGAATGTTTATATCCGTATCCGTTAATTTTATATTTAATTCGTTATCACGAATATTGGAGTTTGTTGATGGCAAAGTAAATCTGAAATTCTTGTCGGAAATATTTCCGTCAATTGTTTTTGTATCAGTAACGACACCGACAGCTAATTTTTCATTATTTATAATAAAGGTGTTGTCTTTTCCTCTCAAACCAAGATTATTTATTAAAATATTTGCAAAGGCTACAGGTGTTTTTAATTCTCCGACCACTTGTGCATTAACTGATAAATCTCCTGATGTCAGAGATATGGATTTTTTTAAATCAGACGGAGCAAATGCCATGAAAAGTCCGGGCAGCGGAAGTTTTTCCGAATTTATCTTTATATCGGAATATGCATCAGTGCTGATTATCCCGTTAATATTCAACGGTTTTCCGTTAATTAAAATATTGGTATCATCAATTTCTAATTTATTATCTTTTAAAATAATGTTTGCTCTGATTTTGTCAAAAACAAGCCCTGTTGTTGAATTTGAAATACTTCCGTTTCGGGCAATAACCGAACCTTCGGATTTCAGTTTTTTGAAATCGGTTTTTATGTTCGCTCTTGCGGTCCAGTAACCGTTAGCTTTAATATTTGCCAAATTGTTATTTATGTGTGCGGTATCAAGATATGCTTTTGCAATTATAAACAAATCGTTAAAATAAATCTTGTCGGTAAATATATTCAGATTAATAAAAGGATTATTGCCGTAATTTAATTTTGCATACAAATTCACTTCCTGTTCAGGCGCAACAACAAGATTGGTATTTATTTCAGCTACATCTCCGTTAAATTTTGATTTTATATAGGATTTCGGAAGCTGCAGCCCTGAGAGTTTTACCGTAGTATTATCCACGTCAAAATTTCCGTTTATTAACATTTTATGGTGTTTGTTTTGTCTGATTTTAAGTTTTGCATTTATATCAGATTTTAAATCATAATCCCTGTAAGCCAAAACGGGATTAATAAAAGGCAGTTCAATTTTTTCAGCCGGATTATCACCTTCTAAATCCTTTTCTGTTGCAGGCGGAATAAAAGTATCAAAATCAATATCCGCTTTAACATTTACATTATCGTCACTTAAAATTTGTGCAATTGTTTTTATGTTCGCAAATTTTCCGTTATTATATCCGGCTTTTAACTTTTCACCTTTTAAGGTTAATGTGTGTTTCGTTTTTAAATCGTTTATTACAACCGAATAGTTGTTAATATTTACATTCGGAGCTTTATATTTAATCTTTGAAATATCAATCGGTAAAGGTGCTGTGTCCTCTTTTGGCGGTTCATTTTTCTGTTTATTCAGAATATCTTCGACAAGCCTTACAACCTTAAACTGTTCACCGTTAATTATTTCAAGATTAATCTTAGGAGAATTAATCTCTACACAAGATGCTTTTACGGTTAAAAATAACAAATTCGGGAGAGAAATTCTAACCTTTAATCCGTCAATATCTAAAATTGTTGAGCCGTCGGGAAGTTTTGCGGATATTTTCCCTGTTTTCAAACCTGCCTGTAAAAGCCAGTTTGTGCTGATTTTCGGGTTTTCTATTTCTAAATCAATATCTGCCTGCTCTTTAACAATCTTCTGAATTTCAGGAACAAACTGTTTCAAATCCACAACATTCGGCAGCACAAACAAAAATGCCAGATACAAAATCATCAATAAACTAAATACTAAAATCCCTGAATATATAAAAATTTTTCTCATAATTTATCCCTCTTTCAAAGGACATGGTATTACACTTATTTAATCAATTCAATGGATTATAAATTTTTATAAATGGTAAAATTGTGAGTGTAAATTTGGCAGGTATGCATAACCTACTCACTTACACACATTGCCGGATAATATGAAAAATTAGATTTATAACTAGTTGTACCAGAACACCCACCACTACCTCCTAAACGAAAAGCTTTATTACTAGCATAAGGATCTTCTTCTATTGACCAAAAATATCCGCCTTTATATTTATCACCTAAAGGAGATTGGAAACAAACATTTATTATTGTATTATTATCAGCTAATGTCATATCCATATCCGAACATGCTTTTTTAGCACCTTCCCAATCATATGATGTATCTGTTACTACAACGCACCCTATTCCATCAAATTTTTTCCCTGCGCAACCTTTAGAAAATTGTGCAGTATTAAAACTTCTGATATCATGCCATTTACCGTTTATTTTTTCACTGTTAGGTCCTTTCCCTCCATTAACGTCCATGACAAAATCTTTTGCACCTGTTACTGATGTT
>JAGBOW010000104.1 GCA_017633675.1 bacterium | reverse complement strand
CATTTTAATGCTTTTGAAGCGATTTCTTCATCTACATTTATTTCATGTTCTTCGTTTTCTAATGAATTGTAAATATCCGTTAATGTATGCCATTTCATATTCGGGCAAATTATATTATCTTTGATAAGAATAAATTCTTTTTCGGGATAATCCCTCTGTAATCGGTCAACAACTCCCTTTTCCGTTGCGATAATAAATTGTTTTTTATCACTTTTGACTGCATATTTCATGATTTCGGTTGTAGAACCCGTAAAATCTGCCATTTCAGTTACTTTCATATGACATTCGGGATGCGCAAGGACAAGTGCATCAGGGTATTTTTTTCTTGCATCTTCTATATCTTTCGGTCTTATCTGTATGTGTGTGGGACAAAATCCGGGATATGTAATTATGTTAACATTTCTTAATTGTTTTTCAACCCATTTCCCTAAGTATGTATCCGGTACAAACAGAATCTCTTTTGCATTCAGGCTGTCTGCAATTCTTATTGCATTTGAACTTGTACAGCAAATATCACATTCCGCTTTTACTTCTGCGGTTGAATTTATGTAACATACTGTCGGGATATTAGGATATTTATTTTTAAATTCTCTTAATTGCTCCAAAGTTATCATGTCAGCCATTCTGCATCCGGATTCTAATCTTGGAAGGAGAACTTTTTTGTCCGGACAAAGGATTTTAGCTGTCTGTGCCATAAAATATACACCTGCGAAAAGAATTATATCCGCATCTGTTTTTGCTGCCATTTGGCTTAAATACAAAGAATCACCTACAAAATCCGCAACTTCGTCAATTTCTGCATTTTGGTAACAATGTGCTAATATAACGGCATTTTTTTCCTTTTTTAATATTTTAATTTTTTTTGTGAGCTCATTCATCTCGGGTAAATTCTCCTACATTTGATGTAAATTTATTAATAATTTGCAAACCTAATAAAATGTATTGTATAATAAAAATTGTAAACAGTAAAAATTTTATGTAAAGAATTATGAGCTTAGAAGAATTAATATCAAAACTTGGAATAGGGAAAAAAGAAGTAATTTATTTATCAATTACTCCCGGTGTAGGTCTTGAACTCATTCAGTTGAATGTTCAGACTAAGACAGTTAAAAATTACGGTTATAAACCGTTACATTATAACGAATCGTTAAGAGAGCTTGCGGATTTGGAATCGTTTAAAACTGCTCTTACGGAGCTTTTTACCGAATTAAAAATAAGCATGCGCTGTGATGTGGTATTAAATATTCCGATGGTATTATTGGGAAGCAGAGAGTTACCGATACTGCTTGCTGATGAAGCCGTAACTGAAGCATTGACATCGGAAGTTGAACAATCGTATATATTTAAGCGGTATGAACCTGTTGTAAGCTGGGTAGATGTAACGAATACTGCTACAAGCGGGGAAAATCGTAAATTATTTTATTCCGCAATTCAGAAAAATGTAATTGATGATATAAAAAATATTATGCAAGAGCTTGGAATGTCGCTTGCGGATATCCATTTGTCAATGTTTTCCGTTATAAGAGCATTGATGTATTCCGGTTTTCTTGAAAAACAGACTAAAGACGGTGTTACTTGGAATCTTATGCTGATTTCATCAAACGGATATTCTATAACATCTATGGTTGGTAAGAATGTCGTTGATTATTATGAAGAACCTCTTGCAATAAAATCTTTTGATGGTGAAGAATTGTACAGTGCAATGAATGCTTCTGCCCAAATTGCACTTATGAGTTATCCGGCAAATTATTTGGTTGTAGTATCGGAAACTGATTTGTTAAGTGCCGAATTGTTGATAAACAGGCTGCAATTTGACGGTACGGTTAGTTGCTATGAAAATAATGAATTTAAGAAGGGAAATTTAATTGATGTAGATTATCAGGTTCTTGAAGATGATGCTCATAAAATTTCGTTAGAAGCTATAGGTAATGTTGTAACATCACTTATACCGTTGTCTTTGGATTTCAATTTTATGGGCGGTTCTGCCGGTAAGGCAAAAGAAGATGATCCGGATACTCCTATTCATGTTGTTTTGGGCAATTTTGAATTAGATATTTCTCAAAACGGAGCAAGAAACGTTGCATTGTTATTTGCAGTTGTATTATTAATACCGTTTTTACTTTTGTTCTTGGCACTGCCTCTTGTCAATAAACAAAAACAGGCACAGTTGGAAGATGTTAAATCAAAATTAGAGCAGACGAAACAGCAAATTAAAACATTAGAAACAGAACAGGATAAATATGAGGACTTTGATGTTAATAATGAGGTAAAGAAAGCTGTAGCAAACAACAGAACAAAAGTCATGTCTTATATAGCTTTGGGAGAATCAGTACCAAAAGATCTTTATCTGACATATTTTGTTGCTCAAGGTGACGGCAAAATAGATATTAAAGGTCAGGCGGCAACCGTACAAGATGTATCATTATTCTATAGTAATGTTAAAGATTCAATGATAAATGTTCCGTTAAGACTTCAAAAATTAGAGATGAATTCCAAATCGCTGGACAGTGCGGTTTCAGGAGCTAAAGATACAAAAACAGGTTATAGCTTTGAAATTACAAATATGTCCGGCTCTGATGCGCCTGTTTCACAAGGTTCGCAGGAAAATGAAAATGCGAATAACGAAACAAAGCCGGCAGCAGACGGAAATTCTAATAATGTATTAAACGAAGATATGTTAAATAAACCGTTGTTGAATTTTGGAAAAGGTAACTAAGGAGAACCTGATGGAAGAGTATATTTCATATCTGAAAAAATTTCAAATAGCAGTATTGATTGTCGTATTGGCATTTGCCGGTGTTGTATTTCTTGTTATGCGTACTATTCCCGAAATACAAAATATTATGGACAATCAGGCAAATTATACAACACAGTTAGATGCATTGGCTGAATCGGAACGCAGAATGGCTGATGTGAGTGCGAATTTAGAATAAGAAAAAGAAAAAGACAGTCAGATAGAAAAAGCATTTTTCAAACCGTCTGCTGAGAATATGAATAGTGAAGCTGCAATTTCTCAGGAGTTTGAAGAAATTTTAAAATTAATTCGTGATAATAAAATTAAAACATATACTTTGAAATTTGAACCTGACCCCGGTGATGATAATTTTGTAAAGCATGTTCCCGAAAAGTTTTATGTAAGCAAAATAAATACGACTTTGATTGCAACATATACGGATTTCGAGAATTTTTTGAGAGATTTGTATAAACATGAACATTTTTTGGATATTTCAAGTATTGAAATCAAACCGTACAGCAAAAATAAAAGAATATTATTAATTGATTTACAGTTGAAGCTCTATGCACAAAGAGATCCCGGTGTTGCTACCGATTTCAGGAGCGCACCGGCTCAAGTTCAGGAAAATAAAGAAAGCTCCGATAATAAACCTGAAGATAAGTCAAATTCGTCGGATAATAATGCTAAAGGTTAGTATTTAAGTTTATAACAATTAGTTTTTCAAGTTTCTGTTTATAAATTTTTATTGCTTGAACAAATTAAAATTTATACCGAACAGTTTTTCGTTATTTTTTATACAAATATTACAATACGGAGTTTCAAGAGTATTGTGTTTGGAGTAATCGGAAAAGTCAGAACCGCATCTTCCTCTGTGGTCGTTTGCCAGAAAAGGACATGTGTAAACTCCTTTGGCGGTTAAAATTCTGCCGTATTCGCAGTCTAAATTTTCCCATTCATTCATTAATATGTCTTTGGCTTCATTTTTATCAAAATATTCATTAATTGCAAAGTTGTTTTCTTGACATTCAAAACCTATGGCATTACATATCTTTTTAAATTCCGACAGAATAACATTCTTTGGCTCTTTATAATAATTAGTAATACACAAAATAGGGTTAAAACCGTATTTTACAAGATTTTTTAAAGCAACAAGCGTTGTTCTGTATGCACCACGGCTTCTTATTTCATCATTTTTTATTTCATTATAATGATCGATACTCAGTTTAAATATAATTTCATTTTTTCCTTCTTCTTCGACTTTTTTTAAAAATCTGGCTTTTTTTTCATTTATGTATGTACCGTTTGTGCAAATGCATACGTTTGTACGTTTTAAACATGTTCTTAAAATAAGGTTGAAATCCGGATGTGACATAGGTTCTGCTCCGGTCAGGTATATGCATTGAAGATTATCATTTTTAGTATCAACCAGTGCTTTTTTTATATTATCCGTGTTAATAAAATCGTTAACATTTTTGTTAAGCGGAAAATCTATATAGCAATGTCTGCATCTTTGATTACAATTTTTTGCGGTAAGTTCGATAAAAAGATTATTAAAATCTTTCATTTCGCATTTTAACGGTTGTGTGATTACATTGTTTATCATACAAAATTTCTCCTTTTGTAAAAATAATAATATTAATTAAAAGAAAAAATATATTACCCGACAGGTGCATATTGTTCCAAAATTTTATTTTTGTCGTATTATCTTGTAAGTATATTTTAAAGGAGAAAATAATGAGAGAACAAGGTTTGGAAAACGGATATTATCACGAAATTACCCCAGGAGGTTACGGGATTTCAATAAAAGCCGGAAAAGTTTTATTTTCAAAGCAATCCCCGTTTCAAAAGGTAGAAGTCTTTGAAACAGAGTCGGATTTAGGGAGAGTTTTGACGCTTGATGATTTGATGATGACAACGGAGGGTGATGAATTTCATTATCATGAAATGATTGCTCATATACCTATGATGCATCACAAGAACCCTGAAACCGTTCTTGTAATAGGCGGCGGTGACGGCGGTACGGTAAGAGAAGTTTTGAAGCACAAAACCGTTAAAAAAGTTGTTTTGGCTGAAATTGACGGAATGGTTATTGATGCCTGCAAAGAATTTCTGCCGACAATTTCTTGCGGTTTATCTGATCCCAGAGTTGATATTCAAGTTGTTGATGCGATTGATTTTATAAAAGATAAAAACAATTTGTATGATATTGTTTTGATAGATTCAACAGATCCTATGGGGCCGGGAGAGGGCTTGTTTACTGATGAATTTTACACAAATGTAAAAAATTCCCTTAAAGACGGCGGTATAATGGTTGCGCAGTCAGAAAGCCCGTTTACAAACAAAAAAGAAATTAAAAAGATGTATGAACAATTAAAGAGAGTTTTCTCAATTTGTTCAACATATACATCAAATATTCCGACATATCCCGGAGGATATTGGGCTTGGGCATTCTGTTCAAAAGATGTGAAACCGTTATCTTATTTTGCTGATGACAGGTATGAAGATATCATTAAAACTTGCAAGATTTATAACAGGGATTATCACAACGCAAGATTTGCTCTGCCGAATTATTTGAAAGAATTATTATAAAAATATAATAAGGCGGAATATTTATTCCGCCTTATTATTTGATATTATGATTTCTTACGGGCAAAGATTTTCCCAGTCCGGTTCGGTGTCATCTTTTCCCGGTTCGATTATTTTATCGCCCAACTCCAACATAACCCGTAATGTCCATTTTAATTGTTCTTTGTATCCTGACAGAGCTTTTTCGGGAGTCTTTGCACAAAATAAAAAACTGGGAATTTCTTTTATTTCTATATAATGATACAAATTTCCGTCAAAATCCGTATCAGTTCCTTCAATTATCGTCCAATTTAAATTCAAATAATAATCTAAATTCTTTTCTGTCATTTACCCGTCCAGAGAATTTTCATTTAACGGCTGAGTAATCATTATGCCTTCCCCTCCGATATATTCAACTTTTGTTCCGTTGATATAGAGATAAACGGGTTTTGTCGTATTTCTTTTTGCTGTTTTTATTAACTGGTAAAGTCTTTTATACAGACTTTCCGTTCCGCCTCCGTTTTGAAATGCAGAGTTCAGATTTATTATAACTTTATCAGGAGTTTCATTTATTGCAATAATCCTTGTTCCTGCAGGGATTTCCGAATATACTCCGTTTGCGGCTTCTTTTTCTTTAGGACCTGAGATAAGTGCCTGAACAGCGAATTTTATCTTTGAGCCGTCAATTTCTTTGTCGTATTCTCTGTTTACAGCCTTATATACTTCTTCCTTATTTGCATTTTGTCCGATAAAAAATACATTCACGTATTCTTTTTCGGCTACAGGTTGAGTTTTTTCTTTTTCTGTTATTTGCGGGTTTTCGACTTCAATTACTTCTCCCGAAATATTTTCGTCACTGTGATAAAGCAGTCTGAAACCTAAAAAACAACAAACCGCAACCATAATTACGGCCGTAACAGCTAAAAACATTCTCTCGTCTTTTCGCATATATTTTTATTCCTTATCTTTTAGGACAACCATTGTACCGTCAACATTTATCATGTTGTCCGATATGTTTACGTTTTCAATTTTGAATTTTGTATCTCTATTTTCCAGTATTTGAGCTGAAAAATCAAGTGGGTTTATATAATTCAAAATTCGTGAAAATTTATCGGCATCAATTGACAAAGAATTGTTTTCAAAAGTTGTATTTGCAAATATTATTTCTCCGTTTTCGACTTTCAAATCCGCACTTAAAACGACATCTTTTGTTTTTCTTACAAAAGGTATTGAGTAATTCACGATATAGTGCATTTTGTTGTTTTTAATTTTTGCGGTTGTCGAATTGATTTTGAATATGTTAAAATTTCCGCCAAGATTGTTTATATTATCTACAAATCTTTTATAATTTGATGATTGCATTGTATTGTTTAAATTTTCTTCCGTAATAACGGCTGAAATTTTAACAGGCATGTCCTCTTTTACAAGTATATCTCCGTTTTTGTTTTCTGTTATGTAGTTAAAATTACACAATGTTTTAGCAGAAAAAGATGATACCTGAATTCCCTGAATATTTACATCTTTTCCGGTAATTTCTATTGACTTAAATCTGCCGGCCTTCAAATCTTTTGCGCTGAATGAATCAATTTTTGTTTTGATATTTCCGCTGATAATATTGCTTTTTACAACTTTTTTGATAAGTCTTTCACCCATTTTTTCCGCCAAAAATTTTTGTCCTGTTAAGGTGCTGAAAAATCTTGAAGCTGAAGAAGATAAATCATACGGCTCAACGCAATTATATTCACAATTTGCGCTAAAACCGACAGTACCCGAAACCAATAATGCCGTAATTAAAATAATCTTTTTCATCATAAAAACACTTTCTTTAATTTTATTATACCACTCTCAATCTGTCCAACGGCACAGATTTTTTCTTTATTATATACCAAAAGAACAAAAGGCAATAGGGCATTAGGGCTATAAGGCGATAAGTCTTTATCAGGTTGAAAGTTGAAAGTTGAAAATTGAGAGTTATCTGACTTTATACTTCGCTTTGCATCTATTTGAACTCCATTTTTAATATTTTCCAAATCCGTATCATCAACTTCAACAATAGGCAAATCTAATATTTCAATCGGATTAATAAGTTGAAAGTTGAAAGTTGAAAATTGAAAGTTATTTAACTTTCCATTTTCAACTTCCAATTTTACACTGTTTTCTATCCTGAACTTCCCTGCCTGAGTTCTGATTAATTTTATCAAATGCCCGCCGCAGCCTAATTTATTTCCCAAATCATTTGCAATAGATCTGATATATGTGCCTTTTGAACATTTTATAAGAATTTCAGCCTGTTGTAAATTTTCATCAAAAGATTTTAATTCAATATTATATATGGTAACTTTTCTTGGCTGAATTTCGATTTCTTCACCTTTTCTTGCATATTCGTATAATTTTTTACCCTTTACTTTTATTGCGGAAAAAATCGGTGGAATTTGTTCAATCTCACCTTCAAAATCTCTCAACTTTTCAATAATTTCGCCTTTCGTAACTTTTTTATCTGATGTAAAAGTTGTTTCACCTTCCAAATCATAAGTATTTGTTGAACAACCGAATCGAACCGTTGCAATATATTCTTTATCATCTGACAAATATTCGATTAAGCGCGTTGCTTTCCCTATTGCTATCGGCAAAACTCCTTCCGCAAAAGGGTCTAACGTTCCCGTATGCCCGATTTGTTTAGTTTTAAGGGTTTTACGCAAAACTGCAACAACATCATGAGATGTTATACCTGCGGGTTTGTAGATGTTTAGAAAGCCGAATAAAGAGGTATGGCTGTTTAAAGTCGATAGGGCGATAGGGCGATTAGGCGATAAGACCATATCATTTGAAAGGTTGGCAGATTGAACGGTTGAAAGGTTGTTATCGGTTTGGGGTTGCTGTTGATTTTCACCATTATCACTATCATTAAATGACTTATCCTCTAATCCTCTAACCTTCTTACCCTCCGCAATGCCTTCCTGCCCTCCTGACATCTTGTCCTCCGACTTACACTTCTCCGCGAGAAATTTTATCTATAAGTTCGCTCACTCTAGAGCCTTTTTCTAAGGAATCGGTATAAACAAATTTTAATTCCGGTGTTAATCGAAGGCGAATTTGTTTACCGACTTCGAAGCGAATTTTCGGGGTACTTTTTTCAATGGTTTCTTTTGTTTTTTCGATTTGTTCGGGAGAACCTAAAACACTGTAAATGACTTTGGCAAACGAATTGTCGTGAGAAACTTCGATATCCAAAATTGATACAACACCTGTTAATCCTCTGATTTCTTTTCTGAGAATTTCGGATATATCACGCATCAATTCTTTTCTTACACGTTCGTTTCGCAAAGTCATAATTATTTCTCCTTAATTGAAGTATATCATGAAAATTAATAAGTGAACAGTGAGAAGTGAAATGTGAAAAGTTTGTATAATTTTTTCAAGAGTTTTTAAAATACATTTTAAAAACTTTAGTTTTTTGAGGAGTTTTTAAAGTGTATTTTAATTTATTACTCTTTTATGCAAATAAATATCATACCCTAGTATATCTGTAATCTCAACCAGTTCGGAAACTCTGAATGTTCCGTTTCGCAGTTTATTTCCAAGATTTCGAATGCTGTCATGTTTATTATATTTCTTATTAACTTCTTCTTTCAGTTTTAACATGGTAATACCTTGTATTGCCGATAAATATTTAATTTGCTCACGTATATTCTTATCTTCAAGTTTATATTCATTAACCATTGTACAATAATACTATTTAATGAATATAGGAAAAATTTAATTGACAAAAGACACTATATAATGTATAATAGAATTATATAATGCAGAAAAATTGAAAGGATTATATTATGAAAAAAGGATTCACTTTGGCGGAAGTATTAATTACTTTAGGGGTAATCGGAGTTGTTGCCGCAATAAGCATGCCGACAGTTATTGCAAATATTAATGAAAGAGTTAACTCTGAACGACAGGCAAATATTGCTCAAAAAATCACACAAGCAATGGAGCAGATGAGAGCGCATGGGTTATTAAACACAAAATATGCATCAACAGATGCATTTGTTGATGAATTACAAAAGTATTTAAAAATAGCAAAAAGATGTGACAGTGAACATATTGCGGAATGCTGGCCTACAGAAAAGGTAACAACATCAGACGAAGAAGAATATGAAGTATCAAAAGCAAAAACAGGTGCAAGTTTAAAACATAAAAATAATAAAACTGGTAATGTCGGATTAGTATTAGCAGACGGTGCATCTTTAATCATGACTTATGACGAAAACGGAGATAACACACTAGATGTCGGAAGTGAAGTAAGAGCAAGCAGAACGCAATTACCTGTAGGTGGCGGAAAACTGAAAGATTTTCCGTATACAACCTCAGTAACAGGCGCAATAGATTTTGTCATGGACGTCAACGGAGGGAAAGGCCCGAACAGTGAAACAATAAACGGAAAATGGCATGACATCAGAAGTTTCAACGGTGCACAGTTTGCCAAAGGCATGGTTTGTGATTTTGAAGTCGGAAATCTTTGTGTAAAAAATCTTGAAGCAACATATAATTGTATAAATACATGTTCAGACACAACTTGGGATAGTCACGGTACAGAAAACTCTTATTGCTCAAACAACTGTTGGGCAGGCGCAAAGAAAGCCTGTGCAGATATTGGTATGACTCTTGCTAGCAGAGCTAACCTCAATACTATCTATAATGCCAGAGGCACAAATGACAAAGTACCTAATATTGGCTGCTTCTGGTCGTCCGAAGAGAACAGTGCTTACATCGCGTGGTTCAAGTGCTTTGACGGTGGCCGCGAGGACGAATTCAAGTTCAAGAAATACTCGGCCTTATGTGTGGGTAATTAATAAGTTGAAAGTGTAAAATTGAAAGTTAAACAAAATCAATTGCGCATTAAATATAAACACCAAAAAACAGAGCGAAAGCTCTGTTTTTGTTACATAATCATTGATAAAAGATTCTTCGGAGCAAATTTTTGTCATTCAGAGGGCGAAGCCCGTGGAATCTAAAAAATTTGCTCCTCTGAATGACAATTCGGCAAAATGTCATGTTGAATGAAAATGTCTAACCTGACCTATTTCCTTACAGTTTGACATGGGGTTGTGCAATAGTTATTATTGTAGTATTGTGAAAAGTGAAAGGTGAAAAGTGAGAAGTCCGTTTTGTGCTTCGCACAAAAATTTGAAACATGGAATTTATAGAAAACAGAGAAGTAGAACAAGAACAATTAAAAGCAATTTTTAGGGATATGGTTAAATATTCACCGTCAAAAATTTGCGGCATGCTCGGAAATGCCATAATAGTGCCTGTTTACACAAGTATACTTTCACCTGATCAATACGGCTTGTATTCGCTTTCTATAGCTACTTTATCTTTCTTGTGTATTATATTTTCCGATTGGGTAGGACTTTCGGGATTAAGATTTTTTAAACAGCATGAAATGACGCAGGATATGTCAAAATATTTGACTACTCTTGTGACCATGCTCGGTACAAATCTGTGTCTGATGTTTATTCTGGCAAACTTTTTCAGGAATTGGTTCTATTCGCAATTTAATATTCCGCTTACTTATTTAATGGCAATACTGCTGTTAATTATTCCTGTGGCATGCCGTGCATTATTGTTCCAGTTGTTGAGAGCGCAATTAAAATCAACGGCTTATACTGTTTCAACAATAGCTAATCAACTTATGACAATACTATTGTCGGTATTCTTTGTTAAAGTTTGTCACATGGGTGCTATTGCATTGCTTTTAGGCATGGCAATTTCTATTACAATTACGGATTTTATTCTCATATTTCAGAGTAATATATTGAAATGGTCCAAATTACAACAAAAAGTGGAATGGAAATCTTTTTTACCGATATTTATATATGGTATACCGATTGCGGCAACATCTTTGAGTACATGGATAATAAATCAGAGTAATAAATTTATCATGAACAGTATTCACGGATTTTCACAGGTAGGTTTGGTGGGTGTCGGATACAGCTTAACTTTACCTTTGTTAATGACTATATTTTCGATAATTACAGTTGCGGCTATTCCCCGTATAATAAACATGTACGAAGAAAAAATTGATGTCAGACCTATTATTTCAAGATTTACCGGATATTTTGTTCTTATAGCTTTACCGGTAATTGTTGTCATGTCCTTATATTGTGTTGATTTTGTGAGAATTTTTTCCTCAAATGCAAAATTTTATGAGGCATATAAATTAATTCCGTTTTTTGCGTTCGGAACATTTTTCATGGCAATTACGGATTACACAACATTGCAGTATCACCTTGCAAATAAAACATATATAGATTTTATTATTAAACTTATATCCGGTATAGCGGGGGTAATTTTGAATATACTCCTGATACCGGAATACGGACTTATCGGTGTCGGTATTGCAACACTGGGTGCAAATTTCTTATATTTTCTGTTAAGTATAATAATAGTTCTTCCGGGATTAAGATTGATTTATCCTGTGTTAACCTTAAGCAGAATTTTATTGGCTTTTGTTCCGACAGTATTTTTATATTATCTGTTTATAAATACCTCCGGAATCCATGCTGTTGTACAAATGTTGGCACTTCTGACCGTTTTTTACTTATGTTATTTTTTTCTTGCAAAAACTTTAATTAAAAGAAATGAATAATATTTGCTTTACAAATGTTTACATTATAGCAATAAAATTTCTTCAGGATTTTTTATTATATATGTATAAAGCTATATCTATATTAATTATTTGTAATAATAAATAGAAAAAGTTTTATGCTCTTGGTAAAATAAATTTATTAAATTAGGGAAAAATTGAAAGGAATAATGGAATGATCCGAGTTAAAGGTGGAAAAAGGAAATTAATTGCGTCAGCACTAACATTTTGCTTCTTTTTGCAGCAATCTTTTTGTATGCAGGTGCTTGCTACAAATATTACCGGTGTTGATTGCTCAGGTACAACTTATGGTGCCGGAGGAACTTACAATATAGATCCTACGGCAACAAATGGTGATGTCGGTTTTAGAAAATATCTTGATTTTGATTTGAGTCAGGGTGATGTTGCAAATCTAATTTTTCATGATGCAATTCAGGGAAAAGATATAAATACATTTGTAAACCTTGTTGATAATAAAATTAATATTCAGGGTATTGTAAATTCAATGCGTAACGGTAATTTCTATAACGGGCATGCCGTATTTATTTCACCTAACGGAATGGTTGTCGGAGCTTCCGGTGTTGTCAATGTCGGTTCACTGTCAGTTTATACTCCGGATCAAAATTCTTATGATAAATACAAAGGTGATGTATCTCGTCGTAATTCACTTATTTCAAAATATGAAGAAAGCTTGGGACAGGGTACCGCAACGGTTGATATTCAGGGCAGAGTTGCCGCAAGAGATTTTGTTAATGTTAATGCCGCAAATGTAAATATTGCGGATTCGGCTCTTGTTATGGCAGGTGTAGGTAACAATTATGATGTTATCAAAAATAACAGTCAGGCAAATGCATTATTTAATTCTCTTGTTAATACCGATAATATGGATATCACAAGCCGTTATTCAAGTAATAGCGGAAACGTAAATATTCTTTCGTACGGTTCAAACGGCGGCACAAAAGTTGCAGGATTAATTAAAAACTTTGGTCGCGGTAATGTAACAATTGACAATACAGGTTCTAAAGGTATTGATGTTTCTGGAAGAATTTTGAACGGTAACGGAAGCGTAAAACTTACAAATACAAACGGTGAAGTTAATGTATCCGGACAAATTACAAATATGAGGGGTGTTTTATCAATTGATAACACCGGTTCCGGAATTTTGGTAACTTCAACAGGAAAATTACATAATGCTAAAGATGTTACTAACATTTCTAATACCGGTAAAGATGGTATCGTTTTTGAAAACGGTTCCGAAACAATTAACTATACTCATTCCGTAAATATTAAAAATACCGGAAGTAACGGTGTAAAAGTAAGAGGCCATGTGGAAGGTTACGGAATAAACGTTGATAACAAAGATTCTGATGTTATTATCGGTTACAGCAAAGACGAAGATTTCTTAAAATCACATGGCAACGTTAATATTGATGTTAAAAACGGTAATGTATATAACTATGGTACAAAAGCTAATTTAATCAAAGCATCGGGAGATCTTAACATTAATGTTCAAAACGGTGCTGTAGGTGAAGAAGTCGGTCCTTGCGTTAACGGTGTTTGTACCGGTATTAATGAAGATGCAAGAGATTTGACTAAATCAATTAATACGACTATTGACGGAAAAATAAAAGCAATCAGTACGGCAGGTTCAAACAAATCTCTTGTTAACATTACAAGCTATGACACCGATATGCGTGTAGATCAAATAAAAGCTGACGGCAGAGTTATTCTTCTTGCTGACAGCCAGAACAAAGGTTCAAGAGCTTATGATATTCTAAACAGAGCATCAAATGATTCAAAACCGAATGTTGAAGGTTCCGGTATTTCAATGATAGCATCAGGTGCTATCGGAGAGGACGATAAAGCATTAACATTCAGACAGAATGGTGCTCAAACAAACTTTTACGGTGATGATGCAAGATATGCACATCAAATTAATCCGAATAACAGACTTGGTCAAGGTGTTGATATGTTGGCAAATAACAACATCAACGTAAAAGGTATGGACGCCGATAACGGAAACAAAGTTGACACAAATGTTTGTGCAATTATTTCAAGAAACGGTGATGTAAACGCTGAATTTTCAGGTGATACATATATAGAAGAAGTTACAGCCGCTAATAATGTTGATATTACCACACGCGGTAAAAATTTATATGTAAATCACTTGGGTGAAGCTCCTACAACTTATAAAAATAACAGAAATGATTATTATGGTCCTGGAAAAAATATTACTCCCGAAAAAGCAAAATTAACGGCTTTGGATTTGGGAAGTTACTGGAGTGAATCTGAAAGTCCTAAATATGAGCATGCTGCAGATTCAACAATCGTTGTTAAAAACGGAAGATTAAGAGGTAAAGGTGAAGGCAGACCGGCTCATGAACAGGATTTGACACTTGTTGCGGATAATGCATATGCAGGTGGTTACTACTTCAATATGGGTAAACACAGAGGTGCGGATAAAGAATCTAAGGTAGTTCTTGATTCTACTACAAATCCGCTTTCAAATCCTTATGGTGTAGCACCTTCTATCAGAGGTAAAGCTGTAAGACCTGAAGACGTTACTGCAATAGGTAAAGATCCGTATGACAGAAACTACTATTACGGCGGTAGTGAACAATGGAAAGATGAAGGATATGACGGTTATGATGATCCGTCCAAAAAAGGTACGGAAGATGATGATGACAACCTTGTTATTCCGAGAAAAGAACCTGAAGTCGTAGTTGATACGGATAATGATACCGATACCGATATTGATACTGATATCGATACCGACACAGATACCGATATTGATAATGATACGGATATGGATAACGATACAGATACCGATACTGATAATGATATTGATACCGACAGTGATATAGACACAGATAGCGACACCGATATTGATACCGATACAGATTTAGATCCGGATCCTGAAATTGTAGTTGATACTGATGATGATACTGATACAGACGTTGATACCGATACAGATACTGATATCGATACAGATATTGATAATGATACGGATATGGATACTGATACTGATACTGATAATGATATCGATACCGACAGTGATATAGACACAGATAACGATACTGATAATGATACCGATACGGATATGGATACAGATATTGATACGGATACTGATATCGATACTGATACTGATGCCGATTCCGATACGGATATAGATACCGATACGGATATGGATAATGATTCTGATACCGATACGGATACCGATAGTGATATTGATACCGACAGTGATATAGATACGGATAACGATACCGATATAGACTCTGATAACGACACGGATAACGATACCGATACTGATGTTGATACAGATACTGATACTGATGCCGATTCCGATACTGATATCGATACCGATACGGATATGGACGCCGATTCTGATACTGATACCGATACGGATAATGATATAGATACTGACTCTGATATTGATACCGATACCGATACTGATGACGATACCGATACAGATTTAGATCCGGATCCTGAATATCGTGAAGGTGATGCATATAAACAACGTATTGTTGAAAACCCGATATACGGTATAGATAAGCGTCAGAATATGAGATTTAGTACCGTAAACAGCGCAACTCCTATACACATTGAAGATAACGAAAAAATATCAGGAATACTTGATATATCCAAAGGTGGTATCGGTATTTCTCATAACCAAAGTGTAAAAGTAGGTGAAGTAATACCGGTTAAGATTTCATACGGTAATATGAATATTGATACAAGCGTAAAAGTTTTGTCAGCATCTAAATACCGTGCAGGAGCAGAATTTGTAGATCTGGACAAAGCAACACAGAATAAAATCCTGTATGTCAATATGATGCTTGAAGAACAAACTGCAAAAGCACGTAACGGGTTATCAATGTTATAAAGACAACAGATAAATAAAAAACAGAGGTCATAATCAGACCTCTGTTTTTTTGCGTTCCTTCCCTAACAATGAAAAGTTAGGAAAAAATATGAATTTCAAATTGATACCCACCTAAATCCTCCCTAATTAGGGAGGACTTATAAATATTCCTCCCCTTGTCAGGGGAGGTTAGGAGGGGTATTGGTTTGATATTATAAACAAATGGATAATTTGAAACAAAAAGCACGTTTTTTAAGAAATAATTTGACAGAACAAGAGCAAAAGCTATGGAATATTATAAGAAACAGGCAGTTTTACGGTTATAGATTTTTGCGTCAATATTGTATCGGTAATTATGTAGTTGATTTTATTTGCCGCAGTAAAAAAATAATAATTGAAATAGATGGCGGACAGCATAATTTTGATAAAAATATCGAATATGATATTAGAAGAACAGAATTTTTACAATCAAAAGGATATAAAGTAATCCGTTTTTGGAACAATGATATTGATAATAATATAAATGGTGTGTATGAAAAATTGCGAAAAGTTTTTGAAATTGATACCCACCTAAATCCTCCCTAATTAGGGAGGACTTATAAATATTCCTCCCCTTGTCAGGGGAGGTTAGGAGGGGTATTGATTTTTACTAGTTTTGTTTTTAGGCTAAAAAATCACTGTCCAAACTCAATTTAAAAATTTTTGCAAAGATTATATTGAAATTAAGATTGCGCAATAAATGTGCAATGACGGATTTCGGTAAAGTGCTAAAGTTATCTGTCATCGCAGATTGTCGGAACGACAATTCCGCGATCTGCTCAATAGACTAAAAT
Organism: bacterium; assembly: GCA_017633675.1. Classification (GTDB taxonomy): domain Bacteria; phylum Cyanobacteriota; class Vampirovibrionia; order Gastranaerophilales; family Gastranaerophilaceae; genus Stercorousia. The sequence continues at coordinate 6,437 of JAGBOW010000104.1, read as the reverse complement.
CTAACAAACAAATTTATTAACTATAAATTATCTCGGATAGTAGTGCCTTCTATAGGCAAGGGAATTATACAAATGCTGCGTGTTGTCTGTATCTTTGATTTCTCTGCATAATACTTCTTGTTCTTGCATCTAATTGGAACGGTTCAAGTTGTCTTTTCTGTGTAGAACCTTTTATTGCTTCGTTTTGCATAAATACGGCAGCGATATTTGTTGCACTTGAGCCGAATTTACTGAACGATTCGCCCAAGTTGGATATCGGATTGGTGAAATTTTTATTTTTTTCGCTTATCTTTGCTTTAAAATTCTTTTTAGCAAGTTTATTAGCTTTGGTTATTATCTTTGTTTTGCCGTCTTTAGTAGTGAATTTACCATTGTCATCTAACGATAAATTATCGTTTTTATCGGCAATTGTTTGTTTTATATTTGTAAGTGTTTCCAATGCTTCTTCTTTAGCTTTTTTTACGGCTGTTCCTTTAGTTCCGTCAGCAAGTGTTGCTTTTGTACCATCTTGTAATTGTGCTTTATAATCTTTTGCTTGTCCTACAGCATTCCAGGCTGATTTTGTTGTTTTAATGGTTGCATCTTGACCGTTCATTTGTTCTTTTATGTTTGCTTGAATAGCTTTTCGCATGGTTTTTGCTTCGGATTTTTCTATTGTTCCGTCTTTAACCATTTGTTCAACCTGATCTTTAGCGGCAGATCTTGCAACATTATTTTGAATTACTGCATTGCCCTGTTCATTTATGGCATCAAATGTTTTTCCTATGTTTGCGGTGCTTTTTGCGGCTGACATACTTGACTGAATTGCGCTTGCCGCACTCATCATTGCAGCGCATAATTCTCCGTCTGCTGCGTAGGCTGCTGTTTTTGTTATTCCTGCTGCGGCTTGACCGTACTGACCTATTAATTCCGCAACCGTACCGACTTTTTTAAACACCATACCGACAGAAACAAGTCCTGCTCCGAACCAGCCGCCAACTGAACCTGCTGCAATCATTGCATCACCCAAAAGTGCCAATGCCTGACCGCCTGCTTGGGTTGCTGCGCTGATTTCTTCAACTTTAGCAGCTGTTTCCGCTACTTTATTCGTCTGATTTTGTTGATTTTCTATGGCTTTTGTGTGTGCATGCTGAACTTTTATATATCTGGTGTTCATCTTGTTCATTCTTGCAATAACTCTTGACTGGCTTCTTTGCAAAGAATAAATAGTTTTACCGTTTTGTTGTAAAATTCCTACTTTTGCACCGATATATGTTTGCAATTCCGCAGCTCTTGTTCTGTTAGATGCACTGACTGTTCCGCCTGACGTTAATGAATCCAGTTCATTTTGAGCATTAGTTACAAGTGTTTGTGTTTCCTCAGTTTGACTTATGACCTTTGCCAAGCGTTCATTTTCTTTTTTTAATTCGGCTTGTTGCTGATTAATTTTTGCGGTGTAAGTTTTATTGCCTGTTTTGATATCTTTTTCAAGTTTTGCACCTGACGTTCCCAGTTTTGTTGCGGTTTTGGCATCAGCTTTAACATCACTTGTTAACCCTTTTGTTTGACTTGTTGCTGATTTTACATTACCAAGTGAAACATCACCGGATTCTTCATTTTCAGATTTCGAACCTGTATCTGTTGCGCTGCCTGTTGCATCTACCGGTTTTTTGTTAAGTTCGTCCAGACTTTGTCTTGTGTTTAAATCTTGAATAGTGGCTCTTGTGGGTGTAGTTGCAGGGGCTTGAGCGGGATTAACACCGGGAGCATCAAATATTGAGCCGTTCTTACTCAAATAAACAAGCTGCGGATTTTTGCGTACTTGAGCAGAGCCTTTCTTTTTCAAGGCTAATTGAACGATTTGTTGTTTTGCGTTTACGTTATTTACGCCCATAGTTACTCTCTCTCAAATAAAATAAAAACATTCAAAAATGCCTGATTTCAGCATGAGGGAATGTTGTTACGAAAGTTTACAAATATGTTAAAATAAAGTGAGTAGTGAGTTGTGAATTGTGAGTGGTTCTTTACGGTTTGCTAACGCAAACAAAAAAATATATTTCGAGCGAAGCGAGCTATAAGAACTTTTCACTACTCACAACTCACTATTCACTTGTTTAATTTTTTTCTTCATGCTACAATTCCCTCATTGAAGGGAGAGAAAATTATGAAATTAATGGAAGGCAAAAAAGGGATAATTTTTGGAGTATCAAATACTCACGGTATAGCTTATGCTATTGCAAGGCAATTGTTTGAAGCAGGTGCGGATATTGCGTTTACTTATGCCGGTGAACCTATGGAAAAACGTGTAAGACCGCTTGCCGAAGAAATGAATGCAAAAATCATTATGAACTGTGATGTTACTAAAGAAGATGAAGTTGCTGCAGTTTTCAAAGAATGCGAAAGAGTTTACGGAAAATTGGATTTTGTTGTTCATGCCGTTGCATTTGCCGCAAAAGAAGATTTGCAGGGAAGATTTATTGATACATCACGTGCAGGCTGGGATTTGGCAATGGGCGTAAGTGCTTATTCTTTAGTTTCACTTTGCAAACATGCCGAACCGATTTTGAATGAAGGTGCATCAGTATTCGCTTTGACTTATTTGGGTTCTGAATATGTTGTTGCAAATTACAATATTATGGGTGTTGCAAAAGCTGCTCTTGAATCTTCAATGAGATATTTAGCAGCAGATTTGGGTAAGAAAAATGTCAGAGTTAACTGCATTTCTGCAGGTGCTGTTAAAACTCTTGCCGCAAAAGGTATTTCAGGTTTTGACAAAATGCTTAAAGCTGCGGTTGCAAAATCTCCTCTTAGCAGAAATGTTGCATTGGAAGATGTCGGCAAAGCAGGTTTGTATTTAGCTTCTGACTTATCAACAGGTACAACGGGACAAATTTTGTATGTTGATTGCGGATGCCATGCTGTTTATGCATCTTTAGAAGAAATGGAAATTATTGCAAATTCTATTCCGAAGGCATAGAATTTTTACAAATACATATTATGCGGGGTACATTTGTACCCCGTTTTTTATATATAATAATTTTATGCAAAAGGAAGAATTGATAGAATATTTTAGGTCACTTGGTTTGACTGTTCATACGGGTACAAAAGCCAGAGGACATCAGGGATTTTTTCTGAAAAACAGAATTGATATTTCGAAAAATATTTCGGAGAATAGGGTTGTGCCGACACTTTTGCATGAATTTGCCCACTATATTCATTCAAAAATCGAACCTGATATTAATAAAACAGGCGGAACTTTGAAAACTGTTTTTCAGTCCGATAATCCTATATATAAAAAAGAATTGATTAAAGTTACGAATTTTGTAGATGAAAATTCATTGTGTATCAGACTTTTTGAGCATAAGGACAGGGTGAAAGAAAAAATTAAAGAGCAGGAAAAAATTATAAAGCAGTTTTATCCGAAATTTCAGCGTTCTAAAAAATTTAAAGAGTTTGATAAATATATAAAAAAATCTAATGCAAAATATCTTTTAAAATATGACAGGGTAAAATTGATTGAGGGCGGATTTTTTAAGAAAACCGTAAAAATATATTCAATAGACAATATTGAAAAAGATTTTACGGATATGCCCGAAGCATTTGCTTCTTATATAAGATTAAAATCTTACCAAAAGAAACAATCAAGAACTTCTGCACGGATAAACAGGTATAAAAAATATTATGAAAGACCGACAGAGCTTTTTGCCCGTTTGGTTGAAGGAATATATCTTGACAGAGAATGGGTTGAAGCTATAGCTCCGAATGTAACAAGACAGTTTTTTGACCTGTTAAATGACGGGTTTTATAAGGAATTGGGGAAAGTTATTTATCAAATTCAAAAAGTTCCGGCAGCTTAATTTTTAATGCACGTGAAATTTTGAATAGCATTAAAAGGCTTGGATTTCTTAAACCACGTTCCAAAAAGCTCATATAAGTTCTGTGTATTCCCAGTTTTTCAGCTAATTCTTCCTGAGAAAATTCTGCAAGTTTACGTTTTTTCTTTAAAGTAGTGCCAAAATTTTTCAGAATTTTTGTATTCATATATGTTATGATAAAGATTAATACAATCAGTAACACATACTAATAGTAACTTTATTGGCTATAATATATGTACATATTGACAAATATGCTATTTTTAGTATAACATTTGTTATGAGGTGCAAAATGGATTATAAATTAATTGAACAAATTCGCAATAAACGTGAACAGAGGCTTGATGTATTAGAAGAATTGGTCAATAATTTACATAATAATACAGGTGAAATGCTTGGAATCATTGAGGAAATAAAATATTTGGAATTTTTGCAAAATAATCTGACGAGTAAACAATTTTAGTATTTACACCCTTCCGTACATGTCCTCATATCTGATAATATCTTCTTCTATTAAAGGGTCGCCTTTTTGAACTTCGATTATTTTCAAATCTTCTTCGTAAGGGTTTTGAAGTGAATGAATTGCTTTCAAAGGTATATCAACGCTGTGTCCGGGGGAAAGTATTAAATCTTTCCCTTCCAAAACGACTTTAGCAGTTCCCGATAAAACTACCCAATGTTCACTTCTGTAATTGTGCGACTGAACGGAGAGTTTCTGACCTTTGTTTACGTGGATAATCTTTGTTAAAAAACCTTCGCCTTGAGCAATAACCGTATAAAATCCCCAAGGACGATAAACGGTTTTGTGTATTAAATGAGTGTTGTCGTGTTTTTGTTTTAAGGTTTCATAAATTTGTTTTACATCTTGAGTTCTGTCTTTTTTGCAGGCTAAAATTGCATCTTCGGTTTCAACAATAACCGTATCCTCAAGACCTATTGTTGCAACAAGTTTTGATGATGAATAGACGAATGAATTTTTTGAATTTTTATCTAAAACGTGACCGACAAAGACATTTCCGTTTTCATCTTTTTTGCTGATATCGTAAATTGATTGCCATGACCCTAAATCATTCCAATCACTTTCCAATTTTACGAGTGCTATTTTGTCGGATTTTTCCATTATTGCGTAATCTATTGAGATACTTGGCATTTTATCAAAATCTATAAACGGAATTTCGGTTTTATTTGTGAAATCAAATAATTCCGAAATTTTTGCTATTTCAGGTGCATGTTTTTTTGTTTCTTCAGATAAAACTGATGCTTTGAACATAAAAATTCCGCTGTTCCAAAAATAAGTTCCTTCTTCAAGATATTTTTTTGCGGTTTCAAGGTCAGGTTTTTCGACAAATTCTTTTACTTTATATCCGTCTGAAAGTTTATCCGAAGTATTAATATAACCGTAACCTGTTTCAGGATAGTTCGGTTCAATCCCGAATGTTACAATATATCCCTGTTGGGCAAGTTTTTCACCTTTTTTAACGGTTGATATAAATTTTTCGTTATCTTTAATTAAATGGTCTGACGGAACTACTATTATCACAGGGTCGGAATTTGTTTTCTGCATTATGTATTTTGTTGCCAAAACTATTGCAGGAGCGGTGTTTTTTGCTACAGGTTCAGCTAAGACAGTTGTATTTTTATCCAATTCGCTAAGTTGTATTTTGACATTGGATATGTGTTTTGTGTTAGTAATGCTCACAATATCGGAGGTGCATTTTTGTAATCTTTCAAAAGTTGATTGAAGCAAGCTTTTATCAAAATTAAGATTTAAAAGCTGTTTAGGGTAAAGTTCCCTTGAAAGAGGCCACAATCTGCTTCCCGAACCGCCTGCCAAAATAATTCCGTACATATTTCTCTCCTGTTGGTTTGATGATAGCATAAAAATTGTATAAAAAATCTGACATATCTGACTTTATTACAAAATATTTAACAAATGAATTAAATAACCTTGTTAAATTTGGAAAATACGTTATAATTGTAATATATAGTAAATAATCAGTACATAGTAAGCATCAGGAAAGGAGATTTAAACTATGCGAATGTTAAGAAATGTTAACGGGGGGGGGCAGCTGTAAGCCAGTAGAATCAACCCTTTCCGCCACTTTAGGAGTTGAAAAATTTTTGCCTTGTCATTGCGATGAGGTCGATACCCTCTCTTGTCAAAGGGAGGGTAAGTGCGTCTTTACCTTCTCCGAAGTTGAGGGTAAAACCCCTCTCCTAAAGATTAGGAGAGGGGTAGGGGTGAGGTCTGAAAAAGCCGCCTTTACCCTGGCAGAAGGTGCTACGTACGTAGGAACTTGGAAAGGTAATTGTAAAGCTGCATTTACCCTAGCCGAAGTTTTAATCACCCTGGGCATCATTGGTGTTGTTGCAGCAATAACCATGCCGACAGTTATTGCAAATATTAATGAAAGAGTAAACTCTGAACGACAGGCAAATATTGCTCAGAAAGTTACGCAGGCTATGGAGCAGATGAGAGCACATGGATTATTGAACACTCAATATGCTTCAACTGATGCATTTGTAGATGAATTACAGAAATATCTAAAAATAGCAAAAAGATGTGATAGTGAACATATCGCGGAT
>JAGBOW010000103.1 GCA_017633675.1 bacterium | reverse complement strand
TATTCAACTATAAACGCACCTTTATCATTTGAATTTTTCTTGTCACTCGGTTTTAGTATAACTTTACCATTAAAATCATTTATAAAACCATCCGTATTATACATATCATCAGGAATTAGACGAGCGTTAATAATGACTTCTTCCGTGAGCATTTTATAATCATTGTTCTTACTAAATAATACTCTAGTGTTAGCTACAATATGGCTAATTTGGTCAATTGTTCTATTTATGTGATATTGATTGGTAGTATCACTTAGAATATCTCTCGTGAATTCATTTAGTAAATTTCCCATTTGCGTAGATAATAAATCTTTAACAGAATTTATAGATACATCAATATTTCCATTAAAATCCTTTTTAACATCATAATACATCTCCGGAACATCTGGATCATCTGTGTCAACTCTGCATTTTAAATGGTTGCTTTGCTTTTCTAATAGTTGTGGGTTTCTGAATTGAATTTTTGTTTCAGGGAAAATATCTTTAAAAAGTGATTGTGCATATTTCATTGTATTGTTATTGCAAGAGAAATTATCTCCTCTAAATATAATGCTAATTGCCAATAAAATTATAATGAACATTATTACAACAAATCCAATTAACATTTTATGATATTTACAGATAAATTCCTTTAATGTTGTTCTTTTTACCATCTTTTCTTACTCCGTATATTGTATTTTATAAATAAAACGACCACCTTGATTAGAGGTGGCAGGAAGTTGAAACCTATTAATGGTAATAGTGTAGCTTATTTGATATAAAATACATCTTATTAGCTACCTTCCTGCCGTTAGCAAAAAGGTAGCTTTTACATCTGATTTGACAGACAACCATTAAGAGGGTTTCAAACCTCACATTAGTAATCAACTAATGTGAACTCAAGATATTTTATAAAAATAAAATTGTCAATTGGTTATTTTTTTGAGCGAAAATATTGAATTAAATAAACTTAAAGACTGATTTTCACACCAACTCAATGCGTTTTTTCTTCGGATTATAAGTAATGGAGAGTTTTCCTTTGCAGAGTTGTTCGGCGAATTTGCCGAAGATTTCATAACGCCAGCCGTGTAAAGTAGGGGTATTTTCCGGCTGATTTAAGATGATATAACGTAAATCTTCGTCCGTAGCAATCAAACGTGCCACCACGCCGGCTTCCTGACTTTTAATTTTAAGCAGCAATTTTAAGATTTCCGCCAAACTTTGTTCATGATTCGGAATATGACAAACCAGCTTGCGGTCGGCAGAGCATTCTTCCGCGCTAATAGGATTTTCTTCCGCTTTTTGCAGAACTTCAAGAATTTCGGCTCCCAAGCGTCCGTTGACAATATCGGATTTAAGGTTGCGGACCTGTCTTAAATCGTTAAGGCTTTTCGGAAAACTGCTGGCAATATTCAATAAGGTTTCGTCTTTTAAGATACCGGAACGCGGTGTGTTGAATTTTTGTGCCCGTTTTTCGCGCCATTCCGCCAAATACTTTAAGGCAGAGAGAAAACGTTGAGAATGGCTGTTGTGTTTTATTCTCAACCAAGCATCTTCCGGCCGGCATTCATAACATTTGATATCGCAAAGAGCGCCGGTTTCTTCTTTTATCCAATCGCAACGGTCTTTTTCTTGCAGATATTTTTGCAAATATTTGTAACAGTCTACCAAATAAGTAACATCGCAAATGGCATATTGCAGTTGTTTTTCATCCAAAGGACGCAGACTCCAATCGGTTAAACGTTGCGATTTATCCAAATCAACATGTGTAACCTCATGAACCAAATTACCGTAACCGATATTTTCCGGTAAACCGCAAACCATGGCCGCAATTTGCGTATCAAAAACATTTTGCGGCAATTTTCCCGAGAGATTATAAAAAATCTCTATATCCTGACGACCGGCATGAAACACTTTAACAATTTTCGGATTTTGTAAAATTTCAAAAAACGGCGTTAAATCAAGATGAGCTAACGGGTCAATAATGGCACTTCCACCGTCATATGCCACCTGCAACAAACAAAGTTGCGGATAATATGAGTGTTCGCGAATAAATTCGGAATCAACGGTTATAAAGGGCTGTTTTTGCAAAATCTCGCAAAATTCTGCCAGTTTTTCATTTGTTTCAATCAACTGCATAATTTTTCTCCGTCGAAGATAATAATAAATATTGCTTAAGATTTTTTTAATTTAGGGTTGATTTTCTGCAAAATTAGCTTTAGAACAGAAAAAGTTATCAATTTAACAAAGAGGAAACTATGAACGAATATCGTACACATACTTGCGGCGAACTCAGAGCCGCAGATATCGGTAAGAAAGTAAAACTTGCCGGTTGGATTCATCGTAAACGCAATTTAGGTAATTTGTGCTTTGTCGATTTACGAGACCATTACGGTATTACACAATGTGTGTTTGACAGTTCGTCCGCTTTGTTTGAAAAAATTCAAGATTTGCGCGTAGAAAGTGTTGTGGGCTTTATCGGCGAAGTTGTGGCGCGTGAAAGCGTTAACAAAAATATGCCGACCGGAGATATTGAAATTCAGGTTTCGGAAGTTGAAGTTTATTCCGAGGCTGAAATTTTGCCCGTTCAAGTGTTCGGTGAAGGTAACGAGCCGGAAGAATTGCGTTTGAAATATCGTTTTTTGGATTTGCGCCGCGATCGTATTCATAACAACATAATGTTGCGTTCTAAGGTTATAGCCGAAATGCGTCGTTTGATGATGGAGCAGGGGTTTACGGAATTTCAAACTCCGATCTTGACCTCTTCATCACCGGAAGGAGCACGCGACTTTTTGGTGCCTTCACGTTTGAATCCGGGGAAGTTTTATGCTCTTCCGCAAGCACCGCAACAGTTTAAACAGTTGATTATGGTTTCGGGTTTTGACCGTTATTTCCAAATTGCACCGTGCTTCAGAGATGAAGACCCGCGTGCCGATCGTTCGCCGGGTGAGTTTTATCAGCTTGATATGGAAATGTCTTTTGCTACTCAGGAAGATGTTTTCAAGGTTATTGAAAAAACCATGGGCACGATTTTTAAAGAATTCTCCAACGGCAAAATCGTTAGCGATGCGCCTTTTATACATATTCCTTTCAAAGAAGCGATGTTGAAATACGGCAGCGATAAGCCGGATTTGCGCAATCCGCTGATTATTGCCGATGCAACCGATTTCTTCCGTAATTCAGGTTTTGGGGTTTATGACAGCAAGGTTGCCGAAGGTCAGCAAATCAGAGCAATAAAAATTCCGAATGCCGGCAACACACCGCGTTCGTTCTTTGATAAATTCGACGCTTATGCCAAAGAAGAGGGATTCGGCGGTATGGCTTATGTGGCTT
>JAGBOW010000102.1 GCA_017633675.1 bacterium | reverse complement strand
TTAATCCGACATTATTGGTTTCGGTTGATAAAGATAAATTTTTACCTGTTTTGGCTTTGCTTACCTCAAGTTCTTCACCGTCTGACATTGTAACTTTATCTGTAGGCCAGCAATCTGCTATATTTGATGCACTGCAACGCTTTGCTACTTTTAAATATTTTTGAAGTTCATCTACAAACGCATCAGTTGAGGCATATTGAGTATTTAATAGTCCATGCGCCCTCATCTGTTCCATTGCTTGCGTGATTTTTTGTGCAATATTTGCCTGTCTTTCGGAATTTATTCTTTCCGTTACATTCTCCATAAATGACGGTAATGTAATTGCCGCAACAACACCGATTACGCCAAGAGTAATTAATACCTCCGCTAATGTAAAAGCCATTTTTTTTGTTTTAATAATTTTAAAAATCCTCATTTAAACTATCCTTTCTTTAAAAAATATACCTCAACAATATCATTATATCATGTTTAAATATCTTTTTCAAGAGTTTTAGATATTATAAAGAGGTGCAAGGAAAATAGAATAGTTTATACAATCATTGAAAGGTATAAATTATGAATGCACAAAAACTTTTCGGCAAAAGAATAAAAGAATTAAGAAAACAAAAAAATCTTACACAGGAACAATTATCCGAACTGCTCGGAGTTTTTCAGAAACAAATAGGAAATATTGAAACAGGTGTAACTTTTACGACAATGAATAATCTTGAAAAACTCGCAAAGATACTTGATGTAGAAATTCAGGATTTGTTCGCATTTACCCAGCACAAAGAAAAAGATGAATTGATTGAAGAAATTAATCATTTTATCTCAATAGCATCAGGTGAACAAATAAGGCTTATTTACAAGATTATAAAAGATATTGTAATCTGAACTTTTTTATCTTTAACACCCGTTCATTAAGCCGATTTCTAATCACCTACACAAAAAGGTGCATAGAAGTCATCTCGATTACTCTCGCCCCAACTGCTGAACTTACTGTATATATTTCGTCTGATGGCCGTAGTTGATGACAACTCAGAGCCTGACCAGAAGTCACCTGAAATAACACCAATCGCACTGCCTGAAGTATCATACGGTATACTGTCTTTCAAACATACAGGCTCACCGGACAGTTCTTTACGGATATTATAATCATTGTGTTTATAATAATCCTTACAATCAGTACATTTACCGTTTCCGCAAGTTTGTTCCTGTGCATATTTGTTTGACATAATCAAAGTATACGGTCCGATATCCGTTCTGCCGTATGTTGCACCTGCTATCACAGCCAGAGTTTCAATACTCGGAAGATGTAAACCGGCATCTTTGCACTTTTTCACGGCACCCGCATAATAATCACGGCTAGACTGACAAGCCTTAACAAGCTGTTTCATTTTTAAATCTTTGCATTCACTCTTGTTTACGGCAACAGAATCGTATTTTTTGTAACCAAATATTGAATTTAACGTCCTGACATCTTTTCCAACTCTATTGGGACCTGACTTACCGTTAATATCAAATATCGCACTGATACAATTTGTCGTTGCATTTGTTTCGGGTTTATCATCTGCATTTGACCAGGAATACGTCTTTTTAGGATTTAACGGAGTGCATCTTGGAGAATAAGTCATTATCATGGGTATACCGCTTTCGGTTATAATACCTACCGTATTGGTATTTTTCGTACCCAAACCCAGAGATTTTAAATTTTCACCTGTTTTTATCGTTGACACCATTACATCTCCGTCAACAGTTGATATCTTTTCATACGGCCAGCAGTCAGCAATATTGGAATTATCACAAACTTTCGCTATATTGTAATACTTTTTCAATTCCGTTACAAATGCTTTAGTGGTGGGATATTTTTTCGACAACAAACCTTTTGATTTCATATCGTCAGTTGCCTGCGTTAAGTTATATTTTATAATCCTTACTTGCTCTTTACTTGTTTGTTCCTGCCTGTTACCAATAACTACAGGCAAAATTACAGAAACTAACGCACCTGTTACAAAAAGGGCAACAAGGATTTGTGCCAATGTTACGGCAAATCTCTTATCAGAATTTTCATTTCTAATTTTATGTATATTCATTTAAACTATCCTTTTTTAACAGATATTATAAAACGTGAGGGGAACAGGGGCAGTTTACCTTTCACTTTTAACACGATTCATAATAACGTCAAATTCTTCCGCATCAATTGTTTCTTTATCAAGAAGTTCTTTTGAAATAGCTTCCAGCATATCTCTGTTTTCTGTCAAAAGTTTCTTTGCTTCTTCGTATTTTTCGTCAACAATACGTTTCATTTCTTCGTCAATTTCAAACGCAACCTGTTCGGAATAATCTCTCTGGTGTCCGAAATCCCTGCCCATAAAGACATTTTCCTGATTTTTTCCGTAAGCCATGTTACCTAATTTTTCAGACATACCCCATGCCGTAACCATTTTTCTTGCGATATTTGTTACGTTAATAAGGTCTTGAGATGCACCGGTACTTATTCTGTCCTTGCCGTAAACGATTTCTTCGGCAGCACGACCGCCCAGTGACACCGTAATTTGCGCCAAAAGTTTTGCTTTATTGGTGTGAACTTTTTCATCTTTCGGTTTTGTCCAGGTAACACCGAGTGCATAACCTCTCGGGATAATCGAAACTTTATGAAGTTCGTCAGAATCGTTCAAAAGTCTTGCCAAAAGCGCATGACCGACTTCATGATAAGACGTCAATTCTTTATCTTCATCTGTCATAATTTTGCTTTTCTTTTCGATACCTGCGATTACTCTGTCAATAGAATTATCAATATCTTCCATTGCAATTTGTTCTTTGTTGTTACGTGCCGCAAGTAAAGCCGCCTCATTCAGAAGGTTTTGTAAATCAGCACCCGTAAATCCCGGTGTGCGTTTTGCAAGAGTTTTCAAATCAACTTCTTCATTAAGTTTTTTATTTTTTGCATGAACTTTCAAAATCTGTTCTCTGCCTCTGACATCAGGCGCATTAATATAAATTTGCCTGTCAAATCTTCCGGGACGCAACAATGCATTATCCAAAATGTCGGGTCTGTTTGTCGCTGCGATTACGATAATATTGGTGTTTTCGTCAAATCCGTCCATTTCAACAAGTAATTGGTTAAGTGTCTGCTCTCTTTCGTCATGACCTCCTCCAAGACCTGCACCACGCTGACGTCCGACAGCATCAATTTCATCAATAAATATAATACAGGGCTGATGTTTTTTAGCCTGTTCAAACAAATCTCTGACACGGCTGGCACCGACACCGACAAACATTTCAACAAAATCTGAACCGCTTATTGAGAAGAACGGAACTCCTGCTTCACCTGCAACTGCTTTTGCCATCAAAGTTTTGCCTGTTCCCGGAGGGCCGACAAGAAGAACGCCTTTTGGAATACGTGCACCAAGTTTAATATATTTGTCGCCATTTTTAAGAAAATCAACGATTTCTTCAAGTTCTTTCTTTTCTTCGTCAATTCCGGCAACGTCTTTAAATGTTGTTTTCACTTTGCTGTCAAGGAGCATTTTGGCTTTGCTTTTACCGAAAGTCATGGCTTGGGCTCCGCCTGCCTGAATGCTTTTTGCCATAACACCAAGAAAAACAAGGAACAATATGGGCATTATAAGATAACCCAGCAAATTGCCCAAAGATTTTGCCGAATCAGAAGCTCTTGAAATCTGAACATCAGCATCAGATGAGGATAATCTTTTCATCAAATCAGGATCATAATTCGGTGTCAAAACTTTGTATTTTAATGCCGGAGTCTGAGCCTGCTGAACACCGAACGGATTGTCCAATGTCGGTGTAACAACGGGTTTTGTATCCGTTTTTGGCTGATTTTTTGGAACGGCAATTAAAAAATCGTCCCCTTTTTCTATCTTGCTAAATTCATTATTATCAAGCCTTTCCAAGAAATTTGAATATGAAATTTCTTCGGTTTTTGTAGTCGGACTTGACATAAATACTGATGACACAAATAAAAAAATGACAATAGCCAGAACTATGTACATTCCTGTTGATTGACTTTTATTCATTAAAACACCTCTCTGAAAATATTATAACCCAAAAATATAAAAAATAAATACCAATGATAAGTCAGAAAAAGTACGAAGATAGACTTTAGGCTGCTGATTTAAAGCGGCGATAAGGCTATAGGGCGATAGGGCGATAAGACTTTATATTAGAGGATTATAAAGTCAGAGGATTAGAGGAATAGTCTTTTAACGTAAATAGCTAATCCTCTAATCTTCTAATCCTCTATTCATCTGATTAGTAATCCATTTTCCAGTTTAATTGGTCGATTAACAAACCTGAGCAACCATTACCGGCACTGTTACCGACAAAAAGACACTCTCCGTTAATACCTATCTTTGTCTTATATGAATCTATATCGCCCGAACCTACACTAGCTCTGTATACAGCATAATCATTACCACCCAATGGTGCAAGTTGTCCTCTTTCTGATATATCGAACACGAATATA
>JAGBOW010000101.1 GCA_017633675.1 bacterium | reverse complement strand
CTTTCCACTTTCCACTTTCCACTTTCCACTAATCCTAGCTGCATGGCTGCCTGGCTGCTTAGCTGCTATAACCTCCTCAATATTCCTAACCGTTTCCAGTGAATGATGAAACAAATCAAGGTGATGATGAGAATTGGGCGGAACTTTTTTTAATTCAGAAACAAACGGGAAAAATTTTTCCAAAATTCCTGTTTTATCCATATCTTCAAGCGCAATATGGGCATATTTCCCGCCGAAAAGTTTCAACAACTCATAATTTATCCTCTCAACTGCAGGTTCTAAAACTAAATCCGAATATTTTATAATAGCTTCAAGTGTCTGAGAAGAAATTTCAAACCCGTAAATTGCCTGAAACCTGTATACCCTCAAAATTCTTAAAGGATCGTCTTTAAAATTTTCTTCCAAAATGTAATTAAGACAGCCGTTTTTAATGTCGGTTATCCCGCCCGATAAATCAATAATTTCACCCGTTCTGATATTGATAGCAATCGCATTAATCGTCAAATCTCTCCTCATCAAATCTTTTTCCAAAGAACCGCCAATCGGGTTTGTTATATCAAGGTAATTTATTTTGTCCGGCATTACAACCCTGTAAATCCTGTTTTCCTCATCAAGCGGAATAAAAGTTGCATCAAAAAGTTCTGCGACCTTAACGGAAAACTCTCTTGCATCACAATCAGTTACAATCAAATCCCTGTCGTGAGTTTCAATTCCCATAAAAAAATCACGAACGGAACCGCCGACAAGATAAATTTCATTGTCGAAAATTTTTATAATCTTTTGCAAGATTTCGTCTTTTTCAATTATTGATGTTGTATTCATAGATTAAATTTCCGAGCGCGACAATTACTGCCGTTTCCGCTTTCAATATTAAATCGCCCAAAGTTAGCATCGGGATATTATTTTCCCTGAAAAGGTCAAATTCTCTTTGGGAAAATCCTCCCTCAGGGCCAATTATTACCAATATTTTATCATCTTTTTTTATCGGATTTTTAATTACATATTCGTGCAAAGTTTCTTTTGCTAAACGTTCGCAAAACGCAATTACCTTGTAATCACCTTTTATAATATTTTCTAAAGTTGCAGTTTCAAAACATATCGGAATATAAGCCCTTTCGCACTGTTTGGAAGCCTCATACATAATCCTTTGCCACTTGGGGATTTTCTTTTCGATTACTGATTTGTTAAGAGCGCAATTGTCGGATATGATAGGATAAACCCTGTCTGCGCCGAGTTCGGTTGCTTTTTCCATAATAATTGATTGAGCATCACTTCTTAATGGGACTTGTCCGAGATATAATCCGAAATCAAGCTTTCTGAGAGATTTATAACTGTTTTCAACATTTACCGTTATCTCTTTTTGTGTAATTTCTTCAATAACAGTTTCGTATTGGATTTGGTTTTCGTCAATTAATAATAACCTTTCTCCGACTTTTGAGCGCAAAGATTTTGCAATATGCGTATAATTTTCTTTGTCGGAGATTGTAATTTTATTTGATTTTACGTCTTTTGAATTGATAAAAAAATGCGGCATAAAAATTCCTTTTAAGTGAAAAGTGAAATGTGAGTAGTGAAAAGTTCTTTACACTCGCATCCGCTCGAAAATATTTTTGCACGAAGTGCCGATAGCGACTTTTCACCTTTCACTATTCACGTTTCACTTATATTTTACAACAAATATAGACTTGACAAACTTATCATATTGTGATAATATGATAATATATGATAAAATCTTTTGCAGATTCTGAAACCGAAAATATATTTAACGGATTATATTCAAAAAAGTATAATTCTATTCAAAGGATTGCAAAAAGAAAATTGGATATGATTCATTTTGCATCAGCAGAAAAAGACCTTTTAGTTCCACCCGCAAACAGGTTTGAACATTTAAAAGGAAATTTGAAAGGTTATTGTTCAATAAGAATTAATGACCAATATAGAATCGTTTTTAAGTTCAAAAATCATTATGCAGAAGAAGTTCAAATAATGGACTATCACAAATAAGGAGGCTAATATGAACAGACCATATACACATCCGGGTGAAATATTACTTGAAGAATTTGTAAAACCATACGGATTAACTCAAAAAAGGTTGAGTGAATATCTTGGTGTGGGTATAAAAACTATTAGCGAGATTTATAACGAAAAAAGAGGAATTTCTCCTGTTATGGCTCATAAATTAGCTAATCTTTTCGGTACAACTCCCGAATTTTGGATGAATGCTCAAACAGCATACGATTTATACAAATCTTACGAAAAAGAAAAAGAAAGTATCGATTTAGTAAAAAAGATTGCATAAAAATTTTATTCATCATCAACAATAAACCTAATCATTTTATGAATTTTTTCTAACTTATTAGGTTTATCTTTTGCTGAATTAATATACTTGTTAATATCCGCAATCAATTCTTTTGGCTCTTTTATATGGTCGTTTGAAAAAAGTTCTTCTGTTGTAACATTCAAAGCTTTTAACAATTTTTCCATTGTTTCGGCTTTTACAAAACTGTTTCCGACTTCTATTCTGCTTAAATTTCTGGGGTCAATTTCAATTATTTCGGCAAGCTGTTCCTGTGTAAAACCTCTGTTTTTCCTCAGTCTTTTTAATTTTTCACCGAATGATTTTTTGAAATCCATAAAGCACCTTAACTTTTAACATTGAAATTTGATTAAAAACCTATTTTTATTGTCATATTATATTAATTTTTGTAAACCCAAAACGGCAATCTATATCTATATTTTATAAAATTTCTATATTAAACATTAATAATTTAGCAATTTTGTCGGGCAAAAATTTTTTACATAAATGTGAGATGTGCAATCTCAAGAGTATTAAAATTTAAGGAGGATATTTTATGACAGACCCAGTAAAACCTGTTAGCAGAAAAACAGCACCACAGCCACAGCAAATTGCTCCGCAAGAGAAGAAAACCGTAAAAATAGGAAATGTGGAATTCAGAAAAGACCAAATTGAGGCTAACAAAACAAAAACTTACATGCAAAACGGTAAAAAGATGAATACTGTTTTTGTAAAACCCGGTGTGCAAATTGATTTTCCGGATCAAACCAATCCGCAAAAGCATCCGTCTGTTGAAAGCAGAGGTTTAAGGCAAGAATGGTATAATTATGATTCGTCTTGGATTGATGTAACAGATTTAGATAATGCAACCATAACAGGTGCAAAAAATCGTTCGGATTATATTACTTTAAAAGGTTTATCCAACAATAATAAAATTATAGTAGACCAAGATGAAAGCTGGTATATTAACGGCGACATGAAAAAGGACAGAGTTCAACTTGAAAGTAGCACTTCAGGTAATACCGTAGAAATGGATGAAAAAGACGATTTGCAAATATGGTATAACCAACCGGAAGTTCAGATGAACGGGCAAATTGTTCAATCTCAGCATGGCAGAGTGAATGTACACGGAAAGGGCACCTCAGAACAAGAACTCCAGCTACAACAATCATTAACAGAAGGCCAATACGAACAACATAAATTTACACAGAAAATTGAAGAACAAAAACAGAAATAACTTAAAACTCAGTTGCTTTAAAGCAACTGAGTTTTTTAATAAAGACGTAAAGATTATTAAACAAATTCGCAAAAAATTTTATTTTGTTGTATTATAGATGTAACAAAAAGGGATTTATTGTGGAAAATTCAAAAATGACAATCGGAATACCGAGAGGAATGTCTTTCTATAACGACTATCCGTTTTACTACGGATTTTTTACCGATTTGGGGATAAAGATTGTTCTGTCTGATATGACTACAAAAGAAACCATGTCAAAAGGGTCATCACTTGTTGTAACGGAAACCTGTCTGCCGATAAAAATTTATGTCGGACATGTCTTAAATCTTCTTGATAAAGGGGTTGATAAAATTTTTGTTCCGTCAATTCAATCTATTGCACCAAAGATTTACAACTGTTCAAAAATAAGGGGACTGCCCGATTTAATCAGAAACGTTGTAAAAAGAGATTTTACAATAATAGAGGCGACTCTTGATAAATCAGAGAAAAATCAGGGATTGTACGAATTCTTGGCAGAATGTGTAAAACCTTTCGGAATTACTGATACGGAAAGAATTAAAAAAGCATCTAAAGCCGGCTGGAGAACTTATAACAACTTCCACATTATGTCAAAATCGGGAATGAGTTATAAAAAAGCCATGAATTACGCTCTGCAGGGAAAAGTGTTTATCGAAAGCCGTACTAAAGAATATCCGATTTCAATTGCGCTTGTTTCTCACGGTTATAACATTTATGACGAACGTGCGTCTATGAAAATTTTCGACAAACTGGAAGAAATGGACGTAAAAGTTTATTCATCACTTCAACTTTCAAAAGAACAAATGGACGACGGCATAGCATCTCTCGGACAGGGAATGTACTGGGCAAACGAAAGAGAAATGACGGGTTGCGCAGGATATTACCTTAAAGATACAAGGATTGACGGCATTATAACTTTAACCGCATTCGGGTGCGGCCCTGACTCTTTAATGTGCGAAAGAATTATCCGTCAGGCTAAGAGATTTAACAAACCGTTGTTACATTTGACTATTGATGAACAGACAGGAGAAGCCGGATTTATTACACGTTTGGAAGCATTTGTTGATATGCTTTTCCGTAAAAAACGCGCAAATATCATAAACAAAATCGAAATTAACCCTGACAGAACATATATTCCTAATACGAATTTTATTGAAACGAAGTAGATATTCTGCCGATTAAAAAAATAATAGAGGATTAGAGGATTAGTCTTTTAACGTAAATACATGTTAAAAGCCTCCCTTTTAAGGGAGGTGGCACGAAGTGACGGAGGGTTTTTGTAAAATTTGAAAATTAAAACATTAAACGCACCAATATTGCGGTGCGAAACATCGCACCCTACCTTGCTTGCTTATTACGATTAGATTATTATCTTACACAAAAAGTATTAATGGAGCCATAGCATTGGTCAGGTAATTGAGTTTGCGTTCCCCACTGACCTATATAATAACAGCCATTTGAGTACCATGACCAATTTGAAGAAAATTGAAATTGATTACTTCCTTTTATTTTTAATAATTGAGCAGCAGTTGGAAGCATCATACCTTTGTTACTGCAAAGATTTTTAACATTATTCCAGTTATCACTTCCTTCATATGTATTGTTAAGTTGCAAAACACAACCAATACTCGGAACTTCAATTCCTTCACAGGGATTTACTTCAGTAAATGAAGCTATTTTAAACGGTCTGATATCCCTTTTACTTCCTTCCTTTTCACTATTCGGACCTTTCCCGCCGTTTACGTCCATGACAAAATCTATCGCACCCGTTACTGTTGTTGTGTATTTAGGTAGCCCTTCTGTCCATTTAACTTTATCTCCTACATCTATTGCAGATGCAGAAGGATTATAATTCAATATAATCGGAGCACCGTCTGCTAAAACCAATCCAACATTATTTGATTCAGATTCAAGTGATAAATGTTTTCCTGTTTTTGCCTGACTTACTTCATATTCTTCACCGTCGCCTGTTGTAACAACCGGCACAGGCCAGCATTCTGCAACATGGTTTGCATCACATCTCTTTGCTATTTTTATATATTTCTGAAATTCATCAAAAAAACTTTCTCTGGAGGAATATTGAGTATTTAATAACCCATGCGCTCTCATCTGTTCCATAGCCTGTGTAACCTTTTGACCGATATTTTCCTGACGTTTGGTATTTACATATCCTGTTATATTAGTAAACAGTG
>JAGBOW010000100.1 GCA_017633675.1 bacterium | reverse complement strand
GGATTATAATTCAATATAATCGGAGCACCGTCCACTAAAACCAATCCCACATTATTTGATTCCGATTCCAGCGATAAATGTTTTCCTGTTTTTGCCTGACTTACTTCGTACTCTTCGCCACCGCCAGTCGTAACAACAGATGTCGGCCAGCAATCCGCAACATGTTCACTATCGCATCTCTTTGCTATTTTTAAATACTTTTGCAATTCATCTACAAATGCGTCTGTAGTTGCATATTGAGTATTCAATAAGCCGTGCGCCCTCATATGTTCCATTGCCTGAGTAACTTTTTGGCCGATGTTTTCCTGACGTTTTGTGTTTACGTATCCTGTTATATTTGTAAACAATGCAGGCAAAGTAATCGCTGCAACAACACCGATTACCCCAAGTGTGATTAATACTTCCGCAAGTGTGAAACCGAATTTTCTCATTTCTTTCTCCTTATATTAATTTATACGACATGTAATTATCAGATTACGCATGATATTAGCAATCATGATAAAAATTGTCAATATAAAAATTCTAAAATTAGAATGAAATTATGATTAAAATTAAATTAAGAGAATTAATGTGGGATAAAAATATTACTGCAGTTCAAATTCAGAAAGAAACAGGTATACACGCAACAACTATTTCAAGAATAATTCATAATAAACATGTTAACTTTGGGCTTGACACCGTAGATAAACTCTGTGATGTATTGGATTGCAGGGTTCAGGATTTATTGGAGTTTGAAAGGATAAATGTGTAACAGAGTTTTATATAAAGATTGAATTTTTATCAATATTTAGCTATAATCAGCCTATGTTCAGATATTATGGCAAATACACTCCATATTTGTTTTTGTTGCCTTCTGCGGTTATTCTTTTAATATTTTTCTTTATCCCGTTTTTTCAGACAATCGGATTGAGCTTTTTGGATTATTCGGAAAGTATTTATAATCCCAATTTCGTCGGTTTGCAGAATTATATTCAGCTTTTCCGTAATCCGTTATTTTATAAAGTTTTATGGAATACGTTTTTATATTTAATCGGTGCAGTTCCGTTTTTGGTAATTTTTCCATTGTTTTTGGCTATTTTAATCAATCAAAAAATCAGAGGAGTAACTTTATACAAAATTCTGATTTATCTCCCCGTAATCGTTTCAATTGTAGTCGCTGCGATAGCTTTCAAATGGCTTTATGCTGATCAGGGAATTTTGAATTATGTTGTTACAACTTTCGGATTTAATCCTGTCGGCTGGCTGACAGATCCGAAATTTGCGATTTGGTCGGTAATTTTTGTTACGATTTGGAAAGGTGTCGGATATTACATGATAATTTATCTTGCATCTTTGATGAGTGTTCCGAACGAACTTTATGAGGCTTGCGACATTGACGGAGCAAATTTCTTAACCAAACATTTGACAGTAACAATCCCTCATATAATGCCGACAATTGCCCTTGTTTCAACAATCAGCGCGATTTCTGCCATGAAAGTTTTTGCGGAAATTTATGTCATGACAAAGGGAGGGCCTTTAAATTCAAGCAAAACAATTGTTTATTATATTTATGAAAGAGCGTTTGAAAATCTTGATTTGGGCTTTGCATCAGCGATGGCGGTTGTATTGCTAGTGATTGTAATGATTTTTTCTTTGATAAATATTTTGTGTTTTGAAAGAAAAAAATATGATATATAAAGTGAAAGGTGAAAAGTGAGTAGTGAAAAGTCGTTTAAAGTAATAACACATGCAATATTAATAACGGTTTCTTTGTTATCAATATTTCCTTTTATTTGGCTGATTTCGACATCATTGAAGGGAAATGCTGAGAATATTTTTGCGTATCCTCCTCAGATTATTCCGACAGACTTTACATGGGCGAATTATACAGGGGTTTGGAATAAGGTTAATTTTATCGGATATTTCTTAAACAGTATGATAGTTGCGGGCGGAACGGTTATTTTAAACCTTATTTTATCTGCAATGGCGGGGTATCCTCTTGCAAGAATGGAGTTTAAGGGTAAAAAAATCTCATTTTTTGCTGTTTTAGCAACAATTATGATACCTTTTCAGGCAATAATGCTTCCTGTTTATCTGATTACATTAAAACTTCATCTTGTTGACAGTGTGAATAATTTTGCGGGATTTGTGGGGTTAATTATGCCGTTTGCTGTTAGTGCGTTCGGGATATTTTTAATGCGTCAGGCGTTTTTATCTGTTCCTAAAGAGATGGAAGAAGCTGCAATAGTTGACGGGTGTAATGTTTGGCAGTTGTTTTGGAAAGTATTATTGCCTATGGTGAAACCTTCTTTGGCTGTTCTTGCAATATTTACATTTATCGGTTCTTGGGGGGAATTTTTGTGGCCCAGTATTGTTTTGACAAAAGAAAGTATGTACACCCTTCCTGTGGGGGTAAATAATTTGCAAGGAATGTTTTCATCTAACTGGAGATTTATTGCCGCAGGCTCAATTCTTTCAACTATACCGATTTTAATATTTTTCTTATTTATGCAGAGATATTTTATATCGGGTGAAAACGAAGGTGCTGTTAAAGGCTAATTCTCCTCAGTTTTTGGAAGATTTGTATCGAATGAATTGTTTT
>JAGBOW010000099.1 GCA_017633675.1 bacterium | reverse complement strand
GGTATATAAGGCATCATCTTAGGTTTCTGGGCAATAATATTACTGTCGATATTTGAAACGGTATAACCTTTTTCCTTTACATAAGAATAAACTTTCTTCAATAAAATCGTACTGTCTGCATTTTTGTATAATTCATCATTATCAGGGAAAATTGTTCCGATATCCGAAAGAGCCAATGCTCCAAGCAGGGCATCAATAATTGCATGTATCAAAACATCAGCATCAGAATGCCCCAAAAGACCTTTTTCGTGGGTTATTTTTACCCCGCCGATTATCAAATCTCTGCCTTCGGTTAATTTATGAATATCGTAACCTAATCCTGCTCTGTACAATTATAATATGTCCTTTTTTAAATTAATCTTTATTCTTCATGGTAGGAAATGCAATTACATCTCTTATTGATGGAGAATTTGTCAACAACATTACAAGCCTGTCAATTCCCATTCCCATACCGCCTGTCGGGGGCATACCGTATTCCAGTGCATTGATAAAATCTTCATCAATTTCCATAGCTTCCTCATCTCCGTTAGCTTTTGCCTGAGCCTGAGCTTCAAATCTCATTCTCTGGTCAATCGGGTCGGTAAGTTCCGAAAACGCATTTGCTATTTCCCAGCCGTTTACTCTTGTTTCAAAACGTTCTGTTAATCTTTCGTTATCTCTGTGAACTTTTGCCAAAGGAGAAATTTCTCTCGGATAATCAATAATATGGCAAGGCTGAATTAATGAAGGCTCTATTTTTTCTTCAAAAACAGCTTCAACAACCTGTCCCCAATTCATATTATCATCAACTGCGACATGCAGACTTCTTGCAGTTTCAATTGCCTGTTTTGCACTGAAAATTTCCATAAAATCAACACCCGTAGCCTCTTTTATAGAACCTAACATAGTTTTTCTGTCCCAAGGAGGTGTCAAATCTATTTCGTTCTCTCCGTATTTAATCTTTGTTGTACCTAAAACTTCCTGAGCAACATATGCTACCATATTTTCGGTCAAAGTCATCATGTCATTGTAATCCGCATATGCCTGATACAATTCAATCATGGTAAATTCGGGGTTATGACGGGTGTCAATACCTTCATTTCTGAAACATTTTCCGATTTCATAAACTCTTTCGGAAATTCCGCCGACAATCAATCTTTTCAAATAAAGTTCAAGAGCAATTCTCAAAGTCAAATCCATTTCCAAAGTATTATGGTGAGTATTAAAAGGTCTTGCGTTTGCTCCTGATGCCATTGTCTGCAAAATAGGAGTTTCAACTTCCAAGTAACCTTGTTTTGCCAAAAATTCTCTGATTTTTTGTATAATTAAACTTCTTTTTCTGAAAGTATCTCTGCTTTCTTCATTAACAATCAAATCGACGTATCTTTGACGATATTTAAGTTCAACATCAGTAAGCCCGTGATAATGACTTAAAGTTTCGGCTTTTTCTTTGCTGATTTGTTTATTAGGTAATGGCAACAAAGCTTTTGACAAAAGTTCCAGTGAAGTTGATTTTATAGAAAGTTCTCCTCTGGGAGTTCTTCTGATTGTACCTGTAAACCCTACAATATCACCAATATCAACAAGTTTTAAAATTTTCATTTGTTCTTCCGACAAATTTTCTTTGTGCGAAAAGATTTGAATTTTGCCCGAATCATCCATCAAATCAATAAACATACCGGTATTTCTTATAGCCATTACACGACCTGCAACGGAATAAATATCCGTCGTTTCAACACCTGCTTCCAAGTCTTTATACTTTTCCTGTAACTCTTGTGCTTTTCCGTTTTTTTCAAATTTATACGGATAAGGATTTACTCCTTTATCGGCTAAATCCGCCAATTTTTGTATTCTTGTCTGTCTTATTTGTTCTTTTGAAGAACCGACTTCCTGAACTTGTTGTGCCATTTTTATTTCCTCTCATGTTTTCTGTATCTGAGATAATTTTAGCATGAAAATTTTAAAAGCGAATAAGCCTTACAAAAAACAACACAATTATCCCTTAAATTACTGCTAAAAAATATAAAGCATCTTAATAAGATTCAGTCAATTTCAAATAACGGATTGATGAAAAATAGCCCGCCTCAGTTCTTCCTCCATCAGGAAGGTCAATTTCAAGGTGCAAGGCTTAATTCGAACCGACTGTCGAAGAACCGCTTTGCAACAGACGTTTTAATTCATCAGGTCTTGATGATCTTGCTATTGCATCATCAACGGTAATCAATCCTTGTCTGTATAAATTAGCCAAAGCCATTTCAAGGGTTTGCATACCAATACCCTGATTTGTTTGAATTGTAGAATAAATCTGAGCGGCTTTCGATTCTCTGATAAGGTTTGCAATCGCAGGTGTTACAAGCATAATTTCCTGAGCCATTACACGGCCTTTTTTAGATCCGTCAGGCTGAAGTTTTTGCAAAAGAGTTTGAGAAAATACTGCTCTCAAAGAGTTTGCAAGCTGTACACGAATCTGTTGCTGCTGACCTTCGGGGAATACGTCTATGATACGGTCAATTGTTTGCGCAGCTGATGAAGTGTGCAAAGTTCCGAATACCAAGTGGCCTGTTTCTGCAGCCGTAAGAGCCAAAGCAATAGTTTCATGGTCACGCATCTCACCTACAAGAATAATATCAGGGTCTTCACGAAGTGCGGATTTTAATGCGTTTGCAAAAGACCTTGTATCCATACCCAATTCACGCTGGTGGATAATACTTTGTTTTGAGGTATGAACAAATTCTATAGGATCCTCAATTGTCAAAATGTGTTCTGCTCTGTTTGTATTGATATAGTCAATCATAGCCGCAAGCGTTGTTGATTTACCCGAACCTGTAGGGCCTGTTACAAGAACCAAGCCTCTCGGCTGTTCTGCGGTTCTTCTGACAATATCAGGTAACCCCAATTTATCAAATGAAGGAACGACTGAAGTAATTGTTCTGAATGCTGCCGCATAATTACCTTTATCTTTATAAAAATTAACCCTGAAACGGCTTAAACCTTCAATACCGTAAGAAAAGTCCAGCTCCCAAGTTTGTTCTAACGTACGTCTTTGTTCATTTGATAACATTGGAAATAACAGAGTTTCAACATCATCAGGAGTTAGGGGCGGATAATCATACTTAACCAGGTTTCCGTCAATACGTGCAACAGGCGGCAGATTGCTTGAAATATGCAAGTCTGACCCGTTATCTGTAACTAATTTCTCCAATAATTCTTCTATTAACATATTTTATCCTTCCTGAAAATTCATGAAAGCATCATTTTCTTTCATGGCCAACTCAATCAAAATATAAGTCATATATGCACCTAACGCAACTGCTTTCGGATCTAAATCCGTCTGATTTGCAGCTTCAATAATTGCCGTATTAATTTCGGGGTTTTCGTCTTTTATGTAATAAATCATTTTTTTACGCCAAGACGGTACATCTTTAAATATTTCGCTGAAAGCAACAGCTGCATTCTCTTCTGAAATTACCGGTAACATATAATTCTCTCTCTCGGTGACATTATAGCAGAGAAAATATAATAAGTCCAGTATTTATCCAAGGTGATAAGACGATATGGCTATAAGGCGATAAGTATTATCATTAGGCTATTTTTGTACAATCTTTGTTTTATCTTTTTATGTAAAGAACTTATCGCCCTGCCGCCTTATTGCCTTATCGCCTTTATAGAATTTTTACGCTATAATCAAACCATGAGATTAAGGGATTTAAAACTCACAAATTACAGAAACTGTGAAGATATTTCGATTGATTTTAATTTTAACAAAATATTAATCATAGGTAAAAATGCGCAGGGAAAAACAAATATTCTGGAGAGCATCTGTATTTTATCAACTCTGAAATCGCCCAGAACTTCAAATAATACGGAATTAATAAATTTTAATTCCGATACTGCCAAAATCAATTGCAATCTGATAAAATCCGATACTGACACGGAACTTGACTGGTCTTATTCACGGGATAAAAAACGCTCACTTGCAATTAATAAAGTTAAAACAACTCCGAAAAATTTTAAATCCGTATTAAAAACGGTACTTTTTTCAACATCAGACCTTCTGCTTTTAAGAGGAAATCCTTCAGACAGACGGGATTGGCTTGACAGAGCAATATCGCAAATTTATCCCGCTTATGATGAAAGACTTTCAAAATACGACAAAATCAGAATACAAAAAAATAATCTTTTGAAAGACTATTTAAAGACAGGCAATTTAAACAAAACATTACTGGAAGTTTATAACGAACAACTTGTCATAACAGGGAGCAATATAATATACTTGAGAATAAAATTTCTGAAAGAAATTGAAAATATTGCAAAAGAAAAACATAAGATTATTAGCGAATCGGAAGAATTGAGGATTGATTATGATTGTTCGTTTTTAAATAGCGAAAAGCGGGAAGTGGAAAGTGGAGAGTTAAATAACTTTCAACTTTCAACTTTCAACTTTCAACTTGACCAAATTTCCTTCGCTTTCAAACAATCAATCGAAGAACACACAGATGAGGAGCTTCGCAGAGGTCAAACATGTGTAGGCCCTCACAGAGATGACATTATTTTTTATATTAACGGAAATGAAGCCGTAAAATTTGCCTCACAAGGTCAACAAAGGACAATCGTTCTTGCGTTGAAACTTTCTGAACTCGACATCATTACACAAAAACTTGGGGAAGAACCTGTATTATTATTAGATGATGTTTTGGCAGAGTTAGATGATATCAGACAAAATTATCTTCTAAAATCCATAAATTCAAATACTCAAACAATTATAACTTCCGTTGACACAATTCTTTTTGAAGATGAATTTCTGAAAGACGTAAAAATTTATAAAATAGAAAACGGAAAAATGAGTAATTAATAAAAAAGAGCCGATTTTATAATCGGCTCTTTTAAATATTTTCAAAAATAACTACACAGCAGCCATTTTTTCCTGAAGTGCTTGAGCCGATTCTTCATAACCCGCTCTGCCCATCAATGCGTAAGTGTAATTTTTAGCCTGTTCAACACCGGGCTGGTTGAATGTGTTGATGTTATAAAGTTCTCCTGCGATAGCCGTCTGAACTTCCAACATATAAAGAAGTTGAGCAACATTGTAACCGTCAACTTTATCCAAAGTAATTGTAATTGTCGGTCTGTTATAGTCTGATAATGCAACTCTTGTTGAATCAGCTTCCGCATTTATCAATTGATTAATGGTTTTTCCGCCCAAATATCCGATACCTGTGTATTCAAATATTGAAGGAATTTCCAAAGTATTATCAAATTCCCCAACTCTTATGAAATTAATAACTTTGTCATTCGGACCTTCGTTATAAAGCTGAATTTGAGAGTGCTGATCGGTTGCACCGAGAGCCTTGATAGGTGTAGGGCCGATATGAACATCATTTCCGTTGTTATCTTTGTTTTTACCTAAAGATTCTGCCCATAATTGAACGTACCAATCGGAAACATATTTCAATCTGCTTGAATAAGGCATCATAACGGAAAGATTTTTACCTTTTTTAGTATCCATCAAGAAATGAATTAATGCATTTTGAGCTGCAATATTTTCGTTTATATCTGTATTTTTCAAGGCCAAATCCATGTCTTTGATACCGTTAATGATTTCATCAATATCAAGTCCGACAAGTGCAAACGGCAACAAGCCTACTGCCGAGAATACCGAAAATCTTCCGCCTACATCATCAGGAACAACGAAAGTTTTGTAACCTTCCTGTTCGGAAATTTGTCTTAAAATACCTGTTTTTTTGTCAGTTGTTGCAACGATATTTTTTCTGTAATCTTCACCAAGTTCACGTTCAAGAATGTTTTTAACAATCATAAACTGCGACATTGTTTCTGCCGTAGAACCTGATTTTGTAATGACATTAACTAAAGTTTTCTTCAAATCCAATACATTTAACAAACCTGTAATAGAATCAGGATCGATATTGTCAAGGAAGAAAATTCTCGGGCTTCCGTTTCTTTGTTCAGGGGTTAATAAATTCCAATAAGGTTTTAAAAGAGCTTCCGTAACAGCAATACCGCCCAAAGCAGAACCGCCGATACCAAGAACCAAAACATTTTCAAATTTACCTTTAACCTGAGAAGCAAACTCTTTAACATACCAGATAGTTTCTTCGTTGTAACCGAGGTTCATCCACTGAAGCCATTGTCCCGGCTTATCTTTTCTTTTGTTTAAGTCAGTGATAATTTGTGCAATGGTGTCTTTGTAGTTTGAAAATTCCTGTTCAATATTCAAACCGTTTTCTTTTCCGATAACCATTTCGTCAGTGTTTTTGTAATTTAATTTAATCATTTCTTACCCTCATTTTAAGTACACATTGTACACTTATTATATTTGCTGAATGTTTAAAGGCAAGATGGTAATAAAAATCTTTATAAACTGTGATATGGCGACAGGACGATAAGAGTAAATATTAGAAGTTAAGAGGGTTAGATGAATAGTCTTTTAAATGGAATTCCCTCTCCTAGGGAGAGGGTTAGGGAGAGGGGGATATTTTTTACAGACTTTAGTCTGCCGATTTAAAGTGGCGATAGGATGATAAGACCATATCGGAGAATAAGTGCACAAGGGTACATCGTTTTAACGCACCAATATTGCGGTGCAAAACATCGCACACTACGTTTCTATTCTTCTAAAATGTTGGGGTTCACCCAACCTTGTTCACTACAGGCTTACACACAAAGCCTTATGATTTATTGTCCTGATATGATGTACCACGCGAGGAGCTGCTATAATTTCCAAGACCAACACTTTGCGATAATCGTTTGAGTCCTCTGAGGATGACCAAAATAGGCCAGTTGGCAAGCCATCTGCATGAGAGTCATAAATAAGATTTAATGTGTCTATATCAGGCAACTCCATGTCTTTTGCTTTACAAGCATTGATAGCACCTTGCCAAGTGTATTCTCCTCCTAATTCTACTACACAACCGACACCGGGAACATTAATACCGTCCTTACAGTTATCTACTGTTGTAAATGTAGCAATTTTAAATGACCTGATATCTCTTTTATCTCCTGCTTTTTCACTATTCGGCCCTTTTCCGCCGTTTACGTCCATGACAAAATCTATTGCTCCCGTTACTGTTGTTGTGTATTGAGGAAGCCCTTCTGTCCATTTAACTTTATCCCCTACATCTATTGCGGGTGCAGAGGGGTTATAATTCAATATAATCGGAGCACCGT
>JAGBOW010000098.1 GCA_017633675.1 bacterium | reverse complement strand
TTGCTTTCATCTCTTGCAGCTTCCGCAAATTTCCAGCTTGCGGGGTTTCCGATACGAATTGCGGTTGCAAGCGTTTCGGGTTTAAAAATCCTTTCACCCTTAACGATTGCCGCTGCGCCTTCTGCTTCAAAGCCCATCATTTTTGGCAGCTCTTTAATTTTACCTGATTTATGCCATTCAGTGTAGCCTTTCCAGTATGCGGTGATGTTTCCTGCATTTCCGACAGGAATAAAGTGGTAATCGGGAGCTTGTCCCAGTGCATTAATAATCTCAAACGCACCTGTTTTTTGCCCCTCAATTCTGTAAGGGTTAACCGAATTTACTAAAGTTATCGGATAATTATCGGAAATTTTGCGAACCATTTCCAGAGCTTCATCAAAATTACCCTGAATTGCGATAATTTCCGCACCGTACATCATTGCTTGTGAAAGTTTTCCGAGTGCTATATAACCGTCAGGAATTAAAACAAATGTTCTCATGCCTGCTTTTGCCCCGTATGCGGCTGCAGATGCCGAAGTGTTACCTGTTGATGCGCAAATTATTGCACCTGAACCCGATTCCTTTGCTTTAGATACAGCCATTGTCATACCGCGGTCTTTAAAACTTCCGGTCGGGTTACAGCCTTCAAATTTCAGATAAATTTCTGCATTCAAACCTATTTTTTTTGCCAAATTATCAGCTTTAATTAAAGGAGTATTTCCTTCATTTAGCGTAATAACAGGAGTTTTGTCCGTAACCGGTAAATATTCCCTGAATGTGTTAATCAAACCTTGATAGTACATAAATCTTCCTCACTTTTTACAGATTATAACACAAAATTAAATAAGTTATTTAATCAAATCTACATTCCTACAAAAAACTGTGATTCCGCCAAAACTTTATGAGGATTATCTTTTGAATAAACCTGCATAACATAATGACCTTTTCTGTTCAAAACCAAATAATCGGTATAATAATTTACTTCTTCATCTTTCAATCTTACATCCTTTGACCAAATAAGATTGTAACCCAACATTCCGTATTCGTTATCTTTTTGAACAACTTGAATAAAAAGGTATCGGGATTCAACTTTTTTCGGCATCAAAACAACATAATAAATCCTGGCACCGACAGGAAAAGTTTTTGTGTGGTTATAAATCGTCTGTTCCGTAATCGGATAACGGTTGAACAAAATTCCTGCTTTGTCAGACGTGCAACCGCATAACAAAAACATTATCAAAAATAAAAACGTCAGGAGTTTTTTCATTTTTCAAGCTCTTTTATTTTTTCCTGAACGGATTTTGCAGTTGCTTCATCTTTATTATGAGTTAAAAATATTTTGTAATTATTCAAAGCCTCAACTTTATTATCATCTTGTTCATAAGCCAGAGCCAAAGCATAATATGCATATCCGTAATTAGGATTCAAAGTTATCACTCTGTGAAAACATTCTTTCGCTTTATTATTATTTTTATCACCTGCATAAATAAGTCCTAAATTGAACCAACCGTCTGCATAATTCGGGTTTACAACGATTGCTTTTTTATAAAAACTTATTGCACCGCGATTATCGTTTTTCAGTTTGTAAATGTTTCCTATTTTTAACAGCGTAACCTCATCTGAAGGATTAATTTTCAAAGCTTCCTGATAATTCTTTAACGATAAGTCATAATCCTTATTGTTATAATTTTCATCACCTTTTAAAATTAAATCTTTATTTTTAGCTTTATCAGCTTCTTCACTCATTTTGTAATCGTCCATAGAAAGTGATACGTCCTGAATTTCACCATCTGTTGATTGAGGGGTGGTTTGTGCCGTTTCCGCAATAAATTGAGCAAACTCTGCACTGTATTCGGTTCTCTCAGGCGACATTGAGATTGCTTTTTCAAAATATTCGGTAGCTTTATCATTCACTCCGCCTGCCCTGTAGCTTTGCGCTAACCCAAAATATGCATAACTGTCTTTTGTACCCCGTTCGATAGCCTTTTCAAACATTTCGGTTGAAAGTGTATAATTTTTTGCCTTTAATTGTTTTTCACCTTCGCCAACATACGCAGAAGTCAGATTATTTTGAACATTCTCGTTGTCTTTAACCTGTAAAAGCTCATTATACAATGCAATTGCATCATTATAATCACCTGTTGCATGGAGTACAAGTGCTTTATTAAATTTTGCGTTATAATTGTCAGGATTAACTGCCAAAACTTCGTTGTAGTATTTTATTGCATTTTTATAATCTTTTTTTATGTGATAACATTCAGCCAAATCTTCAACCAGCACAATATCCCGTTTGTCTTTTTGAAGGTCGAGTGCTTTTGTATAACTTTTTATTGTATCGTCAATTTTGTTCAATCTTTTGTAAACTATACCGATATTCTGGTATGCCCTTGCATCATCAGGATATTTTTCAATATATAATTTATAATTTGCAATGGCAGCTTCATCTTTTTTCATCTCTGCAAGCAAATTTCCGTAATCAAATCTTAATGAATTTAATTGCGGCTGCTGTCTGAATACAACATCATACTGTGCAAGAGCTAAATCATTTTTACCTAATTCCTGATAAGTTAAAGCTAAATTTATATGTGCCGATAAATTTTCAGGATTGAGGTCAACGGCTTTTTCCAAAAATTCCGAAGCTTTTTCATAATTTTTTGTTTCAAAAAGCGCTAACCCGTAATTTGAATAATCTTTAAATGCCGCAGAATTTTTATTATACAAAATTTCATATTCTTTTACGGCATTTGCGTAGTCTTTATCGCTGATATATGATGCGGCAAGATTTTCTCGAGCTTCTCTGTGCTGAGAATATGTGTTCAAAAATTTATTATAATTTTCAACAGCTGCTTTGTAATTTCCTAACTGATAATTAACATTTGCAATATTCAAATAGTTATAAATGTATTCGGGGCACATTTCCATAACTTTTGTGTAAGATTCAAGTGCTTTTTCGTATTCACCCTTGTTTTCATAAATACTTCCGACACTGACATAAATATATCCGTCCGCCGGTTTTAATTCGGAAACCTTAGCATAAGCACTCAATGCTTTGTCATATTCATCAGTTTCACTATAAACACCGGCAAGTTTCGTGTAAATCATTACATCATTAGGAGCAATTTTTAAAGCTTCAAGTAATTTTTGTATTGCGGTAGAATAATCTTCTTTATATTCGGCAGAACACGCCTGCTGATAAAGATAATTTGCCTCCGGCGACATGGCAAAAACTCCGCCGGACATAACTAAAGATACTAATAAAGCCGATAATAACTTCTTACTTATATTCATTTTTCGCTCCCGATAACATTATAGCAGAAAAGTTGTGAGTGTAAAGTTTTATTTGTTGAATGGTTTAAAGGTTGAACAGTTGAAAAGTTATATATAAAAAAGGTTGAAAAGCAAAACCTTTCAACCCTTCAACTTTTAAACCGTTAAACTGTTATTTAACCGCTTTTTGAGCTTCTTCAAACACAACCGTAAATGCATCTGCATCTCTGACTGCCAAGTCCGCAAGCATTTTTCTGTTAACAGCGATATTAGCTTTTTTGCATGCGCTTACGAATTTAGAATAACTCATACCGCGTTCTCTGACTGCAGCATTGATTCTTACAATCCATAAACGACGCATGTTGCGTTTGTTAGTGCGACGATCTCTGTAAGCGTATTTCAAAGCCTTCATAACAGCTGTATTAGCTACTTTGAAAATTCTGCTTCTTGCACCGATAAAGCCTTTGGCTAATTTTAAGATTTTTTTATGTCTTTTGCGTAATACATTACCACGTTTTACTCTCATTTTCCTGCCTCCTATCTAGCATACTTTCTGTACGGTAACTCATGTGAAATCAAGTCGAAATGCGATTTGGAAATCGTAATCGTCTTGAAAATTCTGCGTTTTCTGGAAGCAGATTTGTGTTGGAGCAAATGTCCGATACCTGCCTGACGTCTTACAATTTTACCTGTTGCGGTAACTTTGTAACGTTTTGCAGCAGATTTGTGGGTTTTCATTTTTGGCATTTTAACCTTCTTTCTGTGCTTAGCACGGTTAGTGTAATAAAAGAAATATTTCAGGCATACCAAAGCCATGAAATTTTCGCAAAATGATTATATTATGCAAAAAATCAAAATGCAAGCGGTTTGTTAATTTTGTAAATTATCTAACTTCAATTGAATTTGATTATTTTCATTTTCCTTTATGTGCTTTTCTAAATCAAATTTTCTTCTTATAATTGTCCATCTCTGTGGTAAACTTTTAAATATATAACCATTTATTAACGCAATATCATCAAATAGAATTATCAATTTTTTATCATCTTTAAAATACGATTTATCAATACTATAAATGATTGATAATATTTCCGTTACAGACATTTTTCTTTGATTGGATATTTTATCAAGCATATCATTTGTAAAAACCGTACTACATTGTAATATTTTTTCAAAAAATACAAGACCTTTTATCATTCTTGTTCTTTCTAAATGGTACTTTTTATCGTTACCATGTGCTATGCAATTTCGAAAATCTTTTAACGCTTTTTGTTTTTGCTGAAATTCAGATGTATTTGTTGTTGTATATATGGGGAAAAATATTTTTGCAATTTTTTTATTTTTAAGAAAAACAGGGTTTGCAAAAATATTTAAAATTTCTCCTAAATACAACTTATTAACAGATAAAAATAATTTTTCATTATTATTCTTATTTGATAAATATATACTCTTAAAAACTTGTTCTTTTAATTTCCTTTTTATATCTAATACATGAAAATACCTATAGAGAATATTATAAGCATTATCACCAAATATAGTTGTATATCGTGTAACTATAAGAGTTTTCAGACAATTTTCAACAACCATTAACCTTTTATAAAATATAGAAAATTCCGTTAATGTATATTCATCCATTTTTATAAATTTTCTCCTATTACACTTGACATTATAACAAAAATCGGTTAAAATAAAAATATAGTTATCCAAATATCGCATTGCGAGAATGAATTTGGGTTGGAGTATTCCAGTGAGCCCTTTTCGGTTGGATAACTTTTTTTATAGTATTGTGTTTGTTAATTTTGTAAATTAGTGCAGGTAATCCATGTTACCGTTTTTTAGAATATAGCCTGAACAGCCCAAACCTTTGTAAGTTTTTGAACAATCATCACTAATAGTTGGTGATATTGAAAAAGGATTTATAACAATTTGGTATATATCTTTACCTACTGTATTAGGCTATTTGCCACCATTTATATCTAAAAAATTAACCCGCAAGAATTTGTAAAACCACTATCCGGTGCTTGACAATAAGTACCAGCTGCTCCCCTAAAGCAAATATAACTTCCATCAGATAATATCATTTTATAATAATTTGAATTTGTATCATAATTGACAGTATGCTTGTTACCATTTAATAAATTTATATTCTCTTTATACCCAAGACAACCCGAATTTGTACCACAATCTTTTATAATTTTTAAATAAGGTTTAAAATATGATGCAATTTGATTTGCTGTGGTGCTTGATATTCCGTTATTCACATTCCATTCGTTTGCATAGCCGTTGTCTTTTACCGACAACAAAAATGCCTGATTCATAGTGGAATATATCTTTTTAACTTTGCTTACGGTAGCTTGCTCTTGATATTTGTTTATAACAGTAGGAATAGTCATTGCGGATATAACACCGATTACAGCGAGAGTAATGAGGACTTCCGAGAGCGTAAACGCAAATTTCGGGAGTTGAAAGTTATTTAACTTTCTACTTTCCGTCAGCTTGACTTTTTGACCTTCTGACTTCTGTTCTTCTAATTCTTTAGCTGCTTGGTTACATAGCTGTCCGGCATTTTCAATTAGATTTTCCATGATACTCTCCTACTATTTAATATACTTTATGTCTTATAAATATATTCTAGTATGTCGAATTATTTTTGTCAATCTTATAAAATTAGACAATGCAAGATGAAGTGTTTTTGAAGTTGGGATATAAGATAAAATTTGAACGGAGCAGAAACAAGATTTCACAGTTTGATTTGGCATTAAAAACAAATCTTACAACACGTACAATAAGCCGTATAGAATGCGGCACAATTGACCCGAAATTATCAACCCTGATAAAAATTTCTAAAGCATTAAATTTGGACATAACGGACTTACTTGATTTCAGATTATAGTAATTGTCAAAATAATCTTAATATACTTTACAAAATATTTGCAATTATACTATGTTCGTAATATTCTAAAAGAACGAGTGTACACATTACAATATTGGAAAAGGTTATGGCATTAAATTTTCAGGAACTTGTTTTTAATTTACAGAAATTTTGGTCAGATTACGGCTGTATAATTCAACAGCCTTATGATATCGAAAAAGGCGCATCTACTATGAACCCTGCAACGTTTTTACGTTCATTAGGCCCAGAACCTTGGAATACGGCTATGATTGAACCTTGCAGACGTCCGACTGATGCAAGATACGGCGAAAACCCCAACAGATTAGGGCATTATTATCAGTTTCAGGTTATATTGAAACCATCTCCCGATAATGCTCAGGAGTTATATTTGAAAAGTTTGGAAGCTATGGGAATAGATTTGTCAAAACATGATGTTCGTTTTGTTGAAGACAACTGGGAATCCCCGACTTTAGGCGCAGCAGGTGTAGGCTGGGAGGTTTGGCTTGACGGCATGGAAATTACTCAGTTTACTTATTTTCAACAAGTCGGCGGAGTTGAGGTTAAACCTGTAGCTTTGGAATTGACTTACGGTTTGGAACGTATTGCAATGTACCTTCAAAATAAAGAATCCGTATTCGACATTATGTGGAATAATGAGTTGAAATACGGTGAAATATTTCTGCAGAATGAAATTGAACAATCAAAATACAATTTTGAAGTAAGTGATTCAAAGGCGTTATTCACAATGTTTGACCTATTCCAAAAAGAGGTTGACAATTGCGTTAATGCAAAACTTGTATTACCTGCTTATGATTACGTTTTGAAATGCTCTCATACATTCAATCTTCTTGATGCAAGAGGGGTTATAAGCAAAGATGAAAGAATAAATTTCATAAACAGAGTCAGAACAATGGCTTCTGCCGTTGCAAGACTTTATGTGGAACAACGTAAGGAAATGGGATTTCCGCTTTTAAAAGTTGAAAGTGGAAAGTGTAAAATTGAAAGTTAAATTTTAGTTTTTTAAAATAAACTTTCTACTTTCAACTAACATAAAGGAATATAAATGGCTGAAAAATTTCATCGTGCGACATTTACTCGCAACTTTTTAAAAACAATCACACGTATCAAAAACCCTGATGAAATGCTTGCGGAAGCAAAATCAGGCGGTTTGGAAAAAACTCTCGGGGTTTGGGATTTGATTATACTTGGTGTCGGAGCGATTATCGGCTCGGGAATATTTGCCGTTGTCGGTATTGCCGCAGCGGGAAGTGCTGACGGCTCATCTCTCGGTGCAGGTCCGGCACTTGTTATTTCAATGATTATCGCAGCAATTGCCTGCGTATTTTCGGCACTTTGTTATTCCGAATTTGCTACAATGATACCGGTTGCAGGAGGAGCTTATACATACACATTTGCAACACTTGGTGAATTTGCGGCATGGATGGTAGGCTGGGTTTTAATGCTTGAATATGCAATCGGATTTATTGCCGTAGCATGTGCTTGGTCAAACCATTTTGTTCAATTTATGAACGGTTTTTCAAATGTTTTGCCTGCATGGATTGCTAACCCTCCTGTTTGGCTTGTAAATGATTCATTCTCCGCAGCCAAACTTATCGCTGATAATCCCGAATTAAGCGTACCGACAATCGGCGGTTTCCCGATTTGTATAAATCTTCCGGCAATTTTAATCGTTCTTTTAATGACCGTAATTTTGGTTAAAGGAACAAAAGATTCCACAAAAATGGCAGGTATAATGGTATTTGTAAAACTTGCCGTTATTGCCTTGTTTGTATTAACCGGAATATTTTTTGTCAGACCTGAAAATTGGACACCGTTTGCACCAAACGGTATTGAGGGTGTTTTTACGGGTGCTTTTTTAATCTTTTTTGCTTATATCGGTTTTGATGCCTTAGCAACAGCGGCAGAAGAATGTAAAAATCCACAAAAAGATTTGCCTGTAGGTATTATCGGTTCATTAATCGTTACAACAATTGTATATGTTGCGGTTGCGCTTGTATTAACAGGTATGCAGGATACCGCATCTTCAGTTCCTCTGGCATTTTTGAAAGCTCCTATGGCATACTGCATGTCAATTCATAAGATGAATTGGGCAGCTTGGCTAATTTCAATCGGTTCTTTGGCAGGTTTGACGTCAGTTTTATTAGTTTTGGAAATGGCGGCAACAAGAATTTTATACGCAATGAGCAGGGATAATTTTATTTCTCAGAGGTTTTTAAAATTACACCCGAAATTCAAAACCCCTGCCAAATTAACATGGACAGTCGGGATTTTGGCAGTTGTGGGAATTTTGACTTTAAACCTTGATGTTGCGGCTGAACTGTGCAATTACGGAACATTTACTTCGTTTATAATAGTTTGTGTTGCCGTTTTAATATTGAGAAAAACCGATCCTGAAAGACCAAGACCTTTTAAAGTTCCGTTTTCACCGTTTATTCCTGCTATGGGAATATTATGCTGCGGAGGATTAATGATTTATAAATCAATGCAGCAGTCAAGTTCGGCACTTTTATTCCCTGTTTGGCTGGGAGTTGGTGCAATAATTTACCTTCTTTACGGATTTATAAAAAACAGATTAAATGAAAATAAAATTCACAAAGAAAAAGTAGAACAAAGAAAACAAGAAATGACAAAATAATGAATTTACAAGAAATATTTAATAATGCACTAAAAAAGAAAAGCCCCGATGAATTAGTGGCAACAAGCAAAAAATCCGAATTAAAAAAGACGTTGAATGTCTTTGATTTAATTGTTATCGGAATAGGTGCTGTAGTTGGTACGGGAATATTTGCGATAATCGGTGCGGCTATAACCGGAAGTGCAGAAAGTGCCGGTGCAGGTCATGCTGTCGTTATATCAATGATTTTGGCAGGAATATCTTGTGTAATTCCTGCGTTATGTTATTCCGAAATTGCCGCAATGATACCGGTTGCAGGCAGTGCTTACACATACACCTATGCTACAATGGGTGAATTTATGGCCTGGATGGTCGGTTGGATTTTGATGCTTGAATATGCCATCGGAAATATTACTGTTGCAAGCGCATGGTCAGGATATTTTATACATTTCCTGAAAAATTTCAAAGACATATTACCTGATTTTGTTTTGAATATTCCGTTATGGCTGAAATATGATTACAGAGCGATTGTTGAAATGTGCGACAAATATGGTTGGGAC
This sequence comes from bacterium, assembly GCA_017633675.1. GTDB lineage: Bacteria > Cyanobacteriota > Vampirovibrionia > Gastranaerophilales > Gastranaerophilaceae > Stercorousia. The sequence goes on along the minus strand of JAGBOW010000098.1, from coordinate 3,480 downwards.
ATACATGACAAAATTCCTTATCTATTCGGTCATATACCAATAGCAATAAATTTACCCGCAGCGGCAATTGTATTATTGCTTACAATTTTACTTGTCAGGGGAGTAAAAGAATCCACAAAAGTTGCAAGTATTATGGTCGGTGTAAATCTTTTTATGATTATTTCATTCATAATCATAGGCGCATTTTTTGTAAAACCTGAAAATTGGAATCCTTTCTTACCTGCAATAGACCCTTTACAGGGTATTTTGATGGGTGCATTTACAATATTTTTTGCATATATTGGGTTTGACGCAATTTCAACTGCAGCCGAAGAAACCGAAAAACCTCAAAGAGATTTACCAATAGCTATTATCAGTACACTTATAATATGCACTATATTGTACATTTGCGTTGCAATGGTTCTAACCGGTCTGGTTCCTATCGGGCAAATAGATTCTCAGGCACCTTTAGCCCACGCAATTAAATTTATAGGAAAAGGCTGGCTGGATTGGTTTTCATATCTAATTTCAGTCGGTGCATTGTGTGCACTGACAACCGTTCTTCTTGTATATCAATTAGGTACAACAAGAATTTTATACGCAATCAGCCGTGACAGATTTTTACCTAAATCATGGAGATTAATTCATAAAAAATACAAAACTCCGCATGTTATGACTTGGATTTCAGGAATAGCAGTTATAGTATGCGGATTATTTATGAATTTAAAAATATCTGCAGACTTGTGTATTTACGGAACATTTACATCATTTATAATTATATGTATTGCATTGTTAATTCTAAGAAAAACCGACCCCGAAAGACCAAGACCGTTTAAAGTTCCGTATTGTCCGTGGTTTCCTGTTGCGGGAATAATTATATGTTTAATACTTATTATATTTTCCCTAAAAACATTAAAAACATCTTCCACATATTTTATATACTGGTTAATCGCAGGTATACTTATATATACACTATACGGTTACAGACAAAAAAGACTTGAAGAAAGAAAAATTATAACAAAATAAAAAAACTCCGAATTGGAGTTTTTTTAGGGTTGCAATATTGCGTTTCCGCAACAAAATCTTAATTGTTACTCAAAACAAGTCTGAATGTAGCTAAATTCTTGATAGACAACATTGTATGTTTATTATGCTGATTATCAGAAATCATAAAAATTCTTATAATTCTTTGAATTTCTTCCAAATCTTTTCTTGATTCAATTTTATAAACATTTTCAATCGGATCTGAAACAACCGACATCATTGTATTTAGTTCTTGTTCTTTCATAACCTTTTATGAACCTCTTTCCGTATATTTTAATAAAGTATTTTTTCGTAATAAAATTGCTTTTTTTGTTAAAATTTTGTTTACATTTATTTACATTTTTAAAAATATATATGCCCATTTGCGCAATGTACAAATCTTCAAATTAAAAAATAATGTAAAAAAGGAGTAAATATGACGACAGTAATGGGAATTTTACTAAATAACAGAACAGAAGAAGCTGTTAAATTTCAAGAAATCATAACAGAATGCGGATGCAATATCCGCACAAGAATCGGTTTGCACAATATCGGCGAATACAAATGTGTAAATAGCGGAATAATTCTTTTAGAAGTCGTAAATAATATAAACGAAATTTACGACACATTATCTAAACATTGGAATGTACAAATTATGAGATTTTAAAATTATTTAATCTCAATTTTAATTAAATTTTTATTATCAAGTAAGGCTTTTAAATATTTGATTTTTCTATAATCAACAAGCCCTATTACAACAGCAATAACCGCAACGGAAGTTCGATTTTTCACCCCTAATTTATTCATGATTGCAGTCATGTGATATTTTACAGTCGCAGTTGTTAAAAACATCTTCTTTGCAATCTGTTTGTTATCGAATCCTTCTGTCAAATACTTTATCAATTCTAATTCACGCTCGGTTAATTTGACCATATTTAAAAAATAACAGATGTAACAATTTATCCGTTAATAATATCGCCAGTTTTTAAAATATAGACTTTTAGGTAGTGTTTTGTAAAAAAGGCACTAAGGTTAGTGGAAAGTGGAAAGTCGTAAGATTGCAAGATTGTCATGGCGACCCCTCTCCGATGGAATTGTTAATAAAGTATTGTCATTCTGAGGCTGAAAATTTATGAGATTCTTCGCTAACGCTCAGAATGACACCAGCCGAAGAATCTCATAACAATACAATATTAACAATCCCCTCTCAAATGGAGAGGGTGGGGGAGAGGGGTTAATTTTTAGTGGATTAAAAGAGTAGCTATTTACATTAAAAGTATGTAATGTAAGCAAATTATACCGACAAAAATCAAAAAAATGGGCACATTTGCACCCATCTTTCGAAACTAACATACAACGAAATTATTTATTTTTTACCGAATTTAAAATTTTTGAAGGATCAAAACCTCCTTTTGAGGCTAATTTACTAGAACGTATATCTGCTAGAAACGTTTCAGGAGTTATTTTGGAAATAAATTCTTTCGGATTTGGTAATTTAAAATCCTTAAAATTTTTACTAATTTCCTTCATTTTACCTTCCAACACTTTAGGCATTTTTATCTCTGCCAATTTTGCCCTGAAATTTCTTTTCTTTTCAACAACTTTTTGCAAAACTTCATCCCAAGTTGCGTTTTTACTTAATCCGCTTTCTTGAATAACACGTTCAAGCTCTTGACGTCCGCTTTCTGTCAATTTACCGCCTTTGTCAAACATATCTTTTGTCAATTGTTTCAATGCTTTTGGGGTAATTTCACTTCTGATATTGTGTAAAAAAGCCAATTCCATAGCAAAATCTTTATCCTGAATTGCCAATCTTTTAACTGCGTTTGCAAAACCCTTTGCCGTTGCTTCTAATGCTACTACCATTTTTAAATTTCCTTTCTTTGTTTTCCCTTACTCTTTTATAAAAACAAATAGGCGGAGATTATTGACAATAGTGGCTCATATCATATCATATCATATCATATAGCAATTATAGCAAGAGTTTTCAGGTTTTTAAAATTAATTTTACATTTCTTAACAATTAAACAGGTAATGTATAAATACAGTTAATTAACATAAAAAACGGAATCGACTCAGTCAATTCCGTTTTTAAAATAGGTGCTGGCAACGAGTTATCTTCCCAGGCGGTGGCCCGCCAAGTATTTTTACCGCTATGAGTCTTTACGACCGTGTTCGGGATGGGAACGGGTGTTTTCCTCACGCTTGGTCACCAGCGAATTCTTTCGCTTGTGCGCTGAAAGTTGCACAATATTATAAATTCATCAATTAAACCTTTCCTATTTTAGGAAAAGCCCTCGTCCTATTAGTATCAGTCGACTGAAAATGTTGCCACTCTTACATCTCTGACCTATCAACGTTGTCATCTGCAACGGGACTTACTAGCTTATGCTATGAGAGATCTCATCTTACGGTGGGCTTCGTACTTATATGCTTTCAGCACTTATCCGCTTGGAACACAGCTACCGGGCGTTTACC
>JAGBOW010000097.1 GCA_017633675.1 bacterium | reverse complement strand
TACAACAGGCTTATCGGTTTCTTTTACAAGCACCTCCAACAACTTAAAATCGGGTTCCGACTGGCTTACTCCTGCAGATTCTTTAGTATATCCCGACAAAGTAGTCGAAAGTATATTCGCACCCAATTTTGCAGCATTAAGTCCTTCTTCGGCAGTGGAAATATCCGCCATAGAAATTCTCTTATTAATTTTTATATATTTAATAATTTCTTTTAATGTGCATCCGCCTTCTCTCTGCCGCATTGTGCCGTCAAATGCAACAATATCTGCACCTGCCTGAATTAACTCTATTACATCATTTATTGTCGGTGTAATATAAACTATTTCTTGCCAATTAGGAGGAATAATTTCCGGTTTTGTAAGCCCTATAACAGGAACTTCAAAAAGTTTTTTGGCATTCTTGACATCTCTTGCACCTGCAACCCTCAATCCGCCCGCACCGCCTTTTATAACGGATTTCATCATTGCAATCATACACTGCTCCTGATACAAAGGTTCAGAAGGCATTGCCTGACACGAAACCACAACTTTTCCCTTTAAACGATTTATCATGTTTGTCATAAAAAAATTATATTATAATTACATCATTTTTCAAATATGTATATTCTGTAATATTTTAACTTTGCATATTTTTTGAGCGTTAAATATTTTTCACAAACATTAAAAGCATCTGCATTCATTTTTGATAAACTACCGGTCATAACAGGAATTTTTCTGTAATCTTCATAATTTTTTATTGGATAAGAGTTATAATTCTCATCCCAAATAAAAAACAGTTTTGCACCTTTATCCAAATTATCTAATACTCTTGATTTAAAATCCTTTTCGAAATTAGTATTTAAAGTATCATAATTTCCGACATAATCCCAATATGCCTCATATCTATCCTTAATATCAGGATTTAAAGCATAAGGCTCATGTACAAAATCCTGTAGCAAGCTGAATTTTTTAACATCTGCCGTCAAATATTTATCAAAATCATTCTTTCTCAAAGCTAAAACAATAGCATCATTTTGAGAAATATTTTCCTGAGTCATTAATTGTGCGACAGGTTTTTCTCCAAGTTCACGATATCCTCTTACGGCACTGTTTGGAAAAAATACAATGCAAGATATGTTAATTACCAAAAGATATGTCAACAAAATTTTCAAAGTTTTTGATTTTAAATAACTAAAACCTATACCTGCCAGTAACAACAATGGCGGTACAGCCAGGATTGTATATCTTGTGAGCATTCTTAATCCCGAATTCATACATAATACCGTTTCTAACAACAAAAATAATATTGAAACAGCAAAAATATACCAATTCGATTTGTTATTTCTTATAGCTTTATACATTGCATAAAACATAATCCCGACAGGAATATACAAAAATATAATATAAAGAATGCCAAAAGGAGGAATATAAATCGGCGGATTATTATAAACGGATATCAAACACGGAGAAAAATAGTTTTGAATAAGTACGAATAAAGTATAAAAATTACTAGTAAATATCCAAGCTGCACTTTGGTACTTACCCATGTTCGTAATCACAAATATTGCAAACGGCAAAATTAATCCAACCATAATTAAATTTGCAATTATAAAATTTTTCAAAATTTCTCTGCGCTTAAAGATTATATATATCAAAGCAACAACGGCTTGTGCAAAAACATATAAAATCCCGATTGTAAACGTATAAACAATAAACAGATTAAAAAAGATATAGCCTGCATAATCAGGAATTTTGCTGTATTTTATTAGCCTGACTAAAAAATACAGAGCAAATATAGAGTATGTTGTAAGAAAAATATAAAATTTAACTTCCTGTGAATAAAATATAAATACGGAATTTATTGCACATAAAACAGCAAACAGATTACCCGTTTTTTCGTCTTTAATTTCTTTACCCGTAAGATACGCGCCCAAAACAGCCAAAACTCCAGCCAGAACAGAAAACATTCTTATTGCTGTATCACCGTTTCCGAATATTTTCATCCAGCCTGCAAGAAATATCTGATACAACGGAAAGTGAACATCTGCGTCTACTGATGCTTTTATAATATCCATAATATTGCCAGCTATTGTCTGGTTATACATAACCATTTCGTTATGCCAAAATCCATACGGTTTATCTATAAATAAAATTCTTAATATAAAACTCAAAAGAATTATTAAAATAAATATAATGTGTTCTCTTTTCATAACCAAACTCCTTATCCTGAAATTATTATAGCAAAAAATTTTTTATAACCGTATTATTAAATGATTTACATAAAATACAAATACTGTTATAATATTTTTATGAATGAGAATTACTTAATATATGATATCTTAGCAAGTATTGGCGGAGTTATTATATGTTGTACCTTCTTGTACATGGCATACGCAATTTACAAACAGGATAAGCAATTTGCCGTACATGATGAATTTAATAACAAATAAAAGTCTATGGAATACTTATAATGGATTGGTCAGCAATATTAGTTGTTTGTACTATACTATATTGTGTAATATATTATTCATATAACACACATAAATTAAATAAAGAGTAAAAATCATGAAAAAAAGTTTGGTAAAATATCCGTATTTGACGGAAGATGTAGAAATTTATGAGGGAGAAAACGGGCATAAAATCGTTCTTGCCCACAAAGAAGGTGAGCTTGTTAATGTAAGCACCTGGGTTAAGACAGGTTCTATTAACGAAGATGATAATAATAACGGAATTTCGCATTTTCTTGAACACCTTATGTTTAAAGGAACACACAAACATAAGGCAGGATATTTTGACAAAACCCTTGAGGCAAAAGGGGCAATCGTAAACGCTGCCACCTGGAAAGATTACACATTCTATTATGTTACCCTTCCGAAAGGGGAAAATTGCTGTGATTTGAACCTTGCAATAGAGCTTCATGCCGATATGATGCTTGATCCTGTTTTGCCTGAAGAAGAAATCGGCGCGCCTTTTGATCTTAACAATCCGAATGTTACAGACAAACGTGAACGCCACGTTGTTATTGAAGAAATCAGAATGAGAAAAGATCAAAACTGGACAAAGGTTTATAATGCCTGCAATTTTAACATGTACAAAAAGCATCCTTACAAACGTGATGTTATAGGTACTCCTGAGATAATTTCTCGGGTTACTCAACAGGAAATTATGAATTATTACAAAACTTTCTATTCACCCGAAAATATGACGACAATTATTGTCGGTGATTATGATAAAGAAAAAGTGTTGAAAAAAGTTGAAAAAGAATTTGATTTTAAGGGTCGTCCAAATGCGCCTAAAAAAGAGAGAAAAATAGATTCTCCGACTGATAAACAAATCGTTGTTGAAAATAAAGGAAAAGTTAATACATCATATTTGATGCTCGGCTGGTTAGGCCCAAAAGCAAGTGAGCTTAAAGAAAATATTGAACTTGATATAATTTCAATAATTTTAGGCGAAAGTACAAGTTCAAGAATGTATCAAAATTTGATTGAAAAACAGGCTGAACCGATTTTTACAATGGCAAATGCCGAACATTACCAATTTAAAGACGGAAACAATTTCTTCCTGCAAGCAAATTTCAAACCCGAAAAACGTGATTTGGCAATTGAACTTGTAAAAAATGAAATAACAGGACTTTTATCAAATAAAATTACGACAGATGAACTTGAAAAAGCTAAGAAAAAAATAAAATCCCGTTTTGCATATGCTGCGGAAACAGTTTCCGAAATCGGTGAAACAATCGGATATTATATGACTGTTTGCGAAGATTTAAAACTTGTTGAAGAATATTTGAGCGATTTAAATTCAATTACAATCGATGATTTGGAAGATACTATCCGCAAATATTTGGATTTAAATAATGCGGTCGTTTCAATCTTAGAACCTGAAAAATAGTTTAATTTAATAAAATATTTCCTGTTTCAATACGAAAATTTTCGATATTGTCAAAGTTTTGTTTTATCGGAAATATTTCCTTTATTTGTCGGCAGAACAATGCCAGCCTGCGGTTATGCGGATTTTAATTGTATATTGTAATCATATCCCAAACCGTTTATTAACTTAAACACGGTATCAATTCTCGGGGTTTTCTTACGGTTTAAGATTTCGGACAGGTTACTTCTATCCATACCTAAATCTTTTGCAAGAGCAGTTATTGCACCTCTGCCACGTGCCCTTATAACGTATTCAAGTGAACGAATAAAAGCATCAATATTGCCATCTTTAACAAATTCCTCAAGATTGGTTTCAAGCCATACTCTCTGCTTTTCCTTGTCCTGTAAGCATTTTATCATATAATCATCATGTTTAATTGATGTTTCAATTATTTTATCTATATCCATTGTTATTATATCCTTTCTTCAAGTTCTTTCAGATATTTACCCGCTTGGTTGATTAATCGTTTCTGGTCAGATTTATCACCACCCGCAACTACTAGTATAATAATGTTATTCAGTTCCCGATAATAAACTCTATACCCTTTACCATAATCAATCCGCAACTCCGACAGTTTGGAATTGGTCAATCGTTTCCAATCACCTTTCAAACCGTCTTTCAACCTGTCAATACGTGCATTAACTATATCCTGAGTTTTACTATCAAGAGTATTAAGCCAGTTGAGATATGGACATTTGCCGTCTGTGGTGGTGTAATAAATAATCTGTTTTTCCAGGATTTCCATTTTATTATCCTAATCATATTGTAGTTCAAAACCTACAAAATGTCAAGTATTATATTTTATTTATAAACTTCACCAGTGTCCACTTTCTGCCTTTTGAAATTTCTTCAAAATCGTGGTTTTTGCTTATTTTTTCAATATCTTTGTTTTTGATAATTGCTCTTGAATTTTCATCAAAAATTTCTCCGTTCAATTTGGTATCATCATCAAAAGATATATAATTTACCCCCTTACCGTAATAATATAAAACCGAATATTTCCTACCGCCATTGATTACGTACAACTTATGACCTTCTTCAACTTCCTGTTTTGCAAAGTTCATCAGGTCATTTTGCCCGAACTTGTAATCAATATTATAGAAAATCGGTGTACCAAACGCTGTCAAAAACATTATAAATACAACATAACTTGCAAATACACACTTAAATTTATGTTTGAAAGCAAAAATTATACTTGAAACCCCAAAAATTCCTAACAAAATTATACAAAACCACTTTGCACTCAAAATATCCGAATACAATTGAGCGGGTAAAAAGTATTTTGAAAAACAAGCGGTAAATGATGCTAACACAAAAATCCCTCCTAAAATATAAACCGAAATATTTACAGCTTTTTTATATCTGCCCTCATTTATATATTCGCACCAAATTTGCCCTATTATAAATGATAAGAAGAAATAAACGGGCAGAATATAAGTTACCAGTTTTGTACTTGATGATGAAAAGAACAAAAACGTAAAACAAAAAGCTATTATGTTAAACCATAAAAACTTTCTTTCATCAGTCATATTTAAAAAGTCAGGTTTTACCCAATTTTTTAACTTTGCAATTCCGACAGCAATTAACGATAACATATAAGGCATTGCACCCCACAATAAAGTCAGAAAATAGAAATAAAAAGGTTGTTTTCTTGCGATTTCGGAAGATGAAAAGAATCTGTTTATGTGGTGTTTCATTATGTATTCGTTAAAAAACAGAGGGTCGTGCATATTAAACATTGCAATATGCCAAGGGAGAACTATTAATAAAAATAAAATTACACCCGGCAAAATATATTGAGGTTTGAAGTTTTGTTTAAATGTTTTGTTGAACAGGGTTACAAAAAACATTACACCGAAGGGAATTACAAATCCCGGAATTCCTTTTGCAATAACAGCAAGAGCTGAGAATAAATAAAACAGCCACCAGAAATATTTTTTGTTTCTATCCTGAACAAATTGGGTTAAAAACCCTGACAAAACAGAAAAAACAATTAATGATGTCAAAACGATATCCAAAATTGCATATCTTGCAAGCATTGCAAATTCGACCGTTGTAGTTAAAACAAGCGCAGAAATAAATCCGAATTTTGGGTTTACAATCTTTTTCCCCGTAAAATAAACCGCAAAAGTTGAAAACATTCCAAGCAGAGCAACAGGAAATCTTGCCGTAAATTCGTTTATTTTTCCGAATAATCCGAACGAAAGACATTCCAACCAAAAATACAGAGGAGGTTTTTCAAAGAAATACTCTCCGTTCAAATACAAAGTCATAAAATCTTTTGAATTAAACATATCCCTCGCCATGGAAACATATCTTGTTTCATCAACATCCATCAACGGATAGTTTCCTATATTCAAGAAATAAACAAATACACACACGACAAACAATCCTAAAACAGCAAGGATATTTCCGTATTTATTCACAAAAGCATTCATATTTCACCATTTATTTTAACTCAATGTCTTTAATATATCTCGGCCTTGCCTTAACTTCCCTGTAAAGCTGTCCGACATATTCTCCGATAATTCCCAAGCAGAACAGTTGAATACCGCTGAACAGACACATCAATACAATTGCCGTTGCCCAGCCGTTTGGAGAATTGTGGAAAAATATTTTTTCAAAAACGGTTTCAATACCTACTAATCCGCCAAACAAAGCCATAAAAAATCCTAAAACAGCAACAAACCTTAAAGGTATAATGCTGTAGGAAGTAATTCCGTTTAACGCAAGCCCCATTAAAGACATATAGCTGAATTTTGAACTTCCCGCCATTCTTTCTTTTACATCAAAATGAACTATGCTTGTCGGAAGTCCGACTTCATAGAAAAATCCTCTCAAAAAGAATAATTTTTCAGAATACAAAGATAAAATATTAAGAGCTTTTTTGCTTACAAGTCTGTAATCAGAATGGTTTGCGGGCATGTTTACGCCCAAAATATTCATAGTCTTATAAAACATTTCGGCAGTTGTCTTTTTAAGGAAAGAATCCGTTTTTCTGTCGTTTCTTATCCCTAAAACTACATCATAACCTTTCATATATTCATCAATAAATCTTTCAATTGCCCGTTCATCTTGCTGTAAATCCGCATCAATTGACACCATACAGTCGCAGCCCAAATCTCTGACACTTTCCATGCCTGCCATAAGAGCCTTTTGATTGCCGAAGTTTCTTATAAATTTTACTCCTTTTACAATGTTATTTTGGTTATGTAATTCTTCAATAATGTTCCAGGTTCTGTCTTTTGAACCGTCATCTACAAAATAAAGATAACTGTCCTGCCTAATTTTTCCCTTTGAAATTAAATCGTTCAAAACCAAAAATAACTTTTCAGCCGTATTTTTTACACATAATTCCTCATTATAACAAGGTATAACTATCGCTAACTGCGGAATATTTTTTCTTATTTCCATATTGCCCCTCTGGTTTTTATACTATAATAATAAAGGAAATAAGGCAATTAATTATGAAGAAAAATTTTATATTAAACGCAGATGATTTTGGAATGTCAGATGCTTTTAACAGAGCGGTTTTAGAAGGTAATACAAAAGGAATACTTACATCTGCAAGTATTTGTGCAAACGGGGAAGCATTTGATAGTGCAATAAAAGAAATTCTCCCACAATGCCCTACACTTTCTTTGGGTGTACATCTTAACATTATTGAAGGAAAATCTTTGACAAAATGCCCGCTTTTGACAGATAAAAACGGAGAATTTAATAACGGATATATTTCAATGATTTTGAAATCATTTGACATAGAATTTTTGGAACAGGTTGAGAAGGAATTCAGAGCGCAGATTGAAAAAGTTCTGAATGTAGCAAAAGTTGACCATATAGATTCTCACGTTCATACGCATGCCATTCCGAATATTTTTAAAATAACGGCAAAACTTGCGAAAGAATACAATATTCCATACATCAGAACTCAGTTTGAAAAGCCTTATATAACACCTGTTTTAAAAAAACATTTGAATTCAAAATATCCGCCTAATATTTTGAAAATAATTTTGTTGAATATGTTTACAATATTAAACAAACCCGTTGCAAAAAGGTATGATTTGAAATTCAACGATTATTTAATCGGTGTCGGATATACAGGCATGATGGATAACAAAACGATAGAATACGGTTTAAATGCATTAAAAAAAGATTGCTTAGTAGAATGTCTTATCCATCCCTGTAAATTTGATAAGCCATCAGAGGATAGCCATTATTTTGAATACCTTGCAACAATAAATGAAGATTTAAAAGAAAAAATTACAGAATTCGGGTTTGACATGGTAAATCATTCAGGGGTAATATAATGTGTTTACAAAATAGTCATCCTGAGCGCAGCGAAGTATTTCATAATTCTTAAATTTCTTGCAAATAAGTATTTTTATCCATAAATATATTATATAATAAAAAGCCCCCATCCTAACCTTCCCCCGAGGGGAAGGAATTGGATTTTAATTCCCGAGGGTAAGGGACCGGAGTTTGATTTTCGAAGGGAAGGGATTGGATTTTCGTCCCAAAGGAAAAGTAACCGAGTTTCCTCCCCTATGGGGGAGGATTAAGGTGGGGGATAATTTTGTTTTCTAAATATTACTTATTATATAACAATCAGCCCCCATCCTAACCTTCCCCCAAGGGGAAGGAATTGGATTTTGATTCCCGAGTAGAAGGGACCGGATTTTGATTTCCGAAGGAAAGGGATTGGATTTTCGTCCCAACGGAAAAGCAGTCGAGTTTCCTCCCCTATGGGGGAGGATTAAGGTGGGGGCTTATTTTGTTTTCTAAATATTGAATAACTCCTTCTATATTATTATTAATATCATTATTCCAAAACCGAATAACTTCATAACCTAAACTATTTAGAAATTGTGTTCTTTTTGCATCATATTCAATATTTTCATTAAAATTATGCTGTCCGCCATCTATTTCAATAATTAATTTTATTTCTCTGCAAATAAAGTCAACTATATATTCACCCATAGGATATTGTCTGCGAAAAGCTAAGCCATAAAATTGTTTATTTCTTATTATTGACCACAATTTTCTTTCTTGTGGTGTCATATTTTTTCTTAAATTCCTTGCTAATAAGTATTTGTTATCCACAAATCTATTATATAATAAAAAGCCCCCATCCTAACCTTCCCCCGAGGGGAAGGTATTTTTACACATATCCCAAAATCTTACTTAAATCTTTTTCATCAATAATTATGTTTGCATTTTCTTTTAATATAGGTTTTGCGCAAAAGGCGACTTTTTTTGAGGAATATTCAAACATGCTCAAATCATTTGCACCGTCCCCGACAACTAAAGTATCTTCATACGTAACATCAAGAAGTTTTTGTAATCTTTTCAGCATCTTTCCCTTGCTGTCAGAAAACATCATCTCCCCGCCTACAAGCCCTGTCAAAACCCCGTCTTTTGAGTGAAGATAATTTGCAAACTCTCCGTCAAGCCCCAATTGCTCCGCAAAATATTCGGTAGCATTCCTGAACCCGCCCGAAAAACACACGACTTTGTACCCTCTCTCTTTCAAACCTCTTACAACTTCTTTTGCACCATTCATTAAAGGTAATTTACGGCTGATTTCTTCAACTTTTGAAACGGGTAACCCCTTCAAAAACGATACACGCTCAACCAAACTCTCAAAAAAATCCAATTCTCCGCGCATAGCTTTATCGGTAATACTTTTAACTTTTTCTTGAATACCGAGTTCTTTTGCGAAAAACTCTAATGTTTCCCCGTCCATTAATGTCGAATCAAAATCAAATACTGCAAGTTTCATTGTTCACCTACACCGTCAAATTCACATATTTCGGATTATGAACACCGTCAATTTTTCCGATTGCTTTTAAGGTTTCATCATCAACAATCGTATCAATATTGATAACCATTATTGATTCTTCATGCCTGTCATTTTTCTGAACAACGTTCATTGAGCCGATATTTATACCTTTTTCGCCGATTACTTTTGCGACTTGCGCAATCATAGACGGCTTGTTGGTGTGCGGAACAATAAGTTCGTGTTTTTCAGGTCTGATACTTGTTTCGTATTCGTTGATTTTTACGATTCTCGGAATATCCTTTGCAACAAGCGCACCTGCAACAGTTGTGGATTCTTTATCCGTAATCAATTTGACCGTAATTAAACCTGCGAAATTGCACTTAGCTTTTGAGCGGGTTGAAATTATATCAATACCGCGTTTTTTAGCTATAACAGGAGCATTGACGTAATTTACCCCCTCTAGTCTTGACGATAAAACACCTTTCAAAACGGCAACTTCCAAAGGCTGAATATCCAAATCCGCCAAATCTCCGTTAACGGTAATTTCGATAGTCTTGACAGCACCCGTTGACAATTGAACGGCAAGTTCTCCGGAATTTTCTGCAATCTGCATATAATCCTTGACGGGTTCTAACCTGTCAGGTCTTAATGAGGGAATATTTACCGCAGATGATGCCGAACCACCCGAGAGAACTTCTTTAATTTGTTCCGCAACATCAATTGCAACATTCATTTGAGCTTCCTGTGTACTTGCACCCAAGTGAGGAGTCAAAACAACATTTCCTTCGCAATTAATCAGCGGACAATCCTTTATATTCGGTTCATTTTCGTAAACATCAACCGCACAGCTTGCAACATCGCCCGAATTTATCGCATCTTTCAGATCGTTTTCGTTAATAATACCGCCTCTTGCGCAGTTTACAAGCCTTACACCTTTTTTCATTTTTGCGATTGTGTCTTTGTTAACCATATTTAAAGTATCTTTATTCTTCGGAACATGAACGGTTATAAAATCAGGTTTTCCCCAAAAATCATCCAATGTTTCAACATATTCACCGCCAAACCTTTCAACAACCTCTTTTGATGTGAAAGGATCATAGACAACGACTTTCATGCCAAGAGCAAGTGCGACTTCTCCGACGTGAGTTCCGATTTTACCGAAACCTATGATACCCAGAGTTTTATTGTATAATTCTGTACCCGTAAATTTGCTTCTGTCCCAATTGCCTGATTTTGTGGAAGTTCCTGCTGGAACAATGTTTCGAGCCATAGCAAGCATTAAAGCTATTGTATGCTCTGATGCAGCCATAGTGTTTCCGTCAGGCGAATTTACAACAATTATACCCTTTTGAGTAGCACTTTCAAGGTCGATGTTGTCAACTCCGACACCTGCACGACCGATAATTTTAAGATTTTTACCTGCCTCAATAATTTTCGGAGTAACCTTTGTCTGACTTCTGACCATTAGAGCGTCATATTCACCAATTTTTTGAACAAGTTCGTCCTCATTCATAGTAGGTAAAAAATCAACTTGTGCGACACCCTCAATAATCTTTCCCGCCGATTCGTTTATTTTATCTGTTACTAATACTTTCATTTTTATCTCCCTGCTAAATGTTGGGTTTCACCCAACCTACTGTCTGTTTACACTTATTTTGTATTGGATTTCAATCAACACTAACACACCTCATTGGACGAAGAAAGTTTTACCTTTCCGTCTCTGTAATACTTATAATACATCCGCACCTTTCAAGTCTGTTTTTGAGTTCTTCGGCATGCTCACTATCGATATTTTGAAATAATTTGTACGGAGAATTATCGATAATAAACTTTACACGTTGCAAATCATAGCTGGTGATATAACGTAATTCTTTTAATGCTTCAATCTTATGGTCATTTTTTACATCAACTATTGTAAGGTCAAAATTACCGTTACCTACCACAGGTTCCGAAATTATCATAATTTTCTCTTTTTTCTTTCTGGTAAAAACAATAATAAAAAGTATTACAACGAATGAAATTAAAATATTTGATATTGTCATTTTTCTCCTCTTTGGTTGGGTTTCACCCAACCTACATTCTGTTTATTCTGCGGTGGGTACGCTTCGCTTTACCCACCCTACAAGCTTACTCTTCTTTATAAGTATATATAAAAATCAAAAATAATACTAAAGATCCGATAAACCATAAATAAAAAAGAAAGGAATCAGCCGCACTTTTGACTATATAATTTGATTGTGGATGCGTTTTATATGAATTAAAATTATTAATTTCATTTTGAATAACATATTCTATATCATAATCAGAATCAAAATAGTATACAAATGGTCTTTTATTATCATATATTAAATGAAGTTTTTTAAGATTTCTCCTATAATCAATAATATATGAAAAGGTAGAATCCTTATTTAATTTTATATCTTCATTGAATTTAAGTATATGAAAATATTCATGAGTTATCTTACAATCATATTCCGAATTACAAAACATTTGTTCGCTTGTAGGATGGAAATATATAGTTGCTATAAAAATAAACAACCAAACTATACTGTAAATAAAATATTTGATATAACTGGAAATTTTATTTCTGCATAAATTCATTTATCACTTTTTCCTTACCTATAAATATACTCTCATATATTTGTTAAATTATATTTTTGGAACTTTCAGAATGTAGGTTGGGTGAAACCCAACACAAGTTTTTGTAGGGTGCGTCGTTTGACGCACCAAATTAAATCACCATCAAACTCTTTATCACCTCAGCAACGCCTTTGCCGAGGTCGAATTTGTAGTCGAGTTTGTATAATGTCGCCTCTAATGCACCTACCGCTGAGATTACATCTCTGTCGCAGACAAAGCCCAATGTTCCCATTCTGAAAATTTTGTCTTTCAATGCATTTTGACCGTTTGCAACAACAATATCAAAATCTTCTTTGATAACTTTTCTTATATCGGGAACGGAAATTCTATCCGGCGGAAGAATTGATGTTATTGAATTGCTTGCGCATTTATCATCTTTAACCACAAGTTCCAAACCTATTGCCCTGATTGCGTTTCTCAAGGCAAGAGAATGACGTTTATGGCGAGCATTCATATTTTCAATACCTTCTTCTTTAATCATTTCAAGCGCTTTATCCAAGCCTACAAAGAGGTTTACCGCAGGAGTAAACGGAGTAGAATTTCCCTGAACGGATTTTCTGTATGCGCTCCAATCCCAATAGAAAGACGGATGTTTGCATTGTTCATAAACTTTCCATGCTCTTTCATTTGCGGTTTAAAACGCAAGCCCGGGAGGAATCATAAACCCTTTTTGCGAACCCGAAACAAGAACATCAATTCCCCATTCATCAGGTTTGCATTCCATGGCACAAACAGATGTAACCCCGTCCACTACAGATAATGCGCCATGTTCTCTGATGATTGAGCAAAGTGTTTTGACATCATTTGCTGCGCCTGTTGAAGTTTCGCTATGGGTTAAGGTTACTATTTTAATTTCTTTATTAACGTCTTTAGCTAATCTTTCACGCAAAACTTCCGGGTCAATAACTTCGCCTGTTCCGACTTCGATTTTTTCAACGATTGCCCCTCTGGATTCTGCAATTTTTGCCCAACGGTTTCCAAAGTTTCCCAAAACGAGTGATAAAACATGATCTCCTTCGTTAATCAAATTTTCTAAAGCCGCGCACATTGCGCCTGTTCCTGATGATGTGTAAACGAACACATCATTTTTTGTTTGAAAAACGTATTTCAAATTTTTATAAACATTTTCCAAAATTTTGGAAAACTCACTGCTTCTGTGTCCAATCGGATGTTTTGCAACCTCTAACATAACGCTTTCGGGTACAGGTGTCGGCCCCGGTATCATCAAAAATGTTTTATCTCTCATACATATCCCTCCGTAATCTATAGCGATACTAACATAAACGCAGTATAATTGTCAAAAGGTTATGAGAGATGTAGTTTGCTTTACAAGAATTGCTTTTGGAAACTCCTAAGTGCCATATTGCCTTAGTAACTTAGTGCCTTTAAATTATTAAGCATTTTGCTTTGAACAAAAAATGTCGTATAATCGTTATATATATGAGGAATATAATTGAAGATTAAATATATATTATTACTTATAGGGTTTGGATTATCGTTGCAGGGTGCATTTGCGGTTGAGCAGATGACTGTCGAAAAACATGCCGTCCTCGGTATTGATGACTGCGTGAATATCGCACTCCAAAACAGCCCGAAAATCAAAAAAGCCAGATATAATTACGGAATTTCCAAAGGTAATTTAGGGGTTGCAAAAGCCGGTTATTTTCCGACTTTAGGTGTCGGAACCGGTTACAATATCACAGATACTCACACAAGCAAAAATTCCACAAACAGCAACATTTATTCCGCAGAGGCAAGTTTAAATCAATTAATTTGGAATTTCGGCAAAACTAACGCAAATATCAGAATGCAGAATTTTAACAGAATTACATCTCTGTACGAATTTGAAAATATCGTTTTGGATACGATTTTTACTGTAAAAAACAGGTATTATGCGGTTTTGGCGGCAAAAGCAACAATGGATGTAAACAGAGCAAATATAGAAATTAACGAAAGAAATTATCAAAGAACAAAGGCTTATTTTGATGAGGGGGTAAAATCCAAAATTGACCTTGTTAATGCGGAGGTTAATTTAAGCGACTCAAAAGTAACATTCGTAAATTCCGAAAAGCTTTATCAAAATGCGCTTGTTGCGCTGAACAATTCAATGTACGTTGCGTTTGCACCCGAATATGACATAAAAAGTACGGAAACATTCAATCTTGAGAATAATTTTGCACCCGTTGATCTTGGAGATATTGACGAAAAAACTGATTTAAGCACAACACCTGTCGAGGCTTCGGATGCATTTTTAACCTCCAAAATTGAGAAAGTAAACGTTCTTGAAAATTTTGAATTTAAGCCGTTTCCATACACTTTTGAAGAATCCGTAAAACTCGCTTACAAGAACAGACCTGATTTAAAGGCTTACGATTCAACGCTAAAAGCCATGAAAGAATCTTTAAAATATACAAAAAGGGAATATTTACCGGAAATTTCCGCAAAAGCAGGATACGGTTTCAGAGATCAAAATAATACAAACTCTTTTAATGTGGGTTTAAATTTATCCGCAAACGTAAATGCAAAAGCCGAAAAGCACAAAATTGACAACGCAAAATATCAGGTTAAAATAGCCGAAAATCAAATAGAAATGTCAAAACAGGATATTTATTTTGAAATCCAAAATCTTTATGTAAATATGATTCAATATGAAAAACAAATTCCGTTGTTGGCAATAAAGGTAAAACAGACATTGGAAAATTTTGAACTTGCTGACGGAAGATATGCAGTCGGCTTAGGTGATTATATCGAACTTCAGGACGCAAAAGTTCATTATAACAACGCGCAAATAAATTACGTTCAGACAGTTTTTAACTATAATGTGGCAAGAGCAAATTTAGAAAAAGCCGTTGCTCTCCCGCAAAGTGTTTCGGTATCAATTGAGGAAGAAAAATGATAATTAAAAAGAGATATTTATTCGGAATATTGGCAATTATTTTAACAATTCTTATTGTTTGCGGTGTTATTGCATCAGCAAAAAGGGTAAAGTACGAAACAAAAGAGATAAAAACCTGCACAATTACTCAATATGTTGAGGCATCAGGCACAATCAACCCAGTAAACACCGTCTCAGTCGGTTCTACGGTATCAGGTTTAATTAAGGCGATTTATGTTGATTACAATTCCGAAGTTAAGAAAGGTCAGTTGTTAGCGCAAATCGACCCCGCAAACTTTGAAGCACAGGTTCAGCAAAATCAGGCGCAAATCTTAAACGCACAGGCAAATTTGGCTAAACTTCAAGCAGTTGCGGATTTTGACGAAAAACAGTATCAAAGATATAAAAATCTGTATGCGAAAAATTTCGTTGCAAAAAGCGAGCTTGATCAAAAATACAGCACCTACAAATCAGATTTGGCGCAGATGAATTCTGCAAGAGCGCAGATTAACCAATATCAGGCATCATTAAAAACCGCTTTGACAAATTTGGGCTACACACAAATAATTGCCCCTGTTGACGGAACTGTTATTTCAAGGAAAATCGATTTGGGACAGCCTGTCGCAGCGAGTTTTCAGGCTCCTGAACTTTTCACAATCGCTCAGGATTTGACAAAAATGCAGATAGAAGTAAGTGTTTCGGAAGCAGATATAGGGAAAGTCAAAGAGGGACAAGAAGTAACCTATACTCTTGACGGTTATCCCGACAGCACATTTGAAGGAAAAGTTTCTCAGGTAAGGTTATCTCCGACGACTGTTTCAAATGTCGTAACTTATACAGTAATCGTTGATGTGGATAATGAGGATTTGAAATTAAAACCCGGAATGACCGCAAATGTATCTGTTATAACAAGTGAAAGCAAAGACGTTTTGTGTGTTCCGAATTTAGCATTAAAATTCACTCCTGATGCAAACGGCCCGAAATATAAAAATCAGGGAATTTGGATTTTGGAAAATAATAAACCAAAACGCATAGATATAGAAACAGGCGCAAGTGATGACAATGTAACAGAGGTCAAAGCCGACGGTTTAACTGAAAACACAAAAGTTATTATGGGTATTGCAGGTCAGAAGAAAATGAAAAAAGGCAGTAACAGAATGCCGAGGATATAAAGTGAGTGGTGAATAGTGAAAAGTTCTTTAAGCTCGCTATGCTCGAAAGATATAATTATTGTTTGTGTAAGCAAACCGATAAGAACCATTCACAACTCACTACTCACCACTCACTAAAATAAAATTAAGGAGTCTGATGAATCCGCTAATCGAAGTCAAAAACGCAATAAAAATCTACAGAATGGGTGAAGAAAATTTCTATGCCCTGAATGATGTGTCTTTTTCGATTGAAAAAGGTGAATTTGTTGCGATTATGGGGGCTTCGGGTTCGGGAAAATCCACCTGCATGAATATGCTGGGTACTCTCGATAAACCGACTTCGGGAGAATATTATCTGGACGGGATTGATGTATTTTCGCTAAATTCCGACCAATTGTCCGAGATAAGAAACAATAAAATAGGATTTGTCTTTCAGGGATTTAACTTAATCGCAAGGACATCTGCTCTTGATAATGTTGCAATGCCTATGATTTATAAAGGGATTCCCGAAGAGGAACGTTATAAAAAGGCCAGAGAAGCCTTAAAAATTGTCGGCTTGGAAACAAAAGAAGAAAACATGCCATCTCAAATGTCGGGCGGTCAACAGCAAAGAGTTGCAATTGCAAGAGCGATTGTGAATGATGCACCATTAATTCTGGCGGACGAACCGACAGGTAATTTAGACACCAAAACAAGTATTGATGTAATGCAGTTTTTTGTAAATTTAAATGAAAAATACGGTAAAACAATAGTTCTTGTAACCCATGAACCTGATATCGCAGAATATTGTAAAAGGGTTTTGAGGTTTAAGGACGGAGAAATAGTAGCTGACGAAAGGAGCATAAAGTGATTAGTGAGTTGTGAATGGTGAGTAGTTCTTTTCGGTTTGCTCCGCAAACAATAATTGAAATTTTTCGAGCGCAGCGAGCATAAAGAACTTTTCACTATTCACTACTCACTAATCACTCAAAAAAAATGATAGATTTCAAATCCACACTAAAAATAGCACTAAATTCACTCAAAGTTAATAAAATGCGCTCAATTTTAACTTCATTAGGTATAATTATCGGAGTTGCAGCGGTTATCGCCATGCTTGCAATCGGAGCGGGAACAAACAAACAGGTTCGGGATAATATGGAATCTATGGGCTCAAACATGCTCACAATCCGTTCATCTTCCGCAAAAACAGGCGGAGTTTCAATGGGAATGGGCTCTAAACCGACATTGAGTGTAAAAGATGCTAATGCCATAAGAAAAAATGCAAGGGGAATAGAAGCGGTTGCACCGTTGATGAGTTCATCAAGACAAACCATGTACGGAAACCAAAACTGGCAGACAACAATCTATGGTGTTACAAATTCTTACCTTTACGTAAAAAATTATGAGATAGAGTCGGGTAAATCATTTACCCCTGACGATGACAGAAATGCCGCAAAAGTTGCAATTATAGGTTCTACCGCTGCTACAGAATTATTCGGAGATGTAGATGCAGTAGGAAAAATTCTGCGAATAGGAACAGTTCCTTTTAAAGTTATCGGGACACTAAAATCCAAAGGTCAGTCAGGTCCTTTCGACCAGGACGATTTAATTTTAATACCTTTAACAACCGCACAAAGAAAAGTTTTCGGAACGGATTTTCCCGGTTCTGTTAATCAGATTTTGGTAAAAGCCTCATCAGTTGAGGATAGTGCAATTGCTGAAAAAGATGTTACGGAAATCCTCAGAACAAGGCATAACTTGGGCAAATCTCAGGAAAATGACTTTGAAATAAGGAATAATGCGGAATTTCAGGAAACTATGAAATCGAATATCAAGTCAATTACCGTATTTTTAATATGTGTAGCTGCGATTTCATTGTTTGTCGGGGGTATCGGGGTAATGAATATTATGCTCGTATCTGTTACGGAAAGAACAAAAGAAATCGGTATAAGAATGGCGATAGG
Source organism: bacterium (assembly GCA_017633675.1). Classification (GTDB taxonomy): domain Bacteria; phylum Cyanobacteriota; class Vampirovibrionia; order Gastranaerophilales; family Gastranaerophilaceae; genus Stercorousia. The sequence goes on along the minus strand of JAGBOW010000097.1, from coordinate 10,050 downwards.
TGCAAGAGCGATAGATATCAGAATGCAATTTTTGGTAGAAGCGCTTGTTTTGGCACTTGTCGGGGGACTTATCGGGGTAATAGCAGGGATAGGAACGGCATCTGCGTTCGGAATATTAACCCATCGTCCGATAGTATTTTCAATACTCCCGATAATCGTTTCATTCGGTTTTTCGGGACTTGTCGGTATAATCTTCGGCATCTATCCCGCCTACAAAGCATCATTACTAAATCCGATTGATGCGTTGAGGTATGAGTAATAATTAATTTAACAGCATTTCTTTTAAGGTTTTACCACCGGTTTCCATAAAAGAATTATTATAAAACAAAAGAGCTCTCAATTACGAGAACTCTTTCAGATATAAACATTATTATTATGCTGCAACCGAACCTTTAATTTCTCTGATTAAATATTCAGCTACCCATTCAAAATCTTTATTTTCCTGAGCTGCTTTTTCAAGATATTTAACGGAAGCATCACCTATTCTGATTAAAGTCATTGCAACAACGCCTCTTTTAATCCCTCTGACAACCTGCAACTGGTCAACAAGAACAGGAAGCACTGATGTTCCGATACTTACCAATTTATTTTCCAATATGTTTTTTGTTGTATTATCTGCCGTTTCCAACTTTGTAAGAATTTCGTTAACTGTTTCCATGATATCTCCTTCTAATCTATATTATGATTATAAACTAAAAAATATCCCAACTTTGATTTCCTTACATAATCTTTATATCTTTATTAAATTAATTATCCGAAATTAATAACTTCCGGCAAACAGCCCTGCTCATAAAACATTTTTGCCGCTTCTTTAAAATTTTCAGGATTGTCCGAAACAAAAAATTTTTCGTACTCAAATTTGTCATTAAGCATATTGTTTTCCGTCAAATCATCTTTAATAATTCTTGCAAAATTTTCAGCGGGGTCTATAAACATGTCTTCGGGCATGAATTTTTTCAATACATCAATCAAATAAGGATAATGAGTACAGGCAAGCACAATTTTATCAGGTGCAAAATCACTCATAATATCCAAAATTTCTTTAACCTGCTCAATACTTTGCGGTTGATATATTCTGTGTTCTTCGACTATTCTGACCCAATTTGGTGCGGAAAGCTCTGAAACTTCAACTTTAGAATTGTATTTTGATATCTCTTTTGAATAAGCTCGGGATTTTACCGTCGCAGGAGTTGCGATTATACCGAGTTTCTTTACGTCAGGCAAATTTGCCAACTCCTTACAAACCGATTGAATAATGGGGTAAATTTTAAAACTGTAGTTATTTTTTAATTTTTCATAAGTAACGGCAGAAGTTGTATTGCATGCCATAATAACAGCTTTAGCTCCTTTTGTTTCAAAAAATTTGAAAATATTATCCGCATATTCCAAAAGCTGTTCTTCAGTTTTTTCGCCATACGGCATATTTTTTGTATCACCAAAATACAGACAATTCTCATTTGGTAAAAGCTTTTTAAATTTATTAAATACAGTCAGACCGCCGACACCTGAATCAAAAAAAGCAACGGGCGATTTATTTGGCGATAGGGCAATAGAGCGATAGGGCTGCGACAGAGCCGTATCGGCTGAACGGTTGTCATTTGAGTAAGTAGGGTGAGTTAAGTCTATACAGGTTTGCAGCTGTTGCGGAATTTCATTCAGACTGCTTTTGCTAAATAGCCGCTCCTCTGTATCTCCATACCTCCATACCTCTGTATCATTTAAATTGTTGTAAGTATTTTTGTATTCCATCAGCAATTGACTGAGCAGTTGCCTGCTTCCTTTTTTCTCCCGTTAATTGCCCTCTCTCCGTTGCGTTTGAAATAAAACCTATTTCAATCAATATTGCGGGAGCGGTAGTATGATTTATAACATAAAATTTAGATTTAAACAATCCGCGATCATTAGCCTGAATTGCACTTGCAAATGAAGAATGAACAATTTGCGCCAATGCCAGACTTTCCTGATGATAATAGTGAGTTTCAATACCGTTAATCTCAGGTTTTACTGACGAATTAACATGAATACTGACAAATATATCCGGCTCATAATCCTCACTGATATCTACCCTCTCCTGCAAAGAAACCGTTGAATCCTGACTTCTGGTCATTTTTACATCATAACCTTTTTGTTTCAATATTTTTTCTACCCGCTTTGCAACATCAAGGGTTATATCTTTTTCGTAAATTCCTCCTCCGATTGCACCTGTATCGGAACCGCCATGACCTGCATCAATTACTACACTCTGCTTTCCTGATTTTTTAACGGAAATATTAGGGGGTGAAAATATAACGGGATTAACCGGCATTTGAGTTTTTTTCTTAACTTCTTTGACTGATATCTTTAAGCTCCTGCCGTCTGCTCCTAAATATGTATTCACAAGAGCACTCTGTTCAATAGGAATTGTAAGTTTTAATCCTATTTTTGGCATTAAATCTATAACAGCACCTTCAAAAAATGTATCTTTAAACGTTCCTTTAAAAAGTGTATCACTGTATTTTGAAACATTGTACAGGTAAATTATCAGTTTATCATTATATCTGTCCAAACCGTGTACAACCGGAGCTTCAAATTTCAGAATCATGGACTGGGTTTGTTCATCATTTTTTTCATTTACATAACCGCTTACGTTACTGCTGTTAGAATACAGTGAAGAATTATTCGTTTTTTTGTAGTTTGCTATAATCAAAGACTGGTTGTCACTTGAATAAATCGGGATATAATCGCCTGTATCTTCGGTATTAATAACAATTCTGGCTTTATTTACGGAAAACTGTCCGATTTTTACTGTTTCCGTATCATTAATCCTGATTTCCTTATTTCTCAGTTTCGTATCTACCAGTGTATTCGGAAGGTCATATACAATTCTTGACGGATTTTGAAGAAGCATGGGACGTTCAATTGTTACTGCACCAAAACCGTTTATTAAAACCCCGTTTTGTTTTGCACTAACACTGTTTAAATAATATTTTGTATTTAATTTTAACTCTTTTTTTGCAAAAAATTGTTCGGTTTGGGTATTAAAAGCTTCCTGAATTTGTCCCATTATACTGTCATCAGAAGATGTAACCGGAGTTGTAACGGTTGTATATTCATAAAAATCACCTGATGAGGAGTGCTCATCTCTGTATGTATTTTGAAAATACGGATTATTACAAACAGAAGAGGACTTCAGTTTAACAATTATATTATTTTTTACTCTGTAAAATTTTATGTTATCAGGATTAAAATCATTGTCATAATACAAAACTACCCGCACCACGCAAGGATTATTTGAAAATTGATTAATCTTAATTTCTTTAATATTTCCGCTGTTAAAAATCCAGTCCTGTTTTTGGAAGGTAATCATTGAAGATTCGATATCAAAATAAGCCTTACCTTCAAGTTTTATCAGTTTAATATCTTTAGCAATTACACCTTCGGCAGTATCCGCTGCGGAAAGAACAATCATGGAATTAGAAGTGTCAAAATTTGCATTGGTTATCCTGTAAATATTTTCGGCAGAAACTTTTCCGCAAAATAAAAACAAACAAACTATACATAATGTAAAAATTTTCAACAAAATTTTCATTACAACTTCCCGATAATATTATAAAATAATTTACCTTAAACGGGCAATTTGTAACAAATTACTGTATTATTTTGTTTCTGCCGACAATAAAAGCAAGTTCTGTTCTGTTTTGTGCATTGAATTTTTTAAGAAGGCTTGTCATATAGACTTTTACCGTATGAACACTGATATTTAAAATCTTTGCAATTTTTTTATTGCTCTCACCTTTTGTAAGCAATTCAAGTACAAGTTTTTCTTTAATTGACAGATTTGGCATACAATCCTCCTTTACTTACAGAATAACAAGACTTTTAAAATATTTATTAATAATATTTCCATTTTTATTAAATTTTCAAAAACTTGAAAAAAAAAATTTTTTATATAAAATAGAATTTGCGAATGCGTAAATACGTTTCGGAAAATTAAATAATAAGCGCCCGTAGCTCAGTTGGATAGAGCGTTTGGCTACGAACCAAAAGGTCGGGAGTTCGAATCTCTTCGGGCGTAGATAATAGGACAAAGCATTTTCTTTGTCCTATTATTATTCAATTTCAACAAGTTTGATACAATATTCTTATCCGTGCATTAAAATGCACACTACTTACTAATTGCGCAGGGTGTAAATAAAAGGCTATAACCCGGTTCTTTTTATCAATGTGTTAATATATCTTAATATACAGGCAATTTTAAATTTTTTTATTTTTATATATATTAAAAGGAGTGTCTTATGCGTGTAGAAAATAACATTGATTATGGTGTAAAAAATAAAAATATTTATAAAAACAATATTCAATATCGTAATTTAAAATCTGAACCTGATACGGTAAGCTTTGGTGCAAATTTAAATAAACCGGCTAAAGGTTTTCTTGGAAAATTAAAAGATATTATATTATCACCAATAAATACAATGAAAAAGCATATTGAACAAGCAAAATTGGGAAAACAAGCTAAATTAGAAGCCGAAAGAAAAGCTGCAGAAGCTGCAAAAAAAGCTGAAGATGAAGCATATCTCAAAAGAAAATTAGCAGAAATTGCCGAAAAAAAAGAAAGTTATGCAAGAGTTTTAAGGGAATGGAAATCACGTCATAGCGGAGTTAGAAAGATTCAATATCCGGATAATACAGGAGATGTAAAAGAAGTTAGAGGACTTGATCCTGTAAGTGACGATGCATTGTTTCCTCCACCTAAAAGAGGTCAATATGATTTAAGCAATATTTTAGGAGGAGGGTATTCATTAAGACGAGGAGGATATGGTACATTCTATCTTAGAGATAAAGAAATGGAGAGACCAATTTATTTTGAAAGACCTACATGTATAGAAGACATTCCTAACACAAGTAATTGGGAAATGCAAAAGAATATGGTAGCTCGTGATGAATTTACCGGAAAATTGCGTACTTATACAATGTTATCAAAAAAATTTAATGAATATAATGCACTTCAAAGACCGTCTGCATTAAATATTTGTATAGAAGGTGATATTTCACCAAAAGAAATAAATGAGATAAAAGAGAATATTGTCAAAAAAGGTCTGTGGGAAGATTATATGAGAACAGAAGACCAAGATGAATTAATTGGAATATATAACGAAATATTAAATTATCTGAATAAATAAATTTTAAACTTTTGTTCAATTAACACTTTAAACAAACTAAGTCCTAAGCTTGTCGATTAGAGAACAGATTTAATATTTTTGTAAAAATTTAATTCTACTGATACTTGAAAAGAGTTTTATAATTAATAATATTTTTGCAAAATAAAAGCCGCTTTGGCGGCCAATTTGGTAAAAGTGTAGGAGAAAATAAAGAAAAAGAAAATGGTTATATGTTATATATACCCAAATATAGTATATCTATAACATATACTGAGTATATTTGTTACAAAAGTTAATATTTTTATAATAGTGAATAGTGAGTGGTGAGTTGTGAGTAGTTCTTTTCGGCACTCCGTGCAAAATTTAATATTTTATTTTGTGTGTCAGCACTAATAACGATCTTTCACCACTCACTACTCACTTTTTAACAATTTATTGCAATAAATCATTTTTTCGGATATTATTTAAATAAAGAGGGATATTATGAGGATAGAGGCCAGAAATCTTATAAAAATATACGGTGACAGAAGTGTTGTTAATGATGTTTCTTTTGACATAAACAAAGGTGAGGTTGTTTGTCTTTTAGGACCGAACGGTGCAGGAAAAACAACTACATTTTACATGATTGTCGGTTTAATAAAACCTAACAAAGGTCATGTATTTTTGGACGGAGAAGATATTTCCGCTTGGACAATGAATGAAAGAGCCAAAGCAGGTATAGGATATCTTCCGCAGGAGCCGTCTATTTTCAGGAAATTATCCGTTGAGGATAATATTAAATTAGTTCTTGAAATGAATGATAAATTAACCGTTAATGAAAAGAAACATCTGCTTGAAGAACTTTTATCGGAATTTGGAATTTTGAGATTACGTTCTTATGATGCGGTATCCTTATCGGGCGGAGAAAGGAGAAGAGTTGAAATAGCAAGAGCATTAGCCGCTTGTCCTGATTTTATGTTGTTAGATGAACCGTTTGCCGGAATTGACCCGATTGCAATCGGCGATATTAAAGATAACATAAGAAAAATCTCTGAAGATAAAGGTCTGGGCGTACTGATTACCGACCATAACCCGAAGGCTACTCTTTCTATTACCGACAGAGCTTATGTAATTTTTGACGGTAAGATAAAAATTCAGGGCAGAAGTCAGGACGTTGCGGTTGACCCTGTTGCAAAAGAATTTTATCTCGGTGAGGATTTTGAACTGTAATGAAATTTCCTAAAATAACAATTTATGACAGATATATATTTAACCAAGTTTTTTGGGCATCATTTGCAGCAATTTTGTTATTTACGGTAGTTTGGATTGCTCCGGAAATTCTTCTGAATACAATAAAAGACACTTTAGAAGGTGATTATGGAATAAAAACGGCTATTTTGTATTTGTTGTATGAGTTACCGAAAATTCTGGGGAAAGCATTTCCGGTAGGTTTGCTTTTAGGTACATTATTTACTTTTGATAAACTGAGCAAAGATTCGGAATTAACAATTTTTCGTGCAGTCGGAATGTCTTTCGGAAGAATTATTGCACCCGTAATAGTTTTAAGTATTATTGTTACAATACTCTGTTTTATTACATATGACAGATTAATTCCCTATGCGGCAAAAAGGACAGATGAAGTAAGCGGGAAATATATTACAACTCAATTTATTTATACCCAAAAAGATGAAAAAGAAATTCCGACAAAAGCTGTTATAGTATCAACTTTTTCTAAAGATACCATGTATAACGTTATTGTTTTGGATTTTAAAAAACCGAATTATACAGACGTTCATCAGCTGAATAATATCTATTATGCAAAAACCGGTAAAAACTTTTATGATAAATGGGTACTGAATGATATTACTCAATATAATATTTCAAGTGACGGAATATTTGCAAAAGCAAAAAATATTCCTGCTATGAATATTTTAGAAGGTGAAAGTGCGCAAAATGCCTTTACTCTTATGACATACGGAACAGTCAGAGACAGAGATATAAACAATAAAAACCTAAAAAATTATATAAAACTCCTGAAAAAGGAAGGATTGAATGAAGAATACAGGCTCATGCTAAATAAATATCTTCAAAGATTTTTCCATCCGTTTGTTTGTGTCATACTTGCTATTATGGGAGCTTTATTGGGATTCAGCAAACCCAGAGAACAAAGACTTATAGGCTTTACAATTGCAATCGGATGTATTTTCCTGTATTACATAACTCTGCCGTTCTTTGATTTGTTAGCGGAAAAAGGAATTTTGCATCCGTTTGTTACGGCAGCATTTCCTCCAATAGCTTTTTCACTGGCAGTTATAGGTTTTTACAAGTCTAAGGATTTATAATATGAAAAAAATATTTTTATTACTTGTGATTTTATTATTTGGTGTGGTTTGTACAGATGCAAAACCGATAGAAATTGATTATAATGACGGAATTTATCACATCATTTTAAAAGGTGAAAAAATGAAAAAGAATATCAAATTTGTCAGCAACGACAGTTTGATAACAAACAAAGAAGCTCACCAAAAAACCGGTTCAAGTTTAACCGTTAATGCCGGATATTTTGATCCTTCCAATGGCAAATCAATATCATATATTGTTACCGACAGGCATATTGCCGAAGATCCGTTATTAAACGACAGTTTATTATCAAATCCAGCTTTAAGACGAAATATTGATAAAATCTTAAACCGAACAGAGTTTAGAGTTGTTGAATGTTTTGATAAAGGGAAACGCCATTATGAAATAGTCCCGCATAAAAATTCGGTTGATTTTGACTGTACAGTTATAACTTCTGCACAGGGAGGACCGCTTGTTTATCCGCAATTGAGATTGGAAGAAGAATTTTTTGTTGTAAGAGATGAGTATGGTGAAGTAATAAGGGAAAGTTGTTCCGTACTGCATAAAACAGCAAGAACCGTTATCGGTTTAAAGGGTGATGAAGTCCATATTTTAATAATTACTGATGAAAATCCTATGGATTTGTATGAAGTTCATGATTATGTGAAAAAATTAGGACTTGATAGGGCAATGAATTTTGACGGCGGAAGTTCAACTTCAATGAATTACAAAAAACAATACGAAGTAGTTTCGACCAAAGGTGACGGCGCAGGAAGAAGCCTGAAATCGTTTATGATTGTGAAGTAAATTTTAGTGCCTTTTAAAATCTACCCTGCCGGCTACTTCACAAAATACTGTGCATTTACGTTTGCGTAGATTTTTACAACACCCTGCTCGATTATTGTCGAAGATTCCTGAACTTCAGCATCAGCAGCACCCGCAGACATAACCATATTCGATTTCATCAGTCTGTATTGAGGACGAACAGAATTATTTGTACTGCATGATATATCCATTGATTTTATTCCGGTAACAGCTGATGTCGTAGGTTTTAATGCTGCATCAACCCTTTCTTTTGCCTGTTTTGATGCTTTTGTAATTAAATCGTTGCACTGTTTATCGGTATTTGATACGGAAAAATTCAGACTGTTTACGTTTGTTGCTCCTAAAGATATTGATTTATCTATCATTGAACCGACTTTATCGATTGATTTTGTATGAACGATTACGGAATTTGATACCTGATATTTGTCCAAAATTCTTTTGTTATCTTTGTAAATATATTGAGGAGATGCACTGTAATTAGCTGTCTTTATATAATCTCCGTTTGAAGTGTTTATCATTGATTTCAACGTAGAAATTACTTTGTCGGAAATTTCCTTATTTTGAACGGTAGCCTTTTGCATTGATTTGTTGTCATAAGTAATTATAGCAATCGAAACTTCGGCAATATCAGGAGTAATTTCTGCATTTGCGCTTGTGTTTACGGAAATATAGCCCCTTTCAACATCTGCAATTGCAGGGATTGAACAACTCGACAAAATTACCGAAACCGCCAATAAAGAAATAATTTTTTTCATACGTCATCTTCCTCTTTTTTATTCTACAGAATTATTATAATCAAAAAAGGATAAAAAATAAAGATATATAGGTTATATCATTGCAAGCGAAACTTAGCCTCACTTATTGCAATTATATAAAGGGTTGGTACGCTTGCGTTTTGCTCATCCACATTTCTTTAGCCCGACAAATATATATGTTTTGTCGGGTTGAAATCCAACCTATAAGCTAAATGCCCAATTTTTTTATTCGGTGCGAAACATCGCACCCTACCTTGCTAATTGCCTACACAAAGCACAGGGAGATGAGAATTATTTTCTTTGTGTGTTCTGGAAGAGGTACCATTTCCAAAATTGAATGATTTAGCATAGAAATATGCATCATTATCATCTTCTGTTGACGACCAATAAAAACTACTTTGAGGAATGTCTGAGTATTCACTCTTTTTTATATATAGAGAGCGTAGTGTACTTAAGTCCGGTAATGTCATGCCTTTATATATGCATGCAATTTTTGCTCCATACCACTCAGTACTTCTCATGGTTACATAATCTCTTGCAGGAGTATAATTTGTTCCAATATTTACAACGCATCCTATATCTTCTACATAGAAACTGTCCGGATATTTACTGCAATCAGGACCACCTTTGCTGAATTTCGCGCTCTTGAAACTTCTTATATCTCTTTTACTTCCTTCCTTTTCGCTGTTAGGTCCTTTTCCGCCATTTACGTCCATGACAAAATCTATCGCACTGGTGACTGTTGTTGTGTATTTAGGAAGTCCTTCTGTCCATTTAACTTTATCCCCTACATCTATTCCGGGTGCACTGGGATTATAATTCAATATAATCGGAGCACCGTCCACTAAAACCAATCCCACATTATTTGATTCAGATTCAAGTGATAAATATTTACCTGTTTTTGCCTGACTTACCTCATATTCTTCATCGGCACCCGTTGTAACAATAGGTGTAGGCCAGCATTCTCCAATATGTTCACTGTCACATCTCTTTGCTATTTTTATATATTT
>JAGBOW010000096.1 GCA_017633675.1 bacterium | reverse complement strand
TTTAAAAAATACATCATTTTGAGGACTGGACAAAACGTGAAAAGTATTGTAAAATGTATATGTTAGAAAATAATACATCAAAATATTTATTTTGATGTGTTTTTTTAATTAAACGATAAGGTCCTATCGCCCTATCGCCTTATAGTCCTATCGCCATTTAAAATGATAAAAACCCTCCGTCACTTCGTGCCACCTCCATTAAAAGGGAGGCTTTTAGCTTTCTTATGCTCCTATGCTCCTATCCACCTGTAATCCCTATCGCCACTTTAAACCGCCAGCCTAAAATCTACCCTACGCAACTTATTTTGATATGTTTTTTTATGATATAATAATTTTAAAAGGGAGATGTTATGAAAGCAGTTGTTTTTGATGAAGGTTTAAAATTGGTTAATGATTATAAAAAACCTGTTCCGCAAAAGGGTGAAGCATTGGTAAGAGTTACTCTTGCTGGAATTTGCAATACCGATTATGAGATTACAAAAGGTTATATGGGTTATAAAGGAGTTTTAGGGCATGAAGCTGTCGGAGTTGTTGAAGAAATTAATGATGACGACAAATCTCTTTTAGGCAAACGTGTTGTTGCCGAGATAAGCTATGGCTGTAAAAAATCCGATTGCCCTTATTGTGCGGAAAAATTATACCGCCATTGTCCCGACAGGCATACTCTCGGCATTTGGAGAAAAGACGGAGTGTTTGCCGAATATTTTACAATGCCTTTGGAAACTCTTTTTGAAGTTCCCGAAAATGTTCCTGATGAACAAGCTGTTTTTGTTGAACCTCTTGCTGCAGCCTGTGAAATTACGGAACAACTTCACATAAAACCTTTCCAAAAGGTAATAATTCTTGGTGACGGAAAATTAGGTTTGATTACGGCATTAACACTTAATGCGCAAAATATTGACGTAACTCTTGTCGGAAAACACCAAAATAAACTTGATATTGCCAAAGCTCAAGGGGTTGAAACAAAATTGTTAAACGATTTGAAGGTTGAAAAAATTTATGATGTTGTAGTTGAGGCAACGGGTTCGATTTCAGGTTTTGAAACAGCCCTTGCACTTACAAAACCCAGAGGAGTTTTAGTTTTGAAAAGCACTGTTGCAGCATCTAAAGAATTTAATCTTGCACCGATTGTAATTGATGAAATTACCGTTCTCGGTTCTCGCTGCGGTCAGTTCCCTCCTGCTTTAAGACTTTTGAAATCGGAAAAAATAGATTTTTCTCCTTTGATTTCGGCAGTTTATAAAGTTGATGATGCAATAAAAGGTTTTGAAAAAAATAAAGAAAAAGAAACTTTGAAAGTTCTTTTAGATTTTGGGCGATAAGGCGATAGGGCTATATGGCGGATAAGACCTTTACATAAAGCAATTTTTGTGAGATTTAAAGACTATTCAAACTGATAAATAATTAAATACCCGGCGTCTTATCATTTTAACGACTTAAAGGAAAATTATGGAAGAAGAAAAAAAAGAAATAAAAATTCTTGATAAATATATTCTGAAACAGGTAATAGAGATGTTTCTGATGGGTGTTGCGGTATTTACCTCTATTATTTTTGCATCAGACACATTTATTACACTTATCAAACAAATTTCAATGTTTGGTATACCTTTCAAAGTTGCTTTTATAATGATTATTTTAAATCTTCCAAAAGTTATTGTAATGACAATACCTATGGGAGTTTTACTGGCAACGGTAATGACACTTAATAATCTTAGTCTGAAATCTGAAATTACCGTTATGAGAGCCTGCGGAATAGGTTTGAACAGAATTGCAAAACCGATATTTATATTTGCGCTTTTAATGTCAATCTGCAGTTTCTTTATAAATGAAACCGTTGTTCCCGTTACGACAAGACAATCAAAAGACTTGGCATTGTGGGCATTCGGACAAAAAAATATTCCTGAAGGCAAGCAAAACTTTGTATTTAAAGAATTGAACAATAATAAAGGTTTGAAAAGACTGTTTTATGTGGGTTACTGTGAAAACAAAACCTTGCACAATATAACCGTTCTTGATTTGGCAAAAGAGGGAACAATTCAGGTTTTGCAAGCGAATGAGGGTAAAACTTCTCCTGAGGGTTGGGATTTTCAAAAGGGTGCTATTTATACCGTTGACAGTCAGGGAAAAATCCTGAATACAACATTGTTTGACAATTTTCTTGTAAAATTCGGACTTGATATGACAAAAGATTTGAATGACGATCTTGCAGGTGAGATGAATTTTACCAAGATGGTTAAATTTTTGAATAATAATCAGGTTTTATCCGATGAACAAAAACGCTCTTTAAAAATAGAACTTTACGACAAATTAGCTCTGCCTTTGACAACAATTGTATTTGTACTGATTGGTGTGCCGTTGGCAATAACACCGCCAAGAGTGAGATATAACAGAGGATTTTTATTCAGTATTTTCATTATATTTACTTATTATTTGGTAAGGGCATTATCGGTTTCGTTCGGAGAAAACGGTTCTATTTCGCCAAGTTTGGCTGCTTGGATGCCGAATATAGTCCTTGCAATTTTGGGAACTTTCTTGTATTACAGGAAAGTTTATACTATTACATAAAAAAGGCAAAAAAATTTCTTCACATGTTTTACAGAGATTGAAAATGAACAATAATATTTTTCAGAACAAAAGAATAAATGATTATGATTTAAACATTTTGAATGACAATTCGTTCAAAGACTTGGACGATAAGGCTTTGAAGATGGAAATTTTGATTACCGAAAAAGAAGAAAAGCTTGAACAAATTAATAACAAAATAAAGGGAGCCGAACTTTTAGGAAAACTTTTAGATGTAATGGAACTAAAAATTCAGGCAAAAAAACTTGAAAATGAAATAACGGAACTTAAAAATGAATTTGCAAAACAAAATATTGCAGACAGGATTTCAGCCAAAACAATAAAACCTAAAAAACAAATCTCACCTTTAAAAATTTTTGCAAGATTTGTAACACGTCATATATTTTCAAAAGTTTCAAAAAAATTCAAATCTATTGCGGATTTGGGTGATTCTTTAGACACACTGGAAAGTATAAACGATAATGTTGATGAATTGATTGCAATGAAAGTTCCGTATGGTGAAACTAAAGCTAATTATGAAAAATTAACAAATTACCTTTATCGTGCAAACAGAATACATTCTCAGATAAATAAAAAAATAAAAGCAATAGGTTAATTACAGCAATCTGCAGCTTTATATGAACTTCTTACCAATGGTCCGATTTGAAATTTCTCAAACCCTGTTTGTCTGGCAAGTTCTTTCAAATCTTCGTATTCTTCTAATGTGTAATATTTTGCGACTTCAAGGTGATTTTTTGACGGCTGAATATATTGACCGATTGTTAAAATGTCACAGCCTGCTTCTTTCAAATCCTTCAAAGTGTTTTCAATCTGTTCAAAAGTTTCACCCAAACCAATCATTAATCCGGATTTTGTCAAGATATCCGAATTTTCTTTTATATATTTGAGAACTCCCAATGAACATTCATAATTTCCTTGCGGGCGCGCGATTTTGAAAACTTCCCTGACCGTTTCAATGTTATGGTTAAACACTGTCGGATAAGCTTTTATGATTGTATTAAGAGAGTTTTTATCACCTTTAAAATCGGGAGTGAGAATTTCGATTTTTGTATCGGGCGAAAGTTTTCTGATTTCTTTTATACAATTTGCAAAATGCTCTGCCCCGCCGTCAGGTAAATCATCTCTTGTAACGGAAGTTATGACGGCATATTTTAACCCCAAATCCTTTACGGCTTGCGCAATATGAAGTGGTTCTTCTAAATTTAAAGGTTCGGGTTTGGCGCATGTGATATTACAGTAACGGCAGTTTCTTGTACAATTGTTACCCATAATTAAAAATGTCGCTGTGTTTTTTGTGTAGCATTCGTTTTTATTAGGGCATCTTGCGTTTTCGCAAACGGTATTAAGGCACTTTGTCTTTAAGATATTTCTGACGTTTCGTGTCTTATCGGTATCAATTATAGGTCGTTTTAAGTATTCAGGTAATCTTTGCATAGTGTTAATCCTTATTAATCGAAAAATAGACTTCTTTAAGTCGTTTTTTGCTTATGTGGGTATATAATTGGGTTGTGGAAACATCACTGTGCCCCAAAAGTTCCTGCACAATCCTTAAATCTGCACCGTTTTCAAGTAAATGCGTTGCAAAACTGTGCCTTAAAGTATGCGGGGAAATCGTTTTGTTTAACAATTTTCCGTGTTCATGTATAAACGTGTAAATCTCTTGGCGTGTAACGGTTTTGCCCCTGTTATTAATGAGTAAATTTTTAGTATCCGAATTATACTTATTAACCAAATACTCTCTTTCGGGCAAATAATTCTTTATTGCATTAATCGCTTTTTTACCCAGAGGAACAAGTCTTTCCTTTGAGCCTTTTCCTGTACACTCAAGGTATTTTCCGTTCAAGTCGTAATCGTTGATTTTTAAATTTACAAGTTCCGAAACCCTCAAACCGCAACCGTAGAGAAGTTCCACAATAACTTTTTCGGTTTTATTCAGGTTTTGGCTTAAAATTTCTTCTATTTCCTGTACTGATATAACTTTCGGTAATCTTTGAGGAACTTTCGGCTGTTCAAGAGTGAGTGTCGGGTTGGTTTTGATAATCTCATTTGCGTTTGCCCATTTAAAAAAACCTCTCAGTGAGGCAATTTTACGCATTATACTTGTCGGGGAATATTTTTTTTCGTGCAAACTTCGGATATAAGAATTTATTTGAGTTCTCTGAACTTCTCCCAAATCATCTTTTTCGCAGTAATTCAAAAAATCGCTCAAATCCCTTTTGTATGCATCAATGGTATTTTGCGACAAACCCTTTTCAACATCAAGAAAATCAAGATATTCCGCCAAATTCTGAGTTATCATAAATATTTTATACTACATATTTATAAAGATGTATAGAGGGCTGGAGGTATACCTCTATCCGTCTGATTTTCTGATTGCGATTTTTTTACAATCATGCTAGAATATGAACAAAACAGATGTACAATTCGTTACATTATTGCAGGAGAAATTTATGAAAAAAATATTATCTTTAATTTTTGGCTTGTTAGTTTTCACAAGTTTGCAGGCATTTGCTGACGGAAAACAAGATGCTTTGAACTTTTTTAACAACTATGTAAATGCCGCAAATTCATACAGTAATACTGTTGGTGATATGTATTCACCGAATGCGAAAATTATAAGACAGGTTGTAAAACCTGACGGAACAACAGCAAATGCTTATACTGACACTGCCACTTATATTAAACAGATGAAAATTGCACAGGCAGGTGCAAAGGTCAGAGGTTACAAAAACTTTTATTCGAACGTAACTGTTCAGGATTTAGGCAGCGGTTCTTACAAAATCAGTTCATTAAGACAGCCTGTCGGTGAAACTTATAAACTGAAAACTTATATGATAATCAAAAAAATTGACGGAAAATGGCAAATAACCGAAGAAATGATGCAGACAAAACAGCAGATTTTCTTGAAGTATGCAAAATAAGTGAGTGGTGCGATGTTTCGCACCTTTTTAAAAGGTAATTATGAGTAAATTCAGATTTTTAACATCAGGTGAAAGTCACGGAAAATGCTTAACGGCAATTATAGAAGGAGTTCCTGCGGGGTTTGAGATAAAGCCCGAATTGATTAATGAGGATTTGAAACGCAGACAATCCGGTTACGGCAGGGGCGGAAGAATGCGGATTGAATGTGATACCGTTGAAATTACATCAGGTGTAAGGTTTGGTAAAACTCTGGGTTCTCCGATTACACTTGTTATTCAAAACAAGGATTATGAAAACTGGCAAAAGATTATGAGTGTAAATCCCGAAGATTATACGGATGAAAAATCGTTTACTCAATGCCGTCCGGGACATGCGGATTATGCGGGAAGTGTAAAATATAATCAAAAGGATTTGAGAAATATATTAGAGCGTTCAAGTGCAAGAAAAACCGCAATAGAAGTTGCTGTAGGTTCTGTTGCAAAGCAGATTTTAATGCAATTTGATATCAAATGTTCGTCAAAAATTTTGCAAATTGGTACGGTATCAGCCCCCACCCTTCCCTCCCACGCGGGGAGGGTGTCCGAAGGACAGGAGGGGTTTGAAGCCGAAATCGACAGAGTAAAAGAACTTGGTGATACGATTGGCGGAAAATTTGAGGTTATTTTTGAAAATCTTCCTGTCGGTCTGGGTTCATTTGTACATTGGGACAGAATGCTTGACGGAAGGATTGCGCAAGGCATTATGAGTATTCCTGCCGTAAAAGTTGTAGAAATCGGTGAAAATCCTTTGGGATATTTGGGAAGTGAATACCATGATGAGATGTTTATGGAGAACGGAAAAATTGTTCGTCATACAAACAATGCAGGCGGAATTGAAGGCGGAATGACAAACGGTGAACCATTAATTGTCAGAGCCGTTATGAAACCTATTCCGACAATGAGAAAACCTTTAAAAACCGTTGATTTGGCAGAAATGACGGAATGCGAAGCGCATTTTGAAAGATCGGATACCTGTGCCGTTGAAGCATGTTCGGTTGTTGCGGAAGCAAGGATAGCGTGTGTTTTGGCTGATGAGTTTTTGCAAAAATTCGGCGGTGACAGTTTGAATGAAATTCTGAGTAAATTTAATGTATAATGTCATTTACTCTTGCTTTTAGATTTTAAATGGCGATAGAAATTATAGGTGGATAAGAAAATATTAGAAGTTAAGAGGGTTAGAGGATTAGTCTTTTAACTTAGATTTAAAACGGCGATAGGGCGATAGGCTATAGGGCGATAAGACCGTATATTAAAGGGTTAGAGGATTAGAAGATTAGAGGAATAGAGGAATAGTCTTTTAATGGGAAATTCCCTCTCCCAACGGGAGAGGGTTAGGGTGAGGGGGCAAACAATAAAAAGAAATGTAGGGTAGACTTTAGAAAAATAGGTCGGCTTTAGCCCGACAATATGTTTTGTCGGGTTGAAACCCGACCTATAAAGCTACGTTACTAGTTACTGCCTACACACAAGGCCCCGAACCGAATGTCCTTGCCGTCGCCGGACACGTTGCCATTGTCAAAGGTCTTGCTCCACGCGCCGTAAGCAACGTACTCTTCTGACGACCAGAACCAGCCGGAAGTAGGTACTTTGTCGTTTGTGCCTTTTGCCCCATAGATAGTAGTAAGGTCTGCTCTGCTTGCTAAAGTCATGCTTATATCTGCGCATGCTTTCTTAGCTCCTGCCCAACAGTTGTTTGAACAAATACTGTTTGCAGTACCATTACTATCATAGGTTGTGTCAGTACAAGTATTTATACATGAATAAGTATTGGGAAGATTCTTTACACATAAATTACCAACTTCAAAGTCACATACCATGCCTTTAGCAAATTGTGCGCCGTTGAAGGAACGGATATCATTCCACTTATCTCCGATTTTTTCACTGTTAGGCCCTTTCCCTCCATTAACGTCCATGACAAAATCTATTGCACCTGTTACTGATGTTGTATACGGAAAATCTTTCATTTTTCCTCCACCAACAGGTAATTGCGTTCTGCTTGCTCTGACTTCACTTCCGACATCAAGTGTGTTATCTCCGTTTTCATCATAGGTCATTATTAATGATGCACCGTCTGCCAACACTAATCCTACATTACCAGTTTTATTATTTTTATGTTTTAAACTTGCACCTGTTTTTGCTTTTGATACTTCATATTCTTCCCCGTCAGATGTTGTTACTTTTTCAGTTGGCCAACAATCCGCAATATGTTCACTGTCACATCTTTTTGCTATTTTTAGATATTTCTGTAATTCATCTACAAACGCATCTGTTGATGCATATTTTGTGTTTAATAACCCATGTGCCCTCATCTGCTCCATAGCTTGCGTAATTTTTTGCGCGATATTTGCCTGTCTTTCGGAATTTACTCTTTCATTAATATTTGCAATAACTGTCGGCATGGTTATTGCGGCAACTACTCCGATTACCCCTAAAGTGATTAATACTTCCGCAAGAGTGAAGGCGGATTTCTTATCTCCCCCTCTTTCTAACCCTCTACTAATGAGAGGGAAGTGTGTTTCTGTAGATGTTTTCAAATTTTTCATAATTTTTTCCTTTCTTTTGAAAAACACATCAAAATAAATATTATGATGTGTTTTTTGTACACTCTTATTTTACGGTATTTTTCAGTATTTGTCTACCCTAAAAATGATGTATTTTTTCAAAACTTCATAAAATTTATGGCACTGCAAAGCTAAGCTATTCCCAGCTTTCCGGAAAAACACATCATAATATTTATTTTGATGTGTTTTTTTATGATGTGTTTTACAGTTGAAATTGCCTGTAACTACGGTCAATTTCGTCCTGATTGATACCGATATATCTCAGGGTTATTTGCGGTGAAGAATGATTAAAAATTTCCTGCAGCATTGCAACATCTCTGAATTGTCTGTAATGATGATAACCAAAAGTTTTTCTCATGGTATGAGTGCCGATAGAAGTTTCTTTCACCCCGACAGCTCTGCATGCCTCATTGAGTTTTACATAAAACTGGTTACGGTCAAGCCTGTGTCTTTTCTGGCTTAAAAATAACGGTTCATTATCCTTTCGTCCTTTGATAAAACTTTTTATCAAATTTTTCAGTTTTTTGTTCAGCGGAAACTGTTTGAATTTTCCCGTCTTTTTCTCTTTCAGTTTGACATAAGATTTGTTTTTCACATCTCCGACATTCAAATTTAAAATATCCGAAATTCTAAGTCCCGTATTTATCCCGAACACCCAAATCATCATGTTTCTACGATTCTTTTTTTCTAAAAATTTTTCGACCGCAATAATGTGGTTTTTATTCCTTATCGGTTCGACTGCGTTTTTAATATTTGACATAACATTGTCAATTATATAATTTTAAGAAATCGTCCGAAAGTCCCCAATTTTGTGTAGATAAAAACATATCAGTATTTACATATTTATTTCTTCGCTCTATAATAAGTCTATGAATGAAAAACGTATCTTAATCGTTGATGATGATGATGAAATCAGGGAACTTTTAGAATTTGACGTCCGTGCAAGCGGGTATTTTGTAGACACTGCAAGTGACGGTATGGAAGGGTTGAATAAAGCCTTAAACAACACTTATGATTTAATTCTGCTTGATGTTATGATGCCGAAAATGAACGGGTTTGATGTCTGCAAAAACATAAGATGCGCAAAACTTTCTATTCCGATTTTAATGCTTACCGCAAAAGGTACGATTGACGACAAAACGGAAGGTTTTGACTGCGGTGCTGATGATTATTTGGTAAAACCGTTTGATATTCAGGAAGTTCTTTTAAGAATACGTGTTCTTTTGAGAAGAAATCAGGTTGAAGATAAAACATCTTTATCTGATGAAGTTCTGCATGCCGGTGATATCGAAATTTTCCCCGAAACTTTAGAAGCGGTAATCGTTAACAAAAAAGTTAAACTTACTCCGACAGAATTTGAAATTTTATACAGCTTAATTCAGCATTTCAACAATCCTGTTACGCTTGCAACACTTTTAGATGAAGTTTGGGGATATGACAGCAACGAAGATGTTAGAATGTTAAGGGTTCATGTCGGCGGTTTGAGAAACAAAATCGAACCCGATACAAAACACCCGAAATACTTGCATACGGTTACAAATGTCGGTTACAAATTAACTCCTTTCGGTGAAGAATAATGTTTAACAAGCATTTAAAAATTGTAGAACAAATTGCGATAGTCTTTATTTTTGCGGTAATTATACCAATGAGTGTCAGCGGGTTTATTATAAACAACATTAATCAGCAGGCAATCAGGTATCAATTGAGAGAATCTGCGGTTTTGATTGCAAACATGGTTTCTGATGAAATAGATTTTTTTAACAAAACAGTAAACAGCAGTATGGAACAAATTGCGTTTCCTCTGAAATATTTTCCGACCGACAGCGCAAAAAATTCATACTTGAACACCATTGTAAAAAAATTACCCGCATGTGAAAAACTTTCCGTTGCAAATGAAGAACAAATAGAAAAAATCAGACAGGAAAACAAAGAAAATGAACTTGCAACGGTTACGTACAAATTATCTGACGGTAAATATCTTGTTGCGGCATACAAATTTAATGCAATGAGAGAGGAACTTTTTAAATCACTTCAGGGTGAAAAACGTCAGATTTATGTACTTGCAAACGGAAATTTGATTGCGGAACATAATTATAAAGAAGAAGATTACAAAAAAACCGTTTCACTTTTACCCCAAAAACTGAAAAAAAATGAACCCGTTATTTTCGGTGATGTTAAAAATCAACCTCTTGTTTATGTTTCAAAAGATGAGCCTAATATAACAATTATCGTAAACACAACCGAAAAAATTACAAGAAATTCTATTACCGAAAACAGTTTGAAAATAATCCTTTCCGTACTTTTTGCAACTCTGGCGATTATCTTTGTTGTCGGACTTTATACGTATTATTTATACATAAACATCAGACAGCTTTTTAAAGGTATTATTGCGATTTCAAAAGGTAATTACGAACGTCAAATAAGACTTCTGACAACCGCCTTCACTCCTCATGAAATTGTTTTTCTTGCGTTTGAATTTAACAGAATGGCAACGGAAATCCATAAATCATATATACAATTAAAGAAAAATAATAAAGAATTGAAAGAACTGAATGAATTTCGCTCAAATTTAATTGATACCGTAAGCCATGAATTAAGAACTCCTCTGACAAGTATTCAAGGGTATACAACCCGTCTTATGCGCCAAGATATTGAAATTGACGAAGAAACCAAGCAAAAATCTTTGAGAATTATAAAAGAACAATCCGAAAGACTTAAAACTTTGATAGAAGATTTGTTAACTATCCCCGATATTGAGGGAATGAGATTGAGAACCGTTAATGAACAAGTTTGGCTTCCGGAAATCTTGGAAGAAGCAAAAGTTTTAATCAAAAATAAAGCGCATAAAGAAATTATTTTGAATATTCCGGAAGATTTTCCGCTTGTTGAAGGAGATAAACAAAGACTTATACAAGTGTTTGTAAACTTGCTTGAAAACGGTGCAAAATATGCATCTGAAACATCAAATATTGTTGTTGACGGTATTGTTGATAAAGAATATGCGAAAATATTTGTCAAAAATGATTGTGAGGTAATTCCGCCTGACAAATTAAATAAACTTTTTGAAAAATTTGTAAGACTTGATAATAACACCACAAGAACTACCAGAGGAACAGGTTTGGGATTGTTTATCGTGAAAGGGCTTGTAGAAGCCATGAACGGAAAAATATCTTTGCGAAGTGATGAAGATTGTGCTTTTTGTGTTGAGATTGAATTGAAACTTTCAAAAATTACAGAGGAAGTGAAATGAAACGTGCAATAGAAACTGCTAAACAGGTAAACGGAGAAATTCCTGTCGGTGCTGTTATTGTAAAAGACGGAGAAGTTATTTCATCAGCTTTCAATCGAAAAGAAGAATTAAAAGACGTAACCTGTCATGCCGAAATTCTTGCAATCCGAAAAGCAGAAGAAAAATTCGGCAGTTGGCGGTTAGATGACTGTGAAATGTATGTAACTTTAGAACCCTGTCCAATGTGTGCCTGGGCAATAATAAATTCCCGAATAAAAACCCTTTATTTCGGTTCATTTGACCCGAATTACGGTGCATTAGGTTCAAAAATCGATTTGCGCAAACTCGCCAATTCCAAACTCAAAGTTTATGGCGGAATTATGGAAGATGAGTGTAATAAAATACTCGAAGAATTTTTCAGTAATGTAAGATGAATGTTTTTATCTGTTAATGCCGAAAAATTTAAAACCCTATTTTACTCGGTTTAGTTCTGTCCATAAGCAATCCTATTGCCTCGTATAGTTTCCGCATATCATTTTCTTGGTCTTGACAATGTTCTATAAAATAATGCTCAAGCTCTGTCAGGCGCCGGCTCAAATCCTTATTTTCAACAGCCCATTTACGCATGCTGACAAATGTATCGATGATTTGTATATTAATTTGGATTGCCTTTTCAGAGTTAAGCACAGTTGCAAGCATCGCTACACCTTGTTCTGTAAAAGCATAAGGTGCAAAACGCCTGCCACCTCTGCCATTTTTTGATATCGCAATTTGCGATATCAAACTTTCCCATTCTTCATTTGAAAGTTGAAACATATAATGAGGTGGAAATCTTTTTATGTTTCTTTTAACAGCCTCATTTAACCTGTAAGTAGGAACTCCGTACAACGTAGCCAAATCAGAGTCAAGCATAACTTTATAACCTCTGATTGTATATATCAAATTCTTTATTTGAACTAAATCATTCACATAATCATTCTATTAATATTTTAATAATTTGTCAAATAATTTAAGTGAATTGTGAGTAGTGAGTTGTGAATGGTCGTTATCATAATGTTATATTGGTAAAATTATGCTAAGACCGCTTTATGATAAGAACCACTCACCACTCACCTAAACATTATGCATATTATCAAAAATCTCTTTTTTCTGAACCCAGATTTCCATGCCGAGTTCTTCGCCTGTTTTTGTCAAAGCTTCTTTGATTTCTTTAAAAGAATATTTTGACTTTGCAATATTGCAGAGCATAAACATTACGAAATGCCCCTGCATAAGAGTTTGTTTAATATCTTCGATATTAACCTCATATTCCGCAAAAACAGCCGTAATTTTTGCGACAATACCGATTTTATCTACACCCGAAACCGTTACTATAATTTTATCGTCCATATTTTACTCCCCGTAAACCCATTTGCCGACACCGTATTTCTTGCAATACGCTTTCAAATCAACCTTAACATCTTTGCACAAAATATAAAGCACAATGATATTCGGTACGCACATTGAAATCATCATGGCATCAGTAATATCAATTATTGACTGAACATTCATACAAGAGCCGATTATGATAAACAAACAATAAATCATATTAAACGCAAATACACGTTTTTTACCTTCACCGAACAGGAATGTCCATGCCTTTTGTCCGTAATATGCCCACGAAATCAGTGTTGACATAGCAAACAACACCGCAATTATTGATAAAATAATCGGGAAGAAAGGAATTACGGACTGAAAAGCATTTGATGCAAGTTCAATACCCGAAATTTTACCGATTTGTGTGTGCTCCAAAACACCAGAGAATACAATCGCAAATGAAGTGAATAAACACAAAACACCCGTCAAAAAGGTTTCCAATAATGCTACAAAACCTTGTGAAACAGGTTCTTTTGTCTGTGCTGTAGCATAAACAATTGCGGCTGCGCCCGTTCCTGCCTCATTTGACTGAACGGAACGTCTTAAACCGATAATTATAGTTCCGAAAACACCGCCTGCTACCGCTGTCGGGTGGAATGCCTCCCTTAAAATCAATGAAAGTGCGTCAAAAATATGCGTAATGTTTGCCAAAATTACGATTAAGCCTGAAATTATGTATAAAGCGCACATTGTCGGGGTTAGAATTGTTGTAACTTTAGCTATACTTTTTATGCCTCCGACAACAACCAAACCGATTAAAATCGCTGCAGTCAAACCGATTACCCAAGTGAAACCGTGAAAAATACTGTGTTCACCGCCTGTAATAAATATTATCTGATGCGCGGTTTGGTTAATCTGAATCATGTTTCCGCCTGTAATACCGCCTCCGATACAAAGAATTGCAAATATTACGGACAAAGGCTGTCCGAGCCAGCGCATATTTTTTCTTGTCAAACCGTGTGCAATATAGTGCATGGGCCCGCCTGATATTGAGCCGTCAAGGTTAAATCTTCTGTATTTAACGGCTAAAGTTGCCTCAACAAATTTTATTGACATGCCTAAAAGTGCACCTAAAAATATCCAAAAAGCAGCACCCGGCCCTCCTATTGAAATCGAAATCGCAACACCTGCAATACTTCCGATACCGATAGTTCCTGAAAGTGCCGTAGCAAGTGCCTGAAAAGATGAAACTTCACCTTCGCCGTCTTTGTGTTTGGGTTTTACGATTTGTTCAACTGCATGTTTAAATCCCCAAACCGCAATTCCTTTGAAATAGAATGTAAAAAATATTCCCGCAAACAAAATCCAGAATATAATTATTGGAACATCTGCGCCCCCGATATGGATTGGGAAAAATATAATTTTTGCAATCGCATCTGAAACAGGAGCGACATATTTGTCCATTAAAGCATCAATATTGACTGCATTTGCTCTCTGAATATTTAATAAAAATGTAAAAAGTACTGCTAAAAATTTTTTCATTAATAATCCTTTCGGCTGTATTTTTGAAATCCCTCCACCGCTTTCGCGGTTCCCCTCCCTTTAACAAGGGAGGCAAAGTTAACAAAAATATGGTAAATAACCTAAGACAATTGTAGCAAAAACATACACAAACTTATGGAGATATTAAAAAATCTTAAGAATTTCTTTCAAATAGTTTTCGGCAACTTTTGATGATGTATATTCTTTTACGGTTTCAAGGGTGTTTTGTTTTATTGTTTCAATAGTTTCAGGCGGAAGAGTTTTTATTTTTAAAATTGTATCTTTAATATTTTCAACATCAGGTTCGGTTAAAAATCCGTTTTCACCGTCTTTTATAATTCCGTCTATTCCGTCATTTTTTGTACAGACCGTAATACACCCCGATGCCATTGCCTCTAAATACACCATTCCAAAGGTTTCGTCTGTACTGGGCAATATAAAAACATCACTTTCTCTCATTTTTTCATAAACTTGTTCCTGCTCTAATTCTCCCGTAAAAATAACGTTTTTATCAAGTTTTTCTAACGATTTTCTGATTTTTCCGTCCCCGATAACGGTTAATTCAATATCATCAATATTTTTGCAAGCTTTTATTAATTTATCAATATTTTTGCGTTTTTTGAAATGAGCGCAGGTGAGGATTTTTAAAGGTGAACTGTGAGTAGTGAGTGGTGAGTAGTTCGTATCATTAATTATCTTCTCGTCAATTCCTGACGGTGCGACAAATGTTTTGTTTTCAAATTCCGGAAAAATTTTCAGCAATTTATTTTTTATTACAAAAGATCTGCAGGCGATTGCTTTGGCATTTTTTAATGCTCTAATCATTCTTTTTCTGAAATGAAATGCGTATAAGGGTGAGGTTAATACCGTCAAATCAGAATTATGAATACCTGCAACAAACGGAAGTCCTAATTTATCGGCAAAAAGTATGCCTGATGGCATATGAGCGATAACTACTGAGGTATGGAAGTCAGAAGTGTAGGAGGGCGAACTATTATCAAGTTGAAAGTTGAAAGTTGAAAATTGAGAGTTATCTGACTTTCCACTTTCAACTGTTAACGGCTTGCCCTCCTGCCCTCTTGCCGTCTGTTCTTCTAACTTTCCACTTTCCACTTTCAACTTTCCACTGCCTAAGAACGGTGTCCAGTAGTTTACATTATAAACATTTCCGTACTGCCCTGTTTTGTAAAACGGTTTTCCTCTCAAAAAGGAATTTAAAATAAAATTCGGTTTTATAACTTTTACCGTATGTCCTTGTTTTTCCCATTCTTTTGTGAAATTTAAAAGTGTCTTTGGAGTTGTTGTTTCGGTATCTTTTACGGGATACAGGTCTGTGATAAACAGAATATTCATAACTGAATTATATATTAATAACCTTGTCATGTAAATAAATTTCGGATATTATGTTTCTATGGATTATAAAGACTATCTTGAACAGGGAATAAAAGAAACAAATGAGGGAAAATTTGATGATGCTTTGCATTCTTTGAATCGTGCAATTAGTTTAAACAATAATGATTCTCTGGCATTTTTTTCGCTTGCAATTGTTTTTCACAATTTGTATGAATACAAATCAGCATACGAAAATTATACTATGGCAATTAATTTGAACCCTGATATGACAGATGCATACTATAACAGGGCACAGGTTATTTTGGCGGAAAAAGACGATTCAAGAATTAATGAAGCAATCGAAGATTTGGATAAAGCCATTGAACTTGATCCGAAATTTATTGATGCACTTTATTATAAAGCAGTTTGCCAGAAAAAAATTGAAGATTATAAAGGTGCAATTGAAACTTTGGACAAAGTATTGGCAATAGAACCTGATGCGATTTATTCAAAAGCCTTGAGAATTTTGATTAAGCAGAAGTATCTCAGGTGAGTGGTGAAATCGTTTACATCATTGATTTTTTATAATTCTTAAGAATTAGTTAATAATAATTAATATTTTAAATGATACAGACTTGCGCAAATTTTCAATATAGTTTATAATAGGAATTGTAATCATTCATATTAAACACAGGAAAGGAGTTTTGAATATGAGAATGTTAAGAAATGTTAACGGGGGGGGGCAGCTGTAAGCCAGTAGAATCAACCCTTTCCGGAGATTTAGGAAGTGGAAAGTGTAAAGTGGAAAATGGAAAGTTAAATAACTTTCAATTTTCAACTTTCAACTTTCAACTAAAACAAAAAGTTGCCTTCACGTTGGCTGAGGTCTTAATCACCCT
>JAGBOW010000095.1 GCA_017633675.1 bacterium | reverse complement strand
CAAAAATATTGAAGTTTTGGCGCGTTTTAATTCAAAACTTTCAAAAATGGATGTCGAAATTGAGCGTCAGAAAGATATTTTTTGGAACAGATTTTTGGCGCACAGAAGTGTTTTGAAAGAATTAGGCTATATAAAAGATGATTATCCGACAGCTACAGGGATTACCACATCTCAAATCCGTTCAGAAAATGAATTGTTTGTGGCAGAAATTGTATTCTCAGGGATACTGGAAAACCTTACACCGGCTCAGCTTGCAGGAGTTATTTGTGCAATAACAACAGAGGATTTAAGGATTGATGTTCCTCATCTTCCTATATCAGAGCCTGTCAGAAAAACTTTGAACCTGATTAAAAATATAAAACGCAGATTAGAAAAAATACAGGGTCGTTATGCTGTGGAAGATCCCATGTATATAAATGCTTATTTTTCGTCATTGATAGAGCTTTGGGTTGAAGGTGCAGAGTGGGAAAATATTACAGAACAAATTGATGTGGGCGAAGGAGATATTGTAAGAGCTTTTAAACGTGTTGTTGATGTTTTAAGACAATTTACGACGATTGATAATATCCCCGAAGCACTTGTTTTCACCGCAAGAGAAGCTATTCAGAAGATTTTGAGAGAGCCGGTGGATGTAGATTAGGTGAAAAGTGAAAAGTGAGTGGTGAAAAGTTCTTATCGGTTCGCTAACGCAAACACAATATTTATTATTTGAAACATAACCGACAACTCACTATTCACTTATAAAACACATGCCAAAATCATCAAAATCAGCATTCCGATTTGCGTGGCGGCTGCCATATTTTGGGTGAATTTGTTTGAATCATATTTGTTTGCTGATTTTTGGGCATTGTATGCACTTGCAATTCTGTTTATTCTGTTTTGCTGCGTATCATCTTCGAAAGTTGTTCCGAACATTGTGTTTTCAAGTCTTGTCAGACGATTGTTAATTTCTTCTTTATTAAAAGATTTTTTAAACATTGCCCGTTCTACTGATGCGAGATTGACTCTAGCAGGCGCTTGATGTCTTGCATTATACTCCTCGTAGTCAAAACCTGAACTCCCATATTCGCTTAAGCTGTACTCCTTATCTAACGGAATTATATCCCCGTCAAAATAATCATTTGAAGATTGTGCTAATGCGTTGTCCATAAATGACTTTGGCTTAATTTTTGCTTTTAACCGGTCTACACGGTCAAAAAATGCGTCATTATCATAGCTCTGTCCGAAAGTCTCTTTTTCAAGCACACTTAATCTCTCATTTATATCTTTATTTTTAAATTCTTTATTAAAAACTGTTTTTTCAAGTTCGTTTATTGACGGGTAGTCTACATTAGCCCCTGCCGGAGGATTATAATTCTGAGCAAACTTTTCTTCCGGTGTGTAGATTTCCTCATCAGCAAACGTATCTTCAACAGGTTTAATTTCTTGCCCTATAGAGTCTGCAGACATATCTTTGTTTAAATCAGCCAATCTTTTATTTATATCTCCTGATTTTGTATCACCGTAAATTGTCTGTTCAAGTCTTGTTACTCTAGATGTGTCGTCGCCTGAATATGTGAAACCATAAACAGAATTTTCCAATTTATCCAATTGAGAAGCGTATGTACTTGCAAATACACAATTTATAGTCATCATAAGTGATATAACAAAAATAAATTTCTTCATATAACAACTCCTTATGCTATAGAATAAAGGCTGTTATCTACAAATACTATTGAACATTGTCTTTATTTAAAAATCTTCAAAACTAAACAAAAAATCGTAGTACTTTCGCACTACAATTTTTATTTTATTAGATTTTAGTTGTAATTTTAGATTGCAAGGGTGAGTAAAACATATATTTTGTTTATATAGCAAACCGATAAGATTAGTTAACTGCTCATGGTTTACTACAAAACGGTGCAAATGCTTTGTTTTTGTTAATTGCTACCTACACATAAGATCTCTGTATAAGCAGATTTAGATTGTGCATTAGGACCACAAAGACCACTAAATGAAATAGACCAGGCGAAATTTTTCGTGTATTCTTCGTTCGACCAGAAGACACCTGTAGTTGGAACTTTGGCATTTGTGCCTTGTGCACCGCAGATAGTGGTAAGGTCTGACCTGCTTGGAAGAGTCATACCTATATCTGCGCACGCTTTCTTTGCTCCTGCCCAATAATCATTTGTTCTTTCTGACGGTATCATACTGCAATAAGTGTAATCACTACCTGATGAATTATTTGACGAACAATCTACTGCACTATATGTTGTTCCTAGATTTTTAACACATAAATCTCCGACTTCAAAATCACAAACCATTCCTTTGGCAAACTGTGCACCGTTGAAACTTCTGATGTCATGATATTTGCCGTTTATTGTTTCACTGTTCGGCCCTTTTCCTCCGTTGACGTCCATTACAAAATCTATTGCACCCGTTACTGAAGTTGTATACGGGAAATCTTTCATTTTGCCGCCACCAACAGGTAATGGTGTTCTGCTTGCTTTTACTTCACTTCCGACATCAAGTGTGTTATCTCCGTTTTCATCATAGGTCATGATTAATGATGCACCGTCTGCTAATACTAATCCTACATTACCTGTTTTATTATTTTTATGTTTTAAACTTACACCAGTTTTTGCTTTTGAAACTTCGTATTCTTCCCCGTCTGATGTTGTTACTTTTTCTGTCGGCCAGCAATCTGCGATATGTTCACTGTCACATCTTTTTGCTATTTTTAGATACTTTTGAAGTTCATCAACAAAAGCATCTGTTGATGCATATTTTGTGTTTAATAACCCATGCGCCCTCATCTGCTCCATAGCTTGTGTAATTTTCTGAGCAATATTTGCCTGTCTTTCTGAATTAACTCTCTCATTAATATTTGCAATAACAGACGGCATTGTTATTGCGGCAACCACTCCGATTACTCCCAATGTGATTAACACCTCCGCAAGCGTGAATCCTCTTAAATTTTTCATAAACTATCCTTTCTTTAATATGAATTACAATATTGTATTTTAGTTAATTATACTATTTATTATATCATAAATTAAAAAGAAAATACAAGTTTATATTACATTTTATTAATCTTTTTATGTATTTATAATTCATATTATGGACGAAGAAACAATAAAAAAACTTTTGGGATTAAGAATAAAACAATTAAGGAAAAAGCATAATCTCACTCAATTTGCGTTAGGTGAACAAATAGACATTGACCAGCGTCAAGTGGCACATATTGAAGGCGGAAACAGTTTTCCGTCCCTTAAAACATTAAAAAAATTTGCAGATGTGTTTAACTGCCAGATTAAAGAGCTGTTTGATTTTGAGTATATTGAACCAAATCCAGGTATTAAAGATGAATTAATCCAAAAAATTTCCAAAACAGATATTAAAGAACTGCATCTTTATAATCAAATTTTAAAAGTAATAGATAACAATATAAATTTATGAAATTCTTCGGCTAAAACTTCAGAAATCAGTGTTTTAATCTTTTTAATGCCTCAAGTTCGTCCTGATACGGTGAAATATTCGTGAGTTTTTCGATAATTGAAGGCATTTTTTCGCAGACATAATCAATTTCTTTTTCGGTCGTAAATTTTGAAAGTGAAAATCTTATGCTGCCATGAATTGCCGTAAACGGAACATTCATTGCCCTCAAGACATGTGATGGCTCAAGAGATCCTGACGTGCAGGCACTTCCCGAACTTGCACAAATTCCCAAATCGCTCAGGTGAAGAAGAATTAATTCTCCTTCAATATATTCAAATCCGATATTTGTAGTGTTTGGAACTCTGTTTACAATTCCGGCATTCAACCTTGCGTTGAAAACATTTTTCAAAATATTTGATTCTAATTTATCTCTCAAACGCTTGATTTCGGTTGCTTCATATTTCAAACTGTCTGTCGCAAGTTCTGCCGCTTTAGCCATTCCGACAATATAGGGGACATTTTCCGTTCCCGCACGTTTCCCTCTCTCCTGATGACCACCGATTATTAATGGTGTAATAAGTGTTTTTGAATTGACATATAATGCGCCAATCCCTTTTGGTGCGTGGAATTTATGCCCTGAAATTCCCATCATATCTACACCGAGCTTTTGAACGTCAATCTTTAATTTTCCCGTAACCTGAACGGCATCAACATAAAATTTCGTTTCTTTATTTTTTGATTTAATTATCTGAGAAATCTTTTCTATCGGAAAAACAACACCCGTTTCGTTGTTCGCATACATAACAGAAACAAGTGCAGTATCATCATTTACAGTTTCTTCCAATTGTGCCAAATCAAGTTCACCGTTGGAATTTACCCCGATATAGTCGACCTTATAACCCTCTTTTTCTAATGCTCCGTAAAGGTTCAAAACGCAGGGGTGCTCAACTTTTGTGGTTATAATATGGCGTTTGTTTCTGTTCATATTAAGAACGCCTCTGATAGCCGTATTTGCACTCTCCGACCCGCAGGAGGTGAATATAATTTCTTTTTCGTTTTCAGCGTTAAAGAAATCTTTCATAACCCCTCTTGCCTCTTTAACAGCGTGGTTAGAATGTTTTGCAAAATCGTATATACTTGACGGGTTTGCGTATTCTTCCTTGAAATACGGTAACATCGCCTCTAAAACTTTCGGATCAACCTTTGTTGTGGCATTATTATCTAAATAAATCAATTTTGTACCTCTATAACTTCTATCTTTTTATCAACAGTATCCCTTAAAGTCGTTTCAACAAACACTTTCAAGGTCATGTGAGAATTTTTACAACCCGAACATCTGCCTCTCAGTTTTACAAGCACTTTGTTATCCCGAATATCAACAAGCGTAATATCTCCGCCGTCTTTTCTGAGTTCGGGCGAAATCTGATTTTCGATAATGTTATTAATTTTTATAATTTTTTGAGCAGGAGAAAGAGTGTTTTCTGACAGCTCTTTTTTATAATAAGTGTCGATAATATCTTGGATTGCACTTTTACATCTTCCGCAAGCACCGCCTGCTTTGGTGTAATTTGTAACTTCTTCGACAGTTTTTAAGCCGTTTACCTTTATTGCATCCCAAATCATATTTTCGGTTACATTAAAACAGGTGCAGACAATTTTTTCTTTCTTTTCATTATTTGCCTGTTCGTTTCTCAAATCGTCTAAGTCTGTGTAATCATCATAATTTTTAAGCGCATCTTCTAATGCTTCATATCCCATAACGGAACAGTGCATTTTTTCAGGGGGTAAACCTCCGAGCTCGTCTGCAATATCTTTATTGGTAATTTTTTTGACTTCTTCAACTGATTTTCCGATAATCATTTCGGTCAAAATACTTGAACTTGCAACGGCAGAACCGCACCCGAAAGTTTGAAATTTTGCATCCGTTACAATTCCGTCTTTGATTTTCAAATATATTTTCAAAGAATCACCGCAAGCAAGAGAGCCTGCTTCGCCAATCGCATCTGCGTTATCAATTTTGCCGACGTTTCTGGGGTTTCTGTAATGATCTATAACTTTTTCGGAATAATCCCACATAATTTTTTCCTTATCTCTTACTATAACATTATTCTATAGCAAAAATAATCAGATGAAAGTTTAATTAACAGAAAATTAATTTTCTATAAGCAAACAAAAATAAAAAAAAGTCGGGTTTTGAAGTGTACCCACTAAAAAAGAATCAATCAGTAGGACAAGGCTATTAAATTTTTGTATTCTAATGGTGTCATTTTATTTAACCCCCATTGGTATCTGTTGTTATTGTAATAATACATATATTCATCTATTTTTGCACGT
>JAGBOW010000094.1 GCA_017633675.1 bacterium | reverse complement strand
GATGTATTATTCTGAAAACTAAAGAATAGTGCCTGTTTTCACCACCCCCGAAATTTAAAAATACATCATTTTGAGGACTTGACAAATCGTGAAAAGTATTGTAAAATGTATATGTTAGAAAATAATACATCAAAATATTTATTTTGATGTGTTTTTTTATTATGCGTTTTTTGTAAAAATGCTCATATCTCAACTGTTTTAGAGTTCACTTATAAAATTATACGCAGTTAAAATTTATTGATTTTTTATGTTTTAATGTATAATTTCCGTATGAAATTATCAATCATTATTCCTGTTTATAATTTGGAGCAATATATACCAAAATGTTTGGACAGTATAGTTTCTCAATCGTTCAAGGATTATGAAATTATTTGTATAAATGACGGTTCGACGGATAATTCTTTAGAAGTTTTAAACCGCTATAAAGATAAAATTATAATTATTGACAAAGAAAATGAAGGTTCCGGTGTTGCCAGAAATGTCGGTATTGACAGAGCAAAAGGAGAATATATTCTCTTTGTTGACGGAGATGATTGGCTTGAAGAAAATGTTTTGGAAAAAATGGTTTCAAAAATTGATGAATTGACTGCTGATATACTGTTTTTTGGCGGATTATCATATTATCAGTCCGCTTCCCCTTCCCATTCCGAAAAGGAATTATACAAAGGTCGAAACGGAGGATACAGCAAAAATAAATTTCCAAAAAAATATTTAAACAGAGTATTTTCATCAAAAGATATTAAAAAGGATATTTTTAAATTTCCGTCAACCCCATGGTCAAAACTATACAGACGTGATTTTTTATTGAGAAATAATATCAGATTTCAGAATATAAAAGTCGGGCAGGATCAATTGCCGTTTTTTCATTCAATGATTACAGCAAATCGGATTGCGATTTTACCCGAAAATCTTTATTGCTACAGGAAAAATCGCAAAGGCTCCGCCATGACCGTAAAAAAGAAAAAGAATTTTTCACCGATATATGTGTTTTACGGTATAGAAGGACTTTTAACAAAACTCGATAAATTAGAAGAATACAAATATATTTTTGCAAACAGATATTTTTCCAAAGCAACATCATGGCTCGGAAAATTTCAGGATAATTTGAAAGATGAATATTTTGAAGAATACATAAAACTTTTGTCGCATTTAAAAAATAATTATCCAAAAGGCTGGTGGACGAAATTTAATCCACAAAAAAATGACGGTTACTGGATATTGAAAATTAAACAATTAACAGCGAAAATATAAATTAGTGTTTTGTAATTCAGCCTAAGTATTTGATATCAAGCATAGTAATATCATCAAACTGAGAAGCACCGTTTGAAAATTCACGGATATCAGCCTTTATGTTTTCTATTATTTCTTTTGGTTCCTGAATTTTATTGTTTAATATATTAATTAATCTTTCCTCACCGTAAAAATCACCTTTTGTATTTTGGGCTTCCGTCACTCCGTCCGTATATATCAGGATATTATTTTCAGGTTTTAACAGTATTTTTGCAGCTTTGTATTCATAATTTTCCATTGCGGATAATACCAAATTCGGGTCGGATTTTAAATATTCAAATTTATCGTCGGATTTGACAGCAGGCGGATTATGACCGGCATTGACATATTCAAGTTCCCCTGTTTCCGTATTTAAAATTGCAATAAATGCAGTCAGGAACATTTCCGCATCATTTGTTGCACAAAGTTCATTATTTGTTTTATTAACCGCAATATCCAGAGGATAACCGCTCAATAAATTGCTCTTCAACAAAGATTTGGCATTCATCATAAACAATGCCGCCGGAATACCTTTACCCGAAACATCAGCAATCAAAAATACAAAGCGGTTTTTATCGATAAAGAAGAAATCGTAAAAATCTCCTCCGACTTCTTTAGCAGGATTCATTGATGCAAATATATCAAAATGTGTTGTCCGAGGGAAATTAACAGGTAACACCGAGGATTGAATTTTTGTTGCGATTTCAAGTTCCGATGCTCTTTTTTGTTCTTTTCTGGCATTTTCTTTTTGAATTTTCAACAGATTTAAAAGATTATCTCTCATGGAATAAAATGCTTGAGTTAAAATTCCGACTTCATCATTCGCGGTTACAGGCGGAAGTTCGGCTTCAAATTCACCTTTTCCGTATTTTTCAGCTATGTGGGATAATTTGACAATAGGATTGGTTGTAAATTTACATATCCAATTTATAAAAAGAATCAGTAAAAATACTCCAAATACCGTTACGGATAATAAAATGAGCTGAAAATGTTTGACGGGTTTATAAAAATTTTCTGATGAATATACCAAATATGAACTCCAGTTTGTTTTTGGAATAGGTGAATAAACAAAAACAACTTCTCCTTTGTGAACAGAAGATTTTGGCATGGTAATAAAACCGCTTTCTCCTTTTTGTACTTGTTCGGACACATATTTTAATTGTTTTGAATGAATTTCATCAGCAAGTTCCGATATAGTTTTTTTAAATTCAATGTTTTTATCAGGGTGTATAAGATACAAGCCTTTTGCTGATGTTAAAAGGTATTTGCCGTTTGCTTCAAATTCATAATTATTAAGCCAATCACGCATAGCAT
Source organism: bacterium (assembly GCA_017633675.1). Taxonomy (GTDB): domain Bacteria; phylum Cyanobacteriota; class Vampirovibrionia; order Gastranaerophilales; family Gastranaerophilaceae; genus Stercorousia. The sequence continues at coordinate 1,191 of JAGBOW010000094.1, read as the reverse complement.
CTAAATTGCCTGATGTTCCTATTACACCGTCCCAATCGGAACTTCCTTTAAATTTAAAAGGAATTGAAACACTTGATGATAATAATTTATCTCCATTCTGATCCTCTGCCATATATGGTTCAGTCCAATGAATTTCACCTGTTTTTAAGGCATAAGTAAGCCATTCCCGATTTTTGGCAAAACCTGTTTCTTTCCATTTCAGGGTGTGAATTTCACCATTTTTTACGGAACTATAGTAAAAAATACCGTTAGCCAGCTCACCATGTCTTGGCAGGATATATATAAAAAATTCATAAAAATGGCCGTACTGTTTCGTTATTGATTCCAGACCCGCCTGAGATAATAACTCTAATTCTTCATCTTTTACGTTATTTTTTAGCTCTAAAATTTTTGCCGTATTTACAATGGATTGTTCGGCAATATCTGCCCCTTGTGCGATATTATGGTTAACATCACCTAATGCCTTATAGGCCGCCGAAATAACCTGCTCTTTTAACAATGGCTTAGAATAATTTGTGATAAAGGTACTTAGCAAAAACGAACCTATTAAAATTGTTAAAAGAATACTGGCACTAAGTTTAAATACTAATGAACTGTTTTTTATAAGACTTATAAATTTATTGAACATAATTAAAACTCTGCTCCGTAATACTTATATATAATAATTTACATTGAATTAACCGAGATGTAAACATTTATATTTTTTTGTTGTAAAATTAACACAAAAACAGGTGGATTTTATGAAAAATAACAGACCCGAATGGTCATCAAAATATGCATTTGTATTATCGTCTATAGGCTCGGCTGTCGGTTTGGGAAATATTTGGAGATTCCCGTATATAATGGGTGAATATGGCGGTGCAGTGTTTTTGTTTGTTTATATCTTAATAATAATAACAATATGCTTTATCCCATTGGTATCAGAAATATATTTTGGCAGAATGACTCAAAAAGACTGCATAGGAGCATATGAAAGTGTTAATAAAAATTTAAAATATATATCATATTTGAATCCGTTAGCCGGTATATTGATAGCATCTTTTTATTTTGTCGTGGGCGGTTGGATTATACATTATATTTTTTACTATAATTCGCAAATTCAGGATTTTGAAGGTTATTTTTCAAATTTGATACAAGCTCCGTTTTGTCCTTGTGTTTTAACTTTATCCTTTTTATTTATATGTATTTTTT
>JAGBOW010000093.1 GCA_017633675.1 bacterium | reverse complement strand
ACGTGCAAAAATAGATGAATATATGTATTATTACAATAACAACAGATACCAATGGGGGTTAAATAAAATGACACCATTAGAATACAAAAATTTAATAGCCTTGTCCTACTGATTGATTCTTTTTTAGTGGGTACACTTCAAGTAATGCCGACCTACAATTTCTGATAAAGTCTTATCGCCATATCACCTTATCGTCCTATCGCCAAAATTTTTTATATAAAAACTTGTATTGTGCAAATTTTCAATATATAATAATATTAAATAAAGAAGGGATGTGTTTTGAAAGATTATAAAAAATTCACACAGAGAAAAGCTTCATTTTATAATATTTGGAGAACAATTTTCCAATGGATAATATGCCGAATTTTTTATATGATTAGGCTGAAAGTCGTTTATCGTTTAAAAGTTGAGGGGTTGGAAAATGTCCCGAAAGACAATGATTACATTGTCTGTGCAAACCATCTTTCAACTCTTGATCCTCCTATGCTTGCGGGAATTTTTCCGAACAGGATTTCATTTATGGCAAAACAGGAACTTTTTGATATTCCGTTTATTTGCTGGTGGATTGACTGGATGGGAACATTTGCCGTAAACAGAGAAAGTCTTGCTCCATCAACAATAAAAACTGTTATGGAAATAAAAAAAAGCAGATGGAAATGGGTTTTTGGAATTTTTCCGCAGGGTACAAGACAAAAACCGGGGGAAATTTCTGATATTACAAAAGGATTTGCAGGGCTTGCAAAAATTACAAAATGTTCTGTTTTGCCCGTAGGAATTGTGGGTACGGAAAAAGCCACGCATATTCCGTTTTCAGGAAAAGTTACCGTAAGAATAGGAAAACCGATTCCTTATGAAAAAGACCCCGATATTGTTGTAGAAAAATGGGGAAAACAAATTGAAGAACTAACAGGTTACAAATATATAAGTGATAAATCAGGAGTTACAAATGGCTGAAAGAAATTATAACAGAAGATATAAAAATGAATACAATATTTTCAGGTCAATGTTTTATTTTACGTTTATGTACACGGTTGTAATACCGTTTATGCACATATTTTTTGATTTTAAGATTGAAGGAAAAGAAAATGTGCCTAAAAAGGGTAAACTAATCTTTACCGCAAACCACGTTTCGCATTTTGACCCGCCGATGATGTCGTGGGCATGTCACAGATTAATTGCTTACATGGCAAAAAAAGAATTATTCCAAAAAGGCGACAAGTGGGAGTTTTTGGTTAAAAGACTGGGAGCATTCGCAGTCGACAGAACCAAGCCCGAAATCGCAACTTTCAAAACCGTTCGTGATATTTTATCAACAAATAATTGGGCTTTGGGTGTATTCCCGCAAGGAGGAATAAGACCTTACGGCTCTGATATTGCGGATTTGAAGAAAGGTTTTGTGGTAATCGCAAAGAACGCAAAAGCCGATATCGTTCCCGTTGCAATTTCAAATTGGGGCGGATATCCGAAGATTAAGCCGTTTACAAAAAGCACGGTTGAATTACATATCGGAAAACCGATTTCATATACTTTATCTGAAGACGAAATTATCAAACAATGGTGCGAACATATAATGAAATTTGCAGATTATACGTGTTCGTTGGATAAAGTGAAATGTGAATTGTGAGTAGTGAAAAGTCGTTTGAGGTTTGCTTATGCAAACAAATATAATTTTCGAGCGATAGCGAGCGAAAAGAACATTTCACCTTTCACTATTCACTTCTCACTTAATTATAAATCTTCCTCGTCAAATCAGCTTTTCTGATTCTGACATTTTCGGGTGTTATTTCAACCAATTCATCTTCCGCAATATATTCCAAACATTCTTCCAGAGCCATTTCTTTGTGTGCCTGTAGAGTTACCATTACATCAGCGGTAGCGGATCTCATATTGGTTAATTTCTTTGTCTTGCAGATATTTACAACAATATCCTGCGGTTTGTTACATTCGCCGATAATCATTCCTCTATAAACTTTTGTTTTTGGAGTAACAAAGAACACCCCTCTATCCTCATACTGAGCCAATGCGTAAGGAATAGCTTCACCTTGTTCGTGTGCAATAATCGAACCGTTTCTCTGTCTTGGGATATCACCTGCATAAGGTCTGTATTCAAGGTATGTATGATACATTATACCTTCACCGCGGGTCATACGGATAAATTCGCTTCTGAAACCTATTAAACCTCTTGCGGGAATATGGAATGTCATTGTCGTCCTGCCTTTAGAGTTCTGCATTTCTTTCATTTCGGCTTTTCTGCCTGAAAGTCTGTCAATGCATGAGCCTGCATAACCTTCGGGAACATCAATTATCAAATTCTCAAACGGCTCTGAGTGAACTCCGTTAATGTTTTTATAAATAACTTCTGGTTTAGAAACCTGAAATTCATAACCCTCTCTGCGCATAGTTTCGATTAAAATACCCAAATGAAGTTCACCTCTGCCCGAAACTCTGAAAACATCAGTTGAATCAGTATCTTCAACACGCAAACTTACATTCTTTTCAAGTTCGTCATAAAGTCTTTTCCTTAATTGTCTTGACGTAACAAATTTTCCCTCAGTACCCGCAAACGGACTGTCGTTTACGGAAAAATTCATCTGCAAAGTCGGTTCATCAACCTTAATCAACGGCAAAGGCTGAGGATTATCAAGAGAACAAATGCTTTCCCCTATTTGAATGTCTGAAAATCCTGCAATTCCAACAATATCACCTGCAGATGCTTCTTCAATTTCCGTTCTTCCCAAATCGTGGAACCCGAAAAGTTTTGTAATTTTGCCTTTTTCCTGCGAACCGTCAGCATGAATTACGCAAACCTGTTCCTGAGATTTTACTTTACCGTTTTCAACACGACCTATGACAATTCTGCCTACATATTCGTTGTAATCAAGTGTTGTAGCACGGAATTGGAAAGACTTTTCGGGGTCGCATTTCGGAGGCTGAATATTTTCCAAAATGCAATCCAATAAAGGAATCATATCTTTTCTTTCATCATCTAAATCTTTTATCGCAAATCCGTTCAGACTGCTTGCAAAAATGAACGGAAAATCAATCAAATCTTCTCTGTCGGTTAATTCAGTGAATAAATCAAAAACTTTATCAAGCGCAGTTAAGGGTTCTCCTGCAGGTTTGTCAATCTTATTTATTACAACAATGATTTTTAAGCCTAATTCCAAAGCTTTTGACAGTACAAATCTCGTCTGAGGCATCGGACCTTCCGCAGCATCAACGATTAACAAAGCTCCGTCAACCATACCCAATACACGTTCAACTTCTCCTCCAAAATCTGCGTGTCCGGGTGTGTCAACAACATTAATTTTTGTGTCTTTGTAGTTAATCGAAATGTTTTTGGAAAGGATTGTAATCCCTCTTTCTCTTTCCAAATCGTTGCTGTCCAATACTCTTTCCTGAACCTGCTGATTTGCACGGAATGCGCCTGCCTGTTTCAAAAGACAGTCCACAAGAGTGGTTTTGCCGTGGTCAACGTGCGCTATTATTGCTATATTTCTGATATTTTGGTTAGTCATAAATCCCTGCCGTTTATAATTCTTTAGTGTACTTTTTACACTAATATTTTAGCTTACAAAATTTATATTTGCAAGTTTTTAGCGTAAAAAATTATGTACAAAAATTCAAAATTTTTAAATTTTCAATTCTGCTATATTTAGCTAATTTTTTAATAGTCCTATCGCCCTATAGCCTTATCGTCTTATCGCCTTGTCTTTGTACGCAAAATATGCAAAAGTCAGACAGGTTAAGCCGAATAAAATTCCGAAACACATTGTAATTCTGTATGAATACATAAATGCTGTTTCATAGATTTTTCCGTCTGCCAAAAATAAATTTCTAAAAGACTGAAATAAAGTTATCGTTACGGCTACACCCAGAATATTTCCGAGGTTTCTTGATAATGCTAAAATTCCTGATGCTATACCAAGCTCCGTTTTTTCAACACTTGTCATAATTGCGTTATTTGAAGGTGATTGAAAAAGCCCGTTTCCTATTCCCATAATCCCCGATGCAACAACAATCTGCCACATAGGAGCTTTTGTTGAAAAAATTACGAATAAAAATAATGCCATACAATAAACACTTGCACCTGCTAAAGTTAAATATCTGCTGCCGTATTTTCCCGATAATCTTCCCGCAATCGGAGCGACAACAGATAACACGGCGGAATACGACAAAATCAAAAGACCTGCCGTCATTGAATTATGTCCCTGAATTTCCTGCAAGAAAAACGGAAGAAGAATACTGTTCGTAAACATAGCCATATATGCCGTCATAACAGCCAAATTTCCGAACGTAAAAGCTCTTATCTTGAATAATTTGAAATTAATCATGGGATAATTGATTTTGTGATCTCTGAAATAAAAAAGCCCGCCGAAAATTAATGTTGTTATTCCTAAAATAATTATTCTGACGGATTTCCAACCCCATTCGTGCCCTTGTGCTATTGCAAGCAAAAGTGCAAACAAAGAAATCGTAAAATAAATAAAACCTTTGTAGTCGAATTTGAAGTTTTTGATTTCGGTATTAATGTGGTGCGGAAGAAGTTGTTTTGCAAAATAAAAACCTAAAACACCTGTTATAACAGATGGTAAAAATATTGAATGCCAGCCGAAATAGTGTATTAAAATTCCGCCGAGTGCAGGCCCCGTAACCCCGCCTATAGCTACAAAACAGCCGTTTAAGCCGAGTGCTTTGCCTCTTCTTTGACCTCTAAAAATTGTTGCAATAATCGCCTGAGCGTTAGAAAGCATTATTGATGCGCCGATAGCCTCTAAACATCTGAACGAGATTAACATCACAAAAGATGTCGAAAACGCACTCAATAATGCGCCGATTGCAAAAATTGCAAATCCTGTAGAATATAATTTGTTTTTGGAAAAGATGTCGCCTAATTTTCCGAAAAACGGTAATAAAACTGTCAAAACAAGCATATAAGCAACCATTACCCATTGGATTTGATGAATGGAAACATTCAAATTTACTGCCATAGGATACAATGCAAGCGTAACGCTTGAAGAATCAAGCATTGCGATAAAATTGCCTATCGCCGTAACCACAAACATGCTCCATTTTAGGGTTTTGATTTTCATATACTTAATAGTAACACGGAAACATTCTAATATTAATAATAATTAAATTACAAAATAGCAAAAACGTCTTGATATCTTGATAAAACCCTTAAAATTACAATGCTGTCGTTTATTATTTTATACGCAATCGAATACCTTTGTTTTACGGTAAAAATCAAAATGTCTTTATCGTTAATACCGATTTTATGTTTCCCTAAATTTGGAAATTTCGATAATTTTTCAACAGATGCTTTAAACATTTTTTGTTACTGCAATTGCAGCTCTAATATTGTCTTTTGCAATATACAGAGAAATATCTTTTACATCTTCTTTGGCTGTATCAGTTGTAATTATTTTATAACTGTTCATATTCTTCTATAAGCTCATCAAAAAATTCCGTACCTTCAGAATATCTTCCTTCATTGTAATCCTCAACCCCTTTTTGTAAATCGGCGTTAAGCATATCCAATCGTTCCTGCCGAATACAACTGCCTGAAATTGCTATATTTAAAGTTGCATTAATAGCTTCGTTTATTGATTTATAAATACCTTCTGCAATTTTGTTTTGTAAAAATTGTTCATTTCCTGGTGACAATGATATATCCATAACAAACTCCTTTTCTTAATTATAACAAATATTTTTGCAATCTTCAATATATTAGCAAAAAATTTTCTTTATGGATTTATAATATAGTATGCAAGTTGCAGGGGTAAACAAAAATTATACAGGAATTTCCGACAAGAAAAATCCGTCATTCAAAAATGGGTTTTATACAGTAACGCAGGAACTTGATTCAAGTGTAATGCTTTCCCGTGCGTTGGTTGACGGTTGCGGATGCACTATTCCGTGGATTCTTATGGCAAATAACGAAACCGAAAGAAAAGAGAAAGCCCGAAAATTCCTGTTTGATTATGCTGTTGCTTATTTATCGCCGTTTGTTGCATTGCCTTTGCTAAACAGGTTTGCAACAAGATATATTGGAAAACTTACCAAAAACTTCTGGTCGAATAATCATAAAGTAATTCATATTTCAAATGAACACTTGAAAGATGCCGAAACAATGATGTCCGAACTCACTAAAATGAGTAAAGATGTGAAGAAAAATCCGATTGAAAGCCTGTATTATAAGCTAAACCCTAAAAAACAATATAATTCAAAGCTGGATATTGATGAACTTTTGAAATCGGCAGACGGAGATAAAGAAAAATTAAGACAAAAAATTATTAAATCCAAAAATACCGTATTTGTATTAGATTGCCTCTCAACTTTTGGAATACTTGGCAGTGTTCCTTTTATAAATAACGAAATTACCAAAAAGAAAAGCGGACAGAAGGGGTTTAGCGCAGAAATGAGTATGGCTGATAGGGAAATTGTCGAAAAAAGAGCCGAACAACACGAAAAAACCAAGAAGAAAAAATATCTCTCGTTTTTGGGAACATTGGGTGCTATAACATTAGCAATGTCTTTATGCGGATTTTCTGCGTTAAAATCAAAAAATTCAGGCAAACTAATACAAAGTCTGAAAAACGGCTCAAAAATGTTTGATTACGGCAGAGGCATATATATGTCAAGATTACCGTTTTTTGTAGGCTATATGATAATTGTAGCGGCTAACTTGCTCGCTTCAAGAAACAGTACAGAAAGAAAAGATTTGGCAATAAGACAAGGGGTCGGCTCTGCAGTTTTCTTCGGCGGGGATTTGCTTTTGGGTAGTTTATTCACAAACTTGAGCGACAGAATTTTCGGCACAAAACTTCGCAAAGATGAAGGACAAAATAAATCCTTATTAAGAAAAATTTTCCCTAAAGTCAAACCTTTAAAACAGGTAATAGAAGAAGTTGAACAGGGTAAAATTTCAAAGACAAACAAAAAAGTTTCGGCAGGAATTTTCTGGGCAAATATGCTTATCCTAATGGGTTCTATGGGTTATTTAATTCCAAAAGCTATTAACAAAATGATAAAATCAGATGTCGAAAAAGACGTTCAGGCGAATAGAAATGTCAATATAGCAACATTGCCTTACAGCAGACCTGTAAAAATGGAAGATTTTATTAAATAATATTATTACTTATTCAATGCTTTTTTAACCCAGTTTTCAATTACTTTCTGCGGGGAGCGGGTTAGGGCAAGCGCCCATGATGAAACGTTCTTGGTTATTACACTTAATGCACCTACATTTGCCCCCTCCTCAACTGTTACGGGAGCTACAAGAACGGTATTTGAACCGATTTTTACATCATCTTTCAAAACCGTTTTGCTTTTTTCTTTTGTTAATGGGTTGTAGTTTGCCGTAATCGTTCCTGCACCGATATTTACCCTTGAACCGAGTTCAGCGTCCCCGATATAGCTTAAATGTCCTACATTTGTGTTTGAAGCAATTTTTGCTTTTTTAACTTCGACAAAATTCCCGATTTTACAGTTATCATCGACTTCTACTCCGCCTCTAAAATGTGCGCAAGGACCGATTTTACAATTTTTACCTATTTTGTTAACCCCTTCAATATATGTTGCAGGGTAAATTATTGTGTCAGAGCCGATTTCTGTATCCTCAGAAATCCAAGTAGATGAGGGGGCAACTATAGTTACACCGTTATCCATCAGTTCTGCAAGTTTGCGCTCATTTATTAATTTTGTCGCTTCAGCAAGGTTTTTTCTCGAATTTATGCCGTAAATCTCGTCATTGTTATTCAAAATATACGCATTTACATTTAAATTTTTCTTTTTGCCCCATGCAATAATATCTGTTAGATAATATTCCCCTTGCGCATTATTGCTTGTCAATTGAGAAAACGCATCTTTTATTTTATTCCAATTTAAGCAATAAATCCCAGCATTAACTTCTTTAACAGATTTTTCATCAGGCGTTGCATCTTTTTCTTCGACAATACATTTTAAAGAGCCATTAACCTCTCTGATTATTCGTCCGTAATTAGTCGGATTGTCAAAAATAGTACTCATAACTGTGATATCGGATTTTTGAGTATTGTGATATTCGATAAATTTTTGAATGGTTTCTTCCCTGATTAAAGGAGTATCACCGCAAAGAATTATCACCTGCCCTTGAAAGTCTTTCAAATACGGACAGACCATAGAAACAGCGTGTCCTGTTCCGAGTTGTGGTGATTGAAGAACCGTTTTTGCAGATTTGTAATTCTTTTCGACAAAATCTTTTACTTCCTCAGCATGGTGCCCGACAATTACAAAAGATTCATTGACGATATTTTTAACATTATCCAAAACATAGCCCAAAAGAGGTTTTTCAAAGATTTTATGAAGAACCTTCGGAGTATCGGATTTCATTCGGGTGCCTTTTCCTGCTGCTAAAATAACTGATTTTATCTCATTATTCATAATTTTCTCCTTATATATTGATTATTAACCAAAATCTGCTCCCTCGCCCAACGGGAGAGGGTTGGGGTGAGGGGGAAAAAGATTAATTGCTCCCTGCCTAAATATCCTTAATTCATCTCCCATAACTCCTGCTACGGTTGATTCTAAACCCTTGCAAGAGTAGCCATAATCAGGTATAACCAAGTCAACCAAATCTGACATGTTTTCCAGAGCCTGCTCATACGTCTTTGCTGACGGCTGGTGAGATAGGTTTGCGCTTGTTGTTGCAAGAACATGTCCTGATGCAATTTCGCAAATCTCTTTAAAAAGTTCGTTATCAGGAACTCTGATTCCGACAGTTTGCATGTTTGAGGTTATGTAATCGGGTGTTTTGTCGGATTTTTCGGTAACAATAGTCAGTGCACCCGGGAAATATCTTTTTATAAGTTTTGATGCGGTTTTGTTGAGCGGTTTAACGTATTCTAACAAGATGTAAACTTCATTTGACATCAAAATTAAAGGTTTTTTCGCCTCACGTTTTTTGATTTCGTAAATCTTTTTGACGGCCTTTTCAGATTTTGGCAGACAGCCTAAACCCCAAACAGTATCGGTAACGTACGCAATCACCCCGTCATTGTCTAAAATATTCTTAATTTCCTCAGCATTTTGAATAATCATAATTTTATTATTGCTAAAAATAGGTTTATATTCAATAAGTTTTTGTAATGACATATCGCCTTATCAAAGCCCGCCTTGCATCATGTCATTCAATACAAATTACATTAAAAATGTAAAATTATATTAACAATTTAGCAATTTTATAAGTTCAGACACATTATTATACTGTCAAGAAATATAAGGAGTTAGTGTCGTGAATATTAGTATAAACAATATAGCGTTTAATGGAACATTAAAATTTAAAAATAAAAATGGTGAATCAATAAAAATTGACACGAAAGATATTGAAGAAATTGGTTGTATTGATGATTATGATTTGTTCATAAAAACAAATCATGATAGAGGATTTGATGCTCCAACAGGAAGATATCGTAAAGAAACCTTTATTATAAGACATCATCAACATGGAAAGGGATATAACCAATTATTAAGAATGTACGATATTGCTTCAAAAAACAATGTGATACTTAATGTAGACTATGCAATAATTCAAGATAAAAACTTGGACAATTATGCATAGTAGTATGGTGCAACGTTTGTTGCACCACAAATTTGGTGCGTCAAACGACGCACCAAACATTGCTACACTAATTACCCACACAAAGTACATATATTTTACTAGATTTTTCTATATAACCACCACTTGACATTACACAATTATTCTGAACCGTAATATATCCTGCAGCATTACGTGATTCATTCGATAGCCAAAAAGTTCTATTACTCATATTTTGACTACAATATGCAAAACGTTTAATTGTGTTATAATAAGTTTCATTCAGAAGTTCCATACCCATATCAGCGCATGTTGTTCTAGCATCATCCCAATTTAAAGTTTTTCCTGTATCCACTACACACCCTACATTTTGTATTTCAATACCGTTTTTTTCTTCACATGTCAATTCACCTTTACTGAATTTTGCACTCTTGAAACTACTTATATCCCTTTTACTTTCTTCCTGTTCACTATTCGGACCTTTCCCTCCGTTTACGTCCATGATAAAATCTATTGCTCCCGTTACTGTTGTTGTGTATTTAGGAAGTCCTTCTGTCCATTTAACTTTATCCCCTACATCTATTGCGGGTGCAGAGGGGTTATAATTCAATATAATCGGAGCACCGTCTATTAAAACCAATCCCACATTATTTGATTCCGATTCAAGTGATAAATGTTTTCCTGTTTTTGCTTGACTTACCTCATATTCTTCATCATCACCCGTTGTTACTTTTTCTGTAGGCCAACATTCTGCAATATGTTCACTATCGCATCTTTTTGAAATTTTTATATATTTTTGAAATTCATCAACAAAACTTTCTGTTGAGGAATATTGAGTGTTCAATAACCCATGCGCCCTCATCTGTTCCATAGCTTGTGTAACCTTCTGACCGATATTCTCCTGACGTTTGGTGTTTACATATCCTGTTATATTAGTAAACAGTGCCGGCAGAGTTATTGCTGCTACTACTCCGATTACTCCAAGTGTAATGAGAACCTCCGCAAGAGTGAAGGCTTTTTTAGAAGTAAAGAGGTCCTCATGTCTGGAGATATAGCCGTTATCGTTTTGTTGTTCTTGTCGAATTTTACCAATATCACTATTATTAAATTGCCATACATCCATACCTCTATACCTCCAGCCCTCTTTAACAAACTTTCCACTACCAAAAGTTAAGTTTTTTGTAAATTTTAATTTGTTCATTTTATTACCTCCAAAATATATATAAAATAACATTTATTGCCATTTTAGTAGACACTATGTCTACGACATTTTGTGTTTAATATAGCAAAATATCCTATATGAGTCAAGATATTTGCAAAATTTTCGGTAAGAGATTACATAAAATAAGGCTTGCAAAAGGTTTTTCACAGGAGGAACTCGGGTTTGAAGTCGGACTTGACAAATCAACCATCGGGAAATACGAATTGGCTCAAAGATGTATAAATATTCGTTTAGCTAAAAAAATTGCAGATGTTTTAGGGGTAAGATTATCCGATTTACTTGATTAATTGCAAAATTTACTCATTTTTTGTATACTTTCAACTATGGCAACCTTTCAGAAGTATTATAAACAATCGGCTACTTACAAAATATTTTCAGGGATTATTACCGCTCTTGAAAGATATTTGAGTACTGTCGGTGATATTACAATAAACGGATTAAAAGTTTTGAAATTTGTTTTGAAAGGTGAGATTGAGTGGAAAGAATTAGTGGAACAATGTTACAGGTTTGGAGTAACATCTCTCCCCATTACACTTTCCATTGTTGGCATGACATCATTAATCGTTGCCTCTCAAGTTGCTTTGGAAATGGTTAAGCAGGGAGGCGGAAATTTTGTCGGGCTTTTAATGACAATGTTAATCGTCAGAGAAGTCGGGGTTATTATGTCGGGCTTTGCAATAATATATATGATAGGTTCGTCTTTAGCGTCAGAACTTGCAACAATGAAGGTTACAGAGCAGATTGACGCAATCAGAGTATTAAAAGTTGACCCTATAAGATATCTTTTTGTACCGAGAGTTTTGTCGGGATTGATTATGATGCCTCCGGTTGTCGCAGTCGCATCTGCAGTCGGAGTTATAGCAGGTGCAATAACGGCAAATTTGACATCAGGATTAAGTTACATGGCATTTTTCGATTCGGCATGGCTCGGTATTTATATGAAAGACTTGACCGTTTGTATGCTTAAAGCCATGACATTCGGGGCAACAATTGCACTTGTCAGCTGTACATGGGGCTATAACGCATCAGGCGGAGCAAAAGGCGTAGGAAAAGCAACCACAAAAGCTGTTGTCTGGTCTTTTGTAACTATAGTAATTTTAGATATGTTTTTTGCAATAGCATTCTTTTTCTAAATCAAAATCTATATGCTTTGTAAAACTTCACTCAGGCATTTTGCAAGCTGATCCGGACAGCTTGTAGGCTTTGAACCGCATCTTATTCCCGATAATTTATTTATAACATCAGAAATCTTCATACCTTTTATTAAACTTTTTATACCTTGCAGATTTCCGTGGCATCCGCCCAAAAAGTCAACATCAACAATTGTATCGCCGTCATATTTTACCTGCATCATCTGACAACAAGTTCCCGTTGTCTTATACTGAATAGTTTTTTCCATAATTCACCTCCAGAATATTATAATATAAAATAGTGAAAAGTTATATAATCTTTCTTATGCCTAAAAAATGAATTTTTGATTGTTAAACAAACCGAAAAGAACTGTTCACCATTCACCTCTCACTTCTCACTATTAATTTTTTATTATATAATTATAAAAAAGAGGGAAATATTATGGCAGAATTTAAATCAAAAATCAAAACAATAGAATGGGTAGAAAATTATTCAAAAATGGTTGATCAAACAATTTTGCCGGAAAAATTCGAATATGTGAATATCAAAACCGGACAAGAAATGTTTGATGCAATAAAAACCATGATTGTAAGAGGAGCCCCCGCTATCGGTGTTGCAGGTGCACAAGGGGTTGTTTTATATGCTCAAGAACTTGAAAAGGATAATCTTTCACGTGACGAATTCGTAAAAACGCTTCTTGAAAAAGCTGACTACATAGCAACTTCCCGTCCTACTGCAGTTAATCTTATGTGGGCTGTAAAAAAACAAAAAGATGTTATAAAAAATTCAAAATCAGATATTAAAGGAATTGTTGAAGAATTAAAACAAAACGGAATAAAACTTGAAAACGAAGATATAGAAATAAACAAAAAAATCGGTGATTTCGGTGCGGAAGTTGTTCCAAAAGGTGCAGGAATTTTAACTCATTGTAATGCTGGCGCATTGGCAACCGTAGGTTACGGGACTGCACTTGGTGTTGTACGTTCGGCTTTTGCTAATGATCCGACAATTAAAGTCTTTGCTGACGAAACCCGCCCCCGTCAGCAAGGTGCAAGAATTACAACACTGGAACTTACAATGGACGGAATTCCGACAACTCTTATTACTGACGGCATGTGTTCTTATTTTATGAAAAAAGGCATGATAGATATGGTTGTTGTAGGAGCTGACAGAATTGCAGCAAACGGTGATACTGCAAACAAAATCGGTACATATACCGTTGCAATTTCCGCAAAGTATCATAACATACCGTTTTATGTGGCAGCACCTTTATCAACAATAGATACAGGTATAAAAACCGGTGATGATATTGTGATTGAGGAACGTTCAAGAGAAGAAGTTACGCACATTAACGGCAAAATCATATGTGCTCCTGATGTAAACATAATAAATCCGGGTTTTGACGTAACTCCGCACGAATTAATAACGGGAATTATTACGGAAAAAGGAATTTTGAAACCTGATTACACAAAATCAATTAAAGAATTGTTTTAGTTTGATATGTTTTGAATTTGTACAAAATCTTGACAATACAAATTTTTGATATAGAATGAAGTTACATCCGATTAATCGGAGGAGTGCCAGAGCGGTTGATTGGAGCAGTCTTGAAAACTGTCGAACGTGCAAGCGTTCCGTGGGTTCGAATCCCACCTCCTCCTAATTTAAAGTCCCGAAAGGGATTTTTTTATTGGGTGGGATGAGAACCCAATGTAGTTAGATGTATTTTTCAGTCCATTTTGGGATTGGCGGTTAGTTTGAGATTGTAGGCGGAAAGGTGCAGAAAATTAGGATTTTTTCTGTCGGAAGTTTGTTAATTACCCCTATCTCAAACTGGACGAAAACGGACTTTGTTCGGACGAAGTTTCAAAAATTTTTAATGGCGGAAATGCAGTAATAGCGGCAACGGACATGTAGTGCGAGATTGGCGGTTACTTTGAGATTTTCGGCAAGTCCGTTTTCGACCGTTTTGAAAAATTTGCCAAAAAATCGGGGAAAATGTGTCCGACATTTTTTAGTAAAAATTAAAAAAATATATTGATACGAAACAGACACAATAGTCGGAAGTCGTGTTCCAATGCTTTATCTTCAGAGGTAAAGTGTTTGTGCCATGAATAATAATGATTTATATATTAATATAAAGGACATAGCAGAGGCTAAAGGTTTAACCTCCACTCGTGCTATTAGATTAAAATTAAATGATCCTGAAAGTGGATATATTTCAAGAGAGGTCAAGGTTAGTGGTGGTACGAGCTATGAAATATTATTTTCAAGTTTAGAACCTGAAACTCAAAAATTATTGTTAGAGAGTAATAAAAAATCTACGGCATTGATTCCGCTGAATTATCAGCCACCTCAGTTTGTTTCTGATAGTGCAAAAATGACAGCAAACTTCAGAACAAATATTGTTGTAGCATTGCAAAAATTGAGGAAGAAATATTCAACTAAAAAAGAGGCTGATTCAGTATTTTTAGATTTATACAATTCAGGTTTATATCTTCCAAAAGCATACAAATTTATCGGATCAATTTCAATCGGAACTTTGCACCGTTGGGTACAGGCATTTGAAAAACACGAGTCCGCAGAATGTCTCCAACCGAAATATAAATTCACTCGTCAGGGCGAGTATAACTCAATTTTAAATGATGAAATGAAATATATTTTACTGACATTTTTATTACACCCAAGTCAGTATAATTATGGTAAAGCAATTAAACTTACAAAAGAAATATTAAAAAAACGAGGTTATGAACATCTTCCCTGTGATTTATCCTTTAAGAGATACGCAGAAAATTTCAGGAAAAATAATTATGCAGAGTGGGTTTTAAGACGTGAAGGGATGAAAGCATATCACGATAAAGTTGAACCATATATTGAAAGAGATATTTCTAAAATCGAGGTTGGGGATGTAATCGTAGCAGATGGTCATGTTCTAAACTTTCAGGTTATCAATCCGTTTAACGGAAAACCAACAAGAGCAACTCTTGTCGGTTTTTTAGATTGGAAATCAACCGCATTAATCGGATATGAAATAATGATGACTGAAAGCACTCAATGTATTGCATCGGCTCTTCGTAATGCAATTTTAAATTTAGGAATGATTCCGAAAGTAGTTTATCAAGATAACGGAAAGGCTTTTAAATCTCGGTTCTTCCAAAATTGCGACTTTGAGGAGGAGGGCTTTAACGGAGTGTATGCTAATCTAAACATTCACTCCGTTTTTGCTAAACCCTACAATGCGAGAGCTAAAGTTATTGAGAGATTTTTTAGAGAATTTCAGGAAGAATTGGAAAAAGGAATACCAAGTTATATAGGAACTTCAATAGAAAATAAGCCGGCTTGGTTAAAAAGAGGTGAACACTTACACCAAGAATGGCATAAACGATTAACAAGTAATCACATTCCGACAGTTCAGGAAGCAATTAAATATATTAATAGTTGGTTGGAATTACATAATTCTCAATCCTGTCCAAATAACAGAAATATGACAATCAAAGAGATGTTAAATACTGTTCAAAAACAGGACATACCCGTTCAAGTTTTGGATGATTTAATGATGAAAACCGAAACAAGAACTATTAATAAACATGGAATTACATTCCTGAAAATGCATTACAGAAGCGATGCAATACTTGGAATCAGGGACAAAGTAAACATAAGGTACAGTTTATTTGACCTTTCAAAAATAAATGTTTATTCAACCAAAGGTGAATTTTTGTGTGTTGCTCACAGAGTTCAAAAAGTTCATCCGATGGCAAATGTTCTCGGAACGGTTAAAGATATGGAAGAATATAAACACCAATATGTGCATCAACAAAAATTAAAGAACAGATTAGTAAAACAAGTTAAAAAGACATTTCCGAAAGAGGAATTACAAGTTTTAGAAATAGAGCCGGAGCCGATTTATGAAATTGAGGAAATTAAACAGGATAAACCTATTCGTGAACGCAAGTTGACGGCTCGTGAAAAACAGATGCAAAAACCGATTTTTGAAAGTGATTATGAAAAATATGATTGGTTAATACAAAACGGTTGCACCAATCCTGAAGACAGAAAATGGCTTGCTGATTATATCAGAAGTGATGAATATAGGGAAATATATGGAGACTAATTATGAACAACAAATTCGTAAAAACAACTAATTACAAAAAGTTTGTAACACTTATGGGTAAATTAAAAAACTTGCCCGACAATATTCCAAGATTAGCATTAATATATAGTGAACCGGGGATCGGTAAAACACACATGTTATTAAAATGGGCTATGGACAATGATGCAATTTATGTAAGAGCAAACAACGGAATGACTCAGCCGGGATTATTACGAACTATCGTTAATGATTTGGATTTGACGGATTACCACAATATGCAAACAAATCTCAATCAAATCGTTAAAAGTTTACAACAAGAACCGAGAGTAATTATTGTTGATGAAGTTGATTATTTGATCGGGGATAAAAATGTCATTGAGATATTAAGGGACATTCAAGATATGACAAATGTGCCGATTATCCTGTCAGGAATGGAATTTGTAAACAGAAAAATTGCACGATTCAAACATATAAAAAGCAGATTATATAAAAGTTTGAAATTAAAATATTATGACTTTGACGAGATTAGTGAAATACTTGTGCAACTAACGAACCTGAAATTTAGTGAAGATGCAATAAAATGTTTTGCGATGAGAAAAACTCCGTTCCGTCAAATTGTGCAAACAATACAGGAATTAGAAAGTTATGCACAGACTAATAATATTAATAATATAGATGAATCAAAAGTTATTGAGGTGTTAAATGAAAGACAAGATTCTCAAATTATGTCGCAGAATGCGTAATGCAACAAAATCTGATTTATTACAGATTTCTGAAATTGAACCGAATGTTTTGGAGACAATTTTGATGTATTTACTTGATGAGGGATTGTTGGAAGAACAAAACGGGTGTTATATTCCTCTGAATAAAAAAGACACAACTGACCGTTTGGAGGTGCGGAGTTTACCACTTATGATTCAGTATCATTCGCCTGAAACAATAGATTTAATAATCAGAGGTTTTTGTGAAAAAATCGGATGCCAAAAAATGTGCAATATTGCAAATGTTAGTGCAAGTACGATAACCGCATTTTATAACGAATTTCGGAAGCTGATTTATGAAAGGCAAAATAATAAATTGTTAAACTGTTATTTTACCAACCCGAAACAATGCCGTTACAGACAGTTTTTTGACATCTTCGGTTTCTTTTATATATATAATAAGAATATTTATATCAGCGAACGACCGTTAAGAGCCACTTTTGAAAATGACTACACAAAAACAGATATTTCCCATTTAAAAAAGGTATATTCTTTTATTCGCAGGAATATTGAGAAACATAAAGGAAATAAGGTCAGGTTACATTATAAAATTGCAGAGTACATTTGGAGACGAGAGCAAGATTTTACAACACTTTATACGGATGTAACGTCTTTAATTGCTTAATATATCTTAATTGCAAATTCCCCAATTTTTGAAAATAGGTTTTATAAATCTATTTTCAATATTTTACACCTTATTTTTTTATAATTTTATCGGTCTTAAATAATGATTTTATCGGGGAAATTGCACGCAACGCAAGTCAATAAAGGTTTTCACACCCTTTTGATAAAAATATAATAAATAATATCATCGGGTGACTTGTAAAAAATCTCCCAACTGGTGGCAAAAGATTAGACACTCGTCCTATGAATTCGGGCAATTAAAAAAACTTTATATATATATGTCCGAATTTAAGAAGTTGAGGATTACCTATGGCAACAATTACATATGACCAAAAACTAATTCTCGTAAGAGTTATGGTGGCAACACTTGACTTAAAATCGAGTGACATTGAACAACATTTACATATATCAAGAAGTGTCGTGAGTCGGCACTTACGAGGGGAACGAGATTATCCACCCATTGATATGTATTTAGTTGAAAAGTTTTTCGGAGTACGAATAAAGGAGTTTATCATTGATTAATGTCACATCTAAAATAGAAAATAATCCACAATGGATAGAGATAGATGACGTTAGCAGTGTTCTCAATTTATCAGTAAAAACCGTTAAAGAACAATGTCGAAATGGTAAATTAAATCATAAGATTTTCAGAAATGGCAAGAAATCCGAGTATTTAATAAGTTTTGACTCATTACCTGAATATGCTCAATTGAAGATACAGGGACTTAGAAATCCTGAAACATTAAAATATAGCGAAGCTCCTTCTTGGGCAAAAAGTCAGGCGGATAAATATTTAGATTTTTTTGAATTAACAGAAGATATATCAGGAAAAGATTTAAAAGTTTTTGTAGCGAAATGGAATGAAAAAAATCCTCAAAATACAACTTCTTATCAAAGCATAATGAGGATGCGAAAAAGATATAGCGAGGAGGGAATCAACGGATTACTTGCCAAATACGGACACTCAAGCGGCAGAAGTACGGTTGATGAAAAATACTACGAATATTTCAAAAATTTATATTTAGTTGAAGGATCACCTTCATTATTTGCCTGTTGGCAAGCAACGTTAGGTTATGCAAAAAGAACAGACGGAGTTGACGAAAAGACATTTCCAAGCCATAGGTCTTTCCAACGAAAACTTGAAAAACATATTCCGTTACGTTCAATTTATATTGCAAGAAAAGGTGAATCCGCTTATAATCGCAAATTCGGTAATTTTATCGAAAGAGATTATTCTGATATAAATTGTGGTGAAGTTTGGGTATCTGACCACGCACAAATAGATATTGCATGCTTTGATTCTGACGGTAAAGTTGTATTTCCATGGGTTACAGCTTGGAGAGATTATAAATCCGGCAAATGGCTTGGTTGGATTCTTCAATGTGGAAGCCCGAATTCCGACAGAATTTTTCAAGCATTTTATTATGCGGCAGAGAGATATGGTTTACCAAAAGATGTCATTATTGATAACGGTAAAGACTATCGCAGTAAAGATTTTGCCGGAGGCAGACCGAACGCAGTAAAAGTAACAACTAATCAAAGAACGACACGTTCAATGCTTGATGAATTAAGTGTAAAAGTCCATTTTGCATTACCATATAATGCTCAAACAAAACCGATTGAAAGAGACTTTTTAAAGATAAAAGAAAAATTATCTAAATTCTGTGTCGGTTATCGTGGTGGAAATGTTGTTGAACGCCCTGAAAAACTTGTCGATGAAATAAGAACCGGCAAAGTTATGGATTTTGAGCGTTTCAAAAAAATATTTGATGCCTATATTATTGATGTCTTTAACAAAATGGGTTCTGACGGTAAAAACCTCAAAGGTCAAAGTCCTGACGAATTATTTAATCAAGAATTTAAAGAAAAAATTGTTACGACCAAAGATGCTCTTAAGTTATTCTGCACCCGTACTTCTCGTAATTTCACGATCGGCAGAAACGGCATTAAGGATAAAGAACTCGGAATCACTTATTGGGCAGATTGGATGGTTACCCATACGGGAGTCAAAGTTTATTTACGCAGAGATCCTCAAAATTACAAAGAGGCTTGGGCGTTCAAAGCAGATAATGAGGAGTTTTTAGGTGTAGTTACAGCAGTCAGAGCAGTTGCCGCTCTGCACGCAGAAACTGTGTCAAAGGAAGAATTCCAAGAGGCAATGGCTATTAAAAAACGTGCTTTGAAGATAACTAAATCGTATCTTGAACAAACAGAGCAGATTAGTGCAGAAGAACTTTTAGCGAATTATAGAGCTTATTGTGATAAGCCGATTAAGGATGCAAATCCACGTGTAACAAAAATTGCCAATACAAATATGGATAAGGCAATTCAGAAAAGTAAGGAGATGGCGGCTTTTGGAAAGGCTGATTTATCTGTATTTATGGATGAATCAGAACCTGAAGAAGAATTATTGTATTTATTTGAGACGGACAAACGTGTCGCTCAGGAATTGAAAGGAGTTGCCAATGGATATTAGAACCGAACTTCGTGACTTAATGAAGTCACGTGGATTATCTAATGTGTTTGTTGCTAATGCCATCGGGGTTGGTAAATCAACCGTTAGTATGTGGTTAAGTGATAAATATACAGGTGATAACGAAACGATTGATATACATAAGGCTGTGTCATATTACTTTATGGATAATTTGCCCTGCGATTTTGTACCGT
>JAGBOW010000092.1 GCA_017633675.1 bacterium | reverse complement strand
GGCATCATTGTATGATAAAATTTTTACATAGGCAAGAATTTTTTTATTTAAAAACTAATTTGCAAAAACAGCCTTATCGAAAAAACTTGAAAATCATTGGAGTTGAATATGAATATATTTAACAGCCTTGTTGATTTGTTTATTTATTTGTATTAACCTGAATGCGAATAACGGAGATTGGAACTATGGATAAAGAACAAGAACTGAAAATATATAATGAGGCAATAGAATTCTTTGGCAACACCTCTCAAAAGATAATGGTTATTGAAGAAATGTCAGAATTGACCAAGGAATTATGCAAAGAACTGCGCGACCGAGGTAATATTGAAAATATTGCCGATGAACTGGCAGATGTTGAAATAACTTTGGCGCAACTGAAGATAATTTATGACATACACGACCTGGTTGAACAACATAAAGATTTCAAATTGCACAGATTTGCCAAGAATATGTCAGAATTAAAAGCAAAACGCAATAAGAAATAACAATCGAAAGCTAAAATTTTGAGAAAGCTAAAACCAAAGAAACCCGCCGGATAAACCTGCGGGCTTCTTTTATTACATTCTATACCGGAACATAACACCAAAACTCCAATTTTCTTCACGCCATAAATTGTGGTGATATACGGAGAATTCGTTAATCTTCTCCGGATAGATTGCTTTAAGCAGTCGAGCAAACAACAAAACATCGGCGTTGCTCGAAGTATTGCCTAAAAATCCGGTTTTAACCCATATCTGACCACCAAATCTTGTTCCCCATAAAGCATACGGAATAACAGAACTCGGTTCATCATCCTCGGTGATATTTTTGTATATAAACAAATCACCGCCGGACTTGCCATAGCCGGCAAGAAAATCCACACCTATTCCCATATTTCTGTTATAGCAAGTTTCTAAACCCGCCTTTGCCAGAAAATCACAAAGCGTACCATAACGATCACTTTGTGTAAATGAAACATCAAACCCCACCCTATAAGCAAAACCTGCCTTATTCAAGTGTAGTTTATTGTCTTTTTCATAACCGGGAATAAAGACAACAGAATACCCGAAATTTAATCCGTATCCTGTATCATTCGCTTCATCAATGTGTTCTCCCGTAAGCAGTTCCGATTGACTGACCTTACTTTTTGAAACACTCGGACAAATTTCAAGAGCCTGTTCAATATGATGCTTTTTAAACAACCCGTTCCCTAAGGGATACACCTGTTCTTCAACCTTTACGACACCCTGGCCGATTGGAGAAAATTCCTGCACCATACCAAACATAGAATTCTGGCTCATTAGAGCATCATTTGTCATTTCGCCTGAAATTGCCTCCGATGGTTCAGACACATCAACATTGTTCTGTGCGGCTGTGCCAAAACAGAACATTGCGCTCAGCGCAATAAATATAAGCCTTTTCATATGTAAATAATTTTTCTTTGTCTAATATTATTACACTTCATTTTATATTTTGCAAGCATTTATATAAATTTTTGTATATTTTGTTTTCGTAAACCGACAAATAATTCCAACATACAGACTTGCAAACCTAAAAAATTTGATATAAAATTCCCGCAGTGTTTGTTATAGGAGAAAGAATGATGAAAAAATATATCCAATATCTGTTTTTAGCTGTTTGTGTTTTAATTTCATCGGGGGCTTATGCGGCCAATTCCGAAACCGTTATTCATACGGATTCACATTGGAACCAGCAACCGATAAAGCCTATTCATATTGATCATCCGCAAGTTACAATACTTAGAATCACCATTCCGGCCGGTGAAAAATTATCCATGCACAAGCACCCGATTTTGAATATCGGCTATTTAACCAAAGGCGAATTGACCGTTCGTTCGGAAAACGGCGATGTATTGGTCTTAAAACCGGGAGACCCGATTGTTGAGTTGGTTGATATTTGGCATTATGGTGAAAGCACCGGCACGGAAGATGCCGAAATTGTTGTTACTTATGTCGGCGATAAGGCAGATAGTTTGAGTATTGCTAAAGAGTAATTTTCATAATAACCGATATAACATAAACCGGAATTTAAGCATAAAGGGCAGAAAAATGCGACATGATGCATCACTCTCAATTATTGAAGATACAAAAAATCACAAGTTTTTAATGATTCATCATGAGCGCGGAATTAACAAAGGTTGCGCTAATTTTCCGGGTGGAAAAAAAGAAGACGATGAAACCATAGAAGAATGCGTTATTCGTGAGACTTTGGAAGAAACCGGGCTGCTAATTGAAAATCCGCGTGAAGTCGGCTATGTCGAATTTCCGACATTTGACTATTACGTTCACATTTTTTGGAGTACGAAATATTCGGGAGAACTAAAGTCCCACGAGGGCGAACTCGCCGCCTTTTGGCAAGATGAAGATAAAATCCCCTATTCCGAAATGCGTGAAGCCGACAGCAATTTTCTGCCCGATATTTTAGCCGGCAAATATGTTAAAAGAAGATATCTTTACGATGAAAATTTTCACATAAAAGAAATTATTGAATTATAATAATATTGCTTATTTTGATTATAAATGCTTACATATTTCCTATACTTAGTCGGACGGCGGAAGTGAATACGCGGTTGACTGAAATGGAATTTTTGTATTGAAAATTGAAATTTTATATTATTGAGTGTTGACAAGAAAAAAAATCTAATTAAAAAGGTTATTTGAAAAAGTATAAAATAAATTGGACTTGGCCTAAATGATGAAGAAAAAAATAAATGTTAATTCATTGTCGTTTATTATATTTATCAGTATTTACTTTGCTACATTTTTAAATATTAAACTTTGGTCATTTGCTATTGCTAATGCAGAACTGAGTAATATTTTTGTGTTGCCGGCCTTGTTCTTTGGAGTATTTATTATCTCTTTTTTGTTTTTTATCTTGTTTAGTTTGCTGACGGTTCCTTATATCGGAAAAATAATAATAGCGATTTTATTAATTTCCTCGGCAGCTTCTGATTATTGCCTGCAATACTTGGGAATTGTAATTAATCGCGATATGATACGCAATTTGGTTGAAACAGATTATGGCGAAGCGTCAGACTTTATAACAACTAATTTTGTGTTATACGTTACAATATTGGGAATAATACCGGCAATCGGGTTGTATTTTATAAACATAGTATATGATAATTTCAAAAAAGAAATAAAAAAGCGGGCATTATATTTTTTAGGC
>JAGBOW010000091.1 GCA_017633675.1 bacterium | reverse complement strand
TTCTAAAATAGCCAAAGAAGTAACAATGGTGATTAATGAAGGTGCAAAAGTTGATATGACAGGTTCTAAATCTGAATTAACAATTAATTCACTTGATATTTGGAATGGTCAGATTAACCAGACTGCAGGTACTTTGACTGTATTAAATGATGATTATACAAGAACAACCGGTTATTTAACATCAGACGGCGGTAATATAATTATCGGTCATATTGGTGATCCTACTGCTCCTTCAGATCCTGATGTTGCAGGTACATTAATTCTTAATAACACTTTAGATTCAATTACAGCAGCAACTGCAGTAACAATCAATACAAACGGAAAATTGGCACAATCAGCAGGTAATGTTGTATTAGATAATACAAACGACAATTGGAACGGTGCGATAGAATTAAGCGGAACAGGTAATTTGACTTTAAGCGGCAGAGCTGATTCAACAGATGCAACTCAAACTTACAACCAAACCGGTGGCAATTTAATTATTGATAACGGTGGAAGTTTGACACTTAATACCGATACAACAGGTGCAACACCAGTTTCATCAGCAATTACAGGCGGTACGGTTCAATTAGGTGAGGCAGGCAATACTGCAGGCACATTGGTTGTAAATAACGGTTTGACAACAAATCAGGCAAAAGTTGTAACAGCAGGTACAAACGCATCAAATGCATTTAGTGTTAAAGGTGCAAACACAGCGTTTACGACATTAACTGATACAAACTTTGCAACCGGTTCAGTAACTGTTGGTGATGGTACAACAAATGCAAGCGTTTTGAACTTGTCTAATAATGCAATAATTGCAAAAGAAGTCGCATTAACAGTTGCAGAAAATAGCACAATGAATGTTGCAGATACTGCACAGACAACAATCAACGAATTAGATACTTGGAACGGAACAATTAACCAAACTGCAGGTACAATAACTGTTTTGGATAATGTTGTTAAAAATGCAACAACTGCAAAATTAACATCAAATGGCGGTAATATAATTATCGGTCATATAGGTGATCCAACTGATCCTTCAGATCCTGATATTGCAGGTACATTGAATCTTAATAACACTTTAGATTCAATAGCAGCAGCAACTGCAGTAACAATCAATACAAACGGAACATTAAAACAATCCGCAGGTACTGTTGCTTTGAATGCGTCAGGTACGGGAGCGGATACTTGGAACGGTGCAATTGATTTGAGCGGAACAGGTAATTTGACTGTTTCAGGTTTCAATAAAACAACCGACGGCACTGTAACATATAATCAAACAGGCGGTAAAGCTAAATTTGACGGTACTACTCTTGTGTTAGATCCTGATACAACTAAAAAGAGTGTAATATCAGACGGTAGCGTAGAACTTACAAATGGTTCAACATTAACAATTAATAACGGAGAAAATAATAACAATGCTGCCGTAACAATGGCTGCCGGTACTGAAACAATGAACGTAACAGGCAATTCAACAATGACGCTTGACAGTTACATTTATGGTCCTACAAGTGCAGCTCCTCAGCTTATTGAAACAGCAATTTCAGCAGGTACATTGAATGTTGGGGATTCTGCCGATAATACGGATCATTCAACACTGGAAGTCGCATCAGGTACAATTGCTCAGGCTGCAAATGTTGCAATTAATGAAGGCTCTGCGTTAAATATTACGGGTGCTGATGCTCAAGATGCAGGTACTGCACCGGCAATAGTCGCAGCGGTTACTCTTGACAGTACCGACACTTGGAATGGTGATATTAATATGTCTAATGCAGGTACTGCAGATGATGAAAATATTAGTTTAACACTTAACGATATTGCAATAACTGTAGGTGCTGACCCGACATTTGATAATACAGGATCTTCTCCTTATTATTCACAAACGGGCGGAGCTTTGATATTAAATAACACAAGCTTGTCAATGGAAGATGCTACATTAATAAATGCACCTTCAGGAAGCATGACTCTTGATACAGATTCTCACTTTGAATCACAATCGGGAAGGTTTATTGTTGGAGATTTGCAAAACGCAGGCGTAATTCATTCTATCAACACAGGATATGAAAATCACTTATTTGATAATCATATTATAGGTGATGGAGCAGGTGATGAAAAAGCTGAGTATACAATAGATTTGTATGCAAGAAGTAATGCAAATAAAAATTATGACCAGTTTGGTAAAGACTCAACCTCAATAAGCGCAACGGATTTATCAACCAAACACGGTATAATTCACGTTTCAGATTGGACATTGAATGGTGATATTTATGGTTATGATGCTCCGATTGACAGAAGCATTGCTATAGATAAATTATTCAAAGGTTCAGTTGCTGCAAATCATACTATTGATTTCACATCAACAGACAAAGAAGTATTTACTCCGATTGGCTGGTACGGATTGCATTCAAAAGGCGGCGGCAACTATTCATTTGATTTAAACAGATACAATCCGGGTGTATTCAGAGGTCAGGTATCAACACTTGCTCAATACCAAAACCAATTGGCAATTGACGATATGATATTTAACCATACAATGGTTGATCAGGGATTTAAGGGAAATGATTACATTGCATCTAATCCTAATCGCTTAGCCTCTGCAAATGATTTGTATCCGCCATATGAATATTCAAGAAAAGACGGCGGTCTGTGGGTTAAAATGTATGGTAACTTTGAAAGATTACATGCAGGCGGTTTAGATGTCGGAAACAATGCATACGGTACAATTATCGGTGCTGATTTCGGCCTGAAAGAACTGAAACACGGATGGCAGTTTATGCCGACCGCATATATCGGCTACAACGGTGCTCACCAGTATTGGAACGGCTACGGAGCTTACCAAAACGGCGGTCAGTTGGGTGTAATGGGTACATGGTACAAAAATGACTTTATGATTGGTGCAATGGCTTACGGTGGTGTTTATGGAAACGAAATGAGCACTCCGAGAGGTGATGATAATGCATTCAATTATTTTGCAGGCAGTGCAGTTAAAGGTGCTTACAACTGGAAATTTGCAAAAAATTGGGCATTACAGCCAAACTTATTTGTATCATATAACTACTTTGGACAACAAAACTGGCATTCGGATTTCGGTCAAATGGGTATGATGTCAGGTGCACTTAACGGTATCAATATCGCACCCGGTTTGAACTTAATCTACGAAAGAGAAACATGGAGCGCATACGTTACATTGCAATATATGTATAATATCAATCAGGCAACAGGCGGACGTGCAGGAAATGTTGATTTGCCAAGATTAAGTATGGACAGAGGATACATTCAATATGGTATCGGTCTTAATAAGAAATTTACTGACAGATTTTCGGCTTACATACAGACAGTAATCAGAAATGTAGGCAGAAACGGTATCGGATTGCAAGCAGGTTTCCAATGGAGATTTGGTAAATGCGGTTCAAATTCAGGTAAAGGTAATATAACACCTGAATTAAAGAAAACCAATATTACATTAAGCGGTAATAAAGTTCAGTAAAAAAATCATAATACTTAAAGAAAATCCCTCACTATTTAAAGTGAGGGATTTTTTTAAGTATTTATTAATGTTTTACTTTTCTTATTAACAGGACCGAAAACTGATATTTACGGAAAAATATTAAAAAACTAAGAATTATCTGATAATAATTTCGTGTTTTCCTTTGATATCATATCAGCAAGTTCTTCTTCAGTCGGAAGTATTGTTTTATATTTACTTGCAAAAATTTGCCGACTTTCTTGTAATACCGAATATTTAACCATAGTTTCTGACTTATCGGTACACATAATTATTCCGATAGTCGGGTTATCATCTGCTCCACGTTTTAATTTATCAAACATTCTGACATACATATCCATTTGTCCTATGTCTGCATGAGATAATTTTGTAGTCTTTAAATCAATAATCACAAAGCATTTAAGTAAATAGTTATAAAATACCAAATCAGCATAAAAATGATCTGTTTCAGTACTGATTCTGAATTGACGAGCGACAAATAAAAAACCTTTACCGAGTTCAAGTAAAAATTTCTGCAAATTATTTATTAAAGCAGATTCTAATACACTTTCTTTGCCTTCAATATTTTCCGGTAAATCAAGGAATTCTAAAACATAAGGATCTTTGATAAATTCTTTTGTATTAATTATTGTCGGCAAGCATTTTTCTGTATCGTTTGTTTTTTCTTGAGCAGATAAAAGTCTGTGATAATAACCGCTTTTGATATTTCTCTCCAATTGGCGTGATGTCCAATTCTCAGCAGAGGATTCTTTTAAGTAATAATCACGTTCTTGTTTATTGTCAATCCTAATAATAGTACGTACATTTGTCCAAGATAGATTTCCTACGCAATGCGTAGGAAATTCAGGATAAGTTAAATAAAACTTTCTCATGTTCTGTAAATTAGCTTCCGAAAAGCCTTTACCGAATGTATCAGTTAAGTATTTTGACAAATTCTCAATAAGCTTTGTTCCGTATTCCGCTCTTGAGCTTCCGCCTTGTTCTTCTTCGACAATGCGTTGCCCTATTTTCCAATATGTTTCGACCATAATTGAATTAACAGTATGGTAAGCTTTTGCACGCGCAACATTTAATAACTCTGCAATATCCGAATAAATTTTAGAAACCTCACTTGCCATGAATACCTCCGAACACCTTTATTTTAGCACAAATCATACTTTTGTAATAATTCTCATAAAATTTAAGCAATATTTGAAAGGGAAAATACTTTATATAAATGTAAAATATATCAATATATAATACGGACACCCTTAGGGTGTCCGTATTATATGCCGAAGGCCGGACTCGAACCGGCACGTGGTTGCCCACACAAGATTTTGAGTCTAGCACGTCTACCAATTTCATCACTTCGGCTCATATTCAGTTTACAAATATATTCTAACAGAAAAATTTTAAATTTCAAATATTATTTTACAAAAATTTTTATTATGCCGAAATATTCTTATTTTTTCCGATTAAATCAGAATTTTTGCATTTTAAAATTTCATTATTAATAAATTAATGAGGGTTTATGTCATGAAATATTTTATTCTGTTAACACTTCTATTCTTCACTCTGTCAGTCAATGCTCAACCTATGGAAGTCGGTATTTCAAAAACCGGCGCTGCAAATCAAATTATTGACATCGGAACAAACATGCCTGTTCCTAATGCAAAAATAACTTTGCCAAAACAAAATTATACGACATATACTGACGATAACGGTCTGTTCAACATAACCGGTCAAATAAACGATTCTTCGGTTCTTGCAGTAGAAAAAGAAGGTTACAGACCGTTTTCACTTACAATAAATGAAAAAATTGCATCAAAACCCATTGTTATCGGTATAGAAAAAACAAATGCTCATGATATAGTAATATCAACGGAAATGATCCATTTGGGTGATGATAATTTTTCCCAATATTCGGCTAATTCGGGAGAATTTAAAGGACATTCCTCAGGGCCTTTTTATTCTAAAATGTTTCCTATCAGTCAAAATTGCGTAAATAAAAATAATTATCTTATTATCGGTTCAATAATAGGAATTGACACTCTTATGGCACGTTCAATGAAACAAAACAATATTACAAACTCATTTTCTTCTCCGCCTGAAATTTATTTAAACGGTAAAAAAATAGCAGAAATTCAAATAAACGGTGACGGACAAAAAATAAAACTGCCAAACAACCTTGTGAGAGCAGGTTCAATGAATGAAATCACAATAAAAACAGGTCATAATCTTCATCAAACAGCATATATCGATTATGATGATATAGAGTTTATGAATTTGTCTGTTGTGTCGGAATAATCTATAACTCAACCTCGTGCAAATCTGTTCCGCCGGTTTTTATTAAATTGTATTTATCAGCTATTTTTTCAACAGTTTTTCTGCTGTGAAATTTAACGACACTTCTCAATCTGTCGTACGGATAATATACTTCAATCCCGTCAAGACCATAAGATACCAGCTTTTTTACCATAAAATCCAAACTTATTGCCCAATAACATGCCGGATGGGCTAAAACTGCAATACCGCCGGCATTATGTATTGCTCTTATCAATTTTTTTATATTTCTTTTTGAAAAAATTCTTACAATATTTGCTTCGGTTTCTTTTTTATTTTTCGCATAAAATTCTTGCAGGTCGGGGTGGTTAATATCTATTCC
Organism: bacterium; assembly: GCA_017633675.1. Taxonomy (GTDB): domain Bacteria; phylum Cyanobacteriota; class Vampirovibrionia; order Gastranaerophilales; family Gastranaerophilaceae; genus Stercorousia. The sequence goes on along the minus strand of JAGBOW010000091.1, from coordinate 4,232 downwards.
GTACGCCAACAAATGTACAAAAACATAACCGCACCAAACATCAAATTCAACTGCAGGAATTAAAATTTCATCTTGAATAAGCCTGTGCGCTTCAACAGTATTATGGTCAGTTATTGCAATTTTCTTATAACCTTTTTCTTTTGCCTGACTTAAAATATCAAAGGCATCTGCTTTTCCGTCCGAAAATATCGTATGAATATGAAGATTTACAATGTTATTTTCAAAATCTTCTTTATTATATAATTTTATTGTGTTAACGAACTGTTCACTATTCACTGTTCACCACTCACTGTTTTTGTACTAAAATAATCATACAACAAAGGATTAAAAATGAAAAATAAAAGAGTTTTATCCGTATTTTTTGAGGGCTTAAAAATATATTGTTTAAATATACACAAGTTTTTGTTGTATATGGCTTTTCCGGTTTTGGGACAGGTTTTGGGATTGTTTTTAATATTCGGTCTGAATTACTGGTATACTCAAAATATTAAAGATTTGTCAATGAAATATTCGGCATTAAATAATATGTCAACACTTATCGGTTTTGCCGTCTTAGTTGTTATTCCGGGACTTTTGATATATATGAAAGCTTTTTGGGATTATTTGGTTGCATACGGAGCTTTGAATTCCATGACAGAAGGTTATTTGAATACCGGAAAAGTTTATGATTTCAAATCTCACAACGAAGTTATACTGAATAAAACCTTTTCGTTTATTGCCCTGTGGTTTATTTTCGGCATATTTACATTTTTAGCCGTTATTCCGATATTTTGGATAATTTGCGGAATATTTTTTATTTATTTTATATTAATTTTTCAGGTATTTACATTTGAAAACGGGCTTTCACCTTTCGGATATTTCAGAAGAAGTTTTGAAATTATAAAAGGAAATTATGCAAGAACATTTGTTCTTATGTCGATACTCCTAATATTGACATATTTTCTTTTACCGTCAGGATTTTCAGTTATTTTTGATTATTTAAATTTAACCGAAAAATTATCAAAATGTTTTGAAGCATATGCTTTTACTTTGCCTATAGAAAGTCTTGAGCCGTACGGGGTAACACCGGCTTTAATCGGCAAATCAATGTTTGGTCAATTTGTTGCGTTCATTATAATCGGATTTACTTTACCTTTAAGGAGCATTTGCTGGACATTGTGGTATAACAATCTTGCGGAAAAACCTGTTGAGGAACAAATTCAAAAGAAAAATTCATCATATAAAAAGAAAAGATTAACCGGCAAATCTTTTAAAACAGAAAAACGTGAAATTGATCCGGAAATAATCAGACATGCGCAAATGGAGGACGACGATTATTAATGTTTATCTGTAAAAATTGTAAGTCCGTAGATAAATTTGAATTGATGTTTTCTCCTGATTATGAGGGTGAGAAAAGTTTTTCACAGGAATACAACAAAGACGGAGATATAGAAATAACTGTTGACGGATACAAATTTATTCCGGATTTGCAATTTATGAACGAACATGCCGTATGCAGATACTGCGGACAGATTTATATGTGGGACTATGAAGGGAAAATGAAATGAAAAGAGAAGGAAGAAAAAATGACGAAATGCGTGAAATAAAATTCACAAAAGATTTTACAAAGCATGCTTTAGGTTCTGTTTTGGTTGAATTTGGTGATACAAGAGTAATAACAACAGCTTCCGTTGAAGAAGGTAAACCGAAATGGATGGATAAAGATGAAAAAAGAGGCTGGGTTACGGCAGAATATTCATTATTACCATCAGCTCCAAATACAAGAGTTACCAGAGAAAGAACAAAAATTTCGGGCAGAACTCAGGAAATTCAAAGGCTTATCGGTAGAAGTTTAAGAGCATGCATTGATTTGGAAAAAATTCCCGATTTAACAATAACAATTGATGCGGACGTAATTCAGGCTGACGGAGGAACAAGAACAGCAAGTATTTGCGGTGGCTTCTTGGCATTAAAAATAGCAATAGAAAAACTTCTTAAAGAAGGAAAAATTCGGGAAAATCCGATAACTGAACCGATTGGTGCAATTTCAGCAGGAATTGTTGACGGTGAAGTCAGATTAGATCTTGAATATATTGAAGATTCGTCTGCACAGGTTGACAGTAATATAGTTTTAACAAAAAGCGGCAAGATTATTGAGTTTCAGACAACGGCAGAAGGTGAACCTTATGAGCAATCGGACATGTTAAAGATTTTTAACGTTGCGCGGGAGGGAATAAAAAAGATTATTGAGATGTATGATAATTAGGGCTATAAGGCGATATGGCATATCATCTTATAGCCTTTTATAAAAAATTCATTTGCAAAATTTTCCCGATTTAATTATAATGTTTTTGTAAAAAAGGAGAGAAAAATTATGAAAAAAAATTTAATCGCTTTATTGGCAGTTGTAATGTTATCAACAACAGCAGTTTATGCATCAAACCCTGTTTCCGAGTGGTTGAACAAAACTGCAGATTCAATCGAATCAACAAACAAATCAGTAAAGAATGAAGAACAATCCTGGATTTCTCAATGGAAAGCTAAAAGAGCGGAAGCTAAAGCAAAAAGAGATGCTCAAGAAGCTCAGGCAAAAGCAAAACAAGAAGCTTTTAACAAAGAAGTAACAGAAACCAAAAACGCATTCAAAAGATTGTTCACTTGGGATTGGAAATAATCTTAAGGAATAGTAATTTTATTGTTATGAGATTCCGTACAAATGTTAAGATATTGACATAATGTTCGGAATCTCATATTTTATATTATGTAAGTTTATGTTTAAATTTTAAATGTCTCTTAAATAAAAGGAGTGCGTATGGTTATTGAACAAAACAAAAAAGAAAAAAAGAAAAAATTATTTTATACGGTTTGTGTAATAGTTCTGTTATGTGCTGTTGTAAAAATTTCTATAGATACTGTCAACAGATTTGCGGCAGATTCGTTCAAACGACTATACGGCACATATACAAAAGCACTGAATATGACAGCTTATGAAATGGACGGCGATATTGCATGTTATTTTTCTGCCGAAAAAAATAAAGCCGGTAATTATTCAGGTTGTAAAGATTTTTACAAAAAATTTGTTTCAAACTTAAAAGTTTCAAAATATTGTGAAAGTAACGGCAAAAAAAACGGGTGTGTTCCGAATTATAAAAAATATTCAAACCTTTCGGAATGTTCGGGATATTCAAAACAAATGATGGAACTTTTTAATCAATCTTTTGTGATGAGCGATCAAACTAATATTATTGTATTTAATATGCCTCAAGATTCTCCAAAACCTTTATTTGCGGTAGATAGTAACGGTAATATGCCTCCAAACAGAACCGGATATGACCTTTTCAGTTTTGTTATTATGAGGGGTGCCAACGGGGAATATTATTTCCACCCGAATGTAGTATACTGCCTGCCTCCCGAAAAAGGCGGAATACAAAAATTTGAGGACGCATATTAAGTAAAAATCAGTCCATTTGGGAATAAATCCGTTTAATTTCTTGAATATCCTGCCACATAAGCCATTTCGGGCTGCCTTTTTCTCTGGAATCGTTTCTGAGTAAGTATGACGGGTGAAAAATCGGCATCATTTTGGAATTATTCGGGCCTGCAAACCATTTTCCTCTGATTTTTGTTATACCTTGTGCAGAACCCAAAATTGACTGAACGGCTACACGTCCGCATAGCAGAATTATACGTGGTTTTAAAATTTCTATCTGGGCATCAAGATATTCTCTGCATGCTTCTTTTTCTTCGGGCAGAGGATCTCTGTTATCGGGCGGACGGCATTTTAAGGTATTACATATATAAACGTCTTTTTGTCTTGATAAACCAACAGATGCAAAAATCTTATCCAAAAGCTGTCCCGCTTTTCCGACAAACGGCTCACCTTTCATATCTTCATAATATCCCGGAGCTTCACCGATAAGCATCAATTTGTGGTTTGGAATACCTGCCGAAAATACAGTATTTGTCCTTGTTTTGCCAAGAGGACATTTTTGGCATTTTAAACATTTTTGATATATTTGATTTAATTTTTCTTTTTCTTCTTGTGTTGCTTCGTACATAACTATAAAATTCTGTAGGTTGGTTATGCCAACATTATTTATTTTGTCGGGAGCATGAAGTGTACCCACTAAAAAAGAATCAATCAGTAGGACAAGGCTATTAAATTTTTGTATTCTAATGGTGTCATTTTATTTAACCCCCATTGGTATCTGTTGTTATTGTAATAATACATATATTCATCTATTTTTGCACGT
>JAGBOW010000090.1 GCA_017633675.1 bacterium | reverse complement strand
GTCTGACTTGTTTTGTTATCATTTATATTGTTTTTTAATATATTGAGATTGAATACTTCCGCAGTCTTAGGTGTTCCGATGGAAGAATAGGTTAAATTATATCCCTGTAAAAGCTTTGCAGATTCAGGAATACTTGCCGATTCAATTATATTTACATTAAAAGGCATTTCATTTTTTATAAAGTTTTTACATTTACATAAAGTTTCAGGTGTAGAGATTATTCCGTTTATTGAATAAATTTCGGTTGTTCTTGATAAAAGACATAGATTTGCAAGTTGATAATGTTCTGCCAATATTCGAATATTTGGATTTTTGGTTTGCATAATTTTATCTAAAGTTTCTTTTACCGTACCGTCTACCGAATTTTCTACAGGCAGAACTCCCAAAGTGTCAGGATTATTGTCAACAAAATTCACTACTTCTTCTATTGTTTGGCATATTTCCGGAAATGCATTAATATTATTTTTTTCACAGAAATAATCTGTCGCCATTTCACAGAAAGAACTCTGAGGGCCAAGATATGCAATTCTTCGTATATTTTCAAAATCAGACATTGATAAACTCCAATATTTCGATTATCATTATAACAAAAAGAGGAAAATAATGGCAAATATTAAATTTGGTACAGACGGTTGGAGAGCTGTTGTAGGAGAAGACTTTAACAGAAAAAACGTTTATATCGTTATAAAATCTGTCGGTAAATATGTTTATGAAAAATTCGGACTTTCTAAAAAAATTATAATAGGGTATGACCCGAGAAACATGGCTTGGGACTATGCATTAATGTCCGCTAAACAATTGTCGGGATACGGATTTGATGTCTTATTGTCCGAAAAAGTTATTCCTACACCTGTTTTGGCATATAGTGCAAAAAGTTTGAACGCTTGTGCGGTTATGTTCACTGCATCACATAACCCCCCTGAATATTTGGGAATAAAATTTATTCCCGATTATGCAGGCCCTGCGACATCTGATATTACTGATGAATTAACCAAAAATCTGGAATTAGATTTTGATATTGAGGAACAGGATAAAGAATTTAAGCTTTATGATTTTTCCCCGAAATACTTTGAACATCTTGAAAAATTAATTGATTTTGAAAAGATTAAATCTTTTGAAAAAAATATAATTTTTGACGGGCTTTATTCGGCAAGTATCGGATATTTCGATAAAATTTTGGAAAATAACGGAATAAAATACGACAGTTTACACATGAAACACGACCCGAATTTCGGAGGCGGAATGCCCGAACCGAAACCAAAATATTTATCGGCTTTGATGTTAAAAGTAAAAACATCAGATAATTCGGTCGGATTTGCAAATGACGGTGATGCTGACAGGTTCGGAGTTATTAATGAAAACGGTGAATATGTTTCACCAAACGAAATTATTTCAATTCTTTTAATGCATTTAAAGAAAAATAAAAATTATTCGGGTTCTCTGGTAAAAACGGTCGGAGCAAGTCTTTTACTTAATAAAGTTGCCGAAAAACTCGGTGTAGAAGTCATTGAAACAGCAGTCGGGTTTAAACATGTCGGTGAAGCTATGAGAAAATTTAATCCGATTATCGGAGGTGAAGAATCCGGCGGTTTGAGTATTCGGGGACATATTCCCGAAAAAGACGGAATTTTAGCGAATTTGCTTGTTTTAGAAGCAATGGCTTATGAAAATAAATCGCTTGTTGAACTTCAGAAAAATCTATATGATTTTGTCGGATGCAGATTTTTTAACGACAGAATTGACAAGAAATTAGACAATTTCGATATGGTAAAACCTGTTTTGGAAGAATACAAAAATAAAACTTCCATAGGTGATTTTAAAGTAAAAAATATTGACACAAAAGACGGTGTAAAACTCTGTTTTGACGATAATACAAGCTGGATTTTGGTTCGTCCCAGCGGAACAGAACCGTTATTGAGGATTTATTTTGAGAGTGATAGTTTGGAAAAAGTGGAGTTATTGAAAAAAGTGATTAAAGTGAGTGGTGAGCAGTGAAAGATAAGTGGTTCTTTAAATAAAGAGATTTTGGTAAAATACTGTTAAGACTGCTTTTTGATAAGAACTATTCACAACTCACTAATCACTATTCACCCATTAACATTTCTTCACAATTCCTAAAGATTTCCCGTAAAAAAGCCGTAGACATGATTGTACAACTATAAGGATGATTAATTATGGGAATGTCGGCTTCACAAGCAAGATTATTAAGTATTACGGCTCGCATGTCAAACAATGAAAATACGGGACAGGGTATTTCGTATGCAAAACAGCGTCTTGCAGACCAAACACAGCAAATTACCAATGAATATAACGAAGCATTGGATACTACTAAGTTGACCGTACTTACAGGGTTTAACGGTGCTGAAGCAAACTATGAGGATATTTCTTATAACAGAATGACCTGTTTACAAATGGCTGAAACAACAAAACAATATGTTGTAACCGATACAAAAGGCAGAGTTTTGGTAACGGAACAGATTGCCGATGCTTATACGCTCAGTAAAGGAGATTATAACAGGTTTTTGGCAAAATTAGGTTATTCTCAAGCAGACTTATATGTTCAAAAAAACTATTCGGCATACTCAGACGAAGAAAAACAAAAACTTGAACTTGAAAAACGAGCTGCAAGGGTACAAATACACGAAGCTTGGGATAAATATTTTGAAACAGTAGGTATAACTGTTGATGATGATGAACATGATATTTATACAGAAGAAGCTTATGCACAGGATAATGATATCGAAAAATATAAATGGACAAATACTTATGCATCGGTTGTAATTGATAATGACTTAACCTTTATTGATGAAAATGAAAATCCGATAAGTTCTTCAGATGTTGCAACAAGAGGATATTCTTTTATCGGTGACGGTTATGCATCATACAGAACAGCAAAAAAAGATGAAAGCGGAGAAACTGTTTACAAAAAAGATGAAGATGGAGAATATTATGTAGACAAAAACGGTGAAAAAATCGAACCTGATGAGTATTCTGATGATGTCAAAAATAATCCTGATTATGAGAAAAGATATTATGATAAAACCGGAGCGGAAATTCCAAAAGATGCCTATTCGGAGGAAAATCAAAACAGAAGAGTTAAAAATGATGATGGCACATTTAAACAAGATACGGCCGGCAACTATTTAGATGCAGACGATAAAATCATTGAAAAAGATGCTTATTCTTCAAGTGTAAGAAATAATACTTCATATACATACAAATATGTTGAAAAAGCAACCGGTAAAGAAGTTCCGAAAGACAGTTATTCTGAAGCAAGCAAAAAGAAAATGGTACCCGAAGATTATATATGGGAACCCATCAGTTTTGACGGTACAACAAAAGAATCAAAAGACTTGTTTGATTATGCCATGGCATTAACGGAAGCTTATTACAGAACGGAAAGCCCTATGAACGGCATTGAAGGTGAAATTTTTGATCTTGATGCATATAAAACCGCAGCAAACAGCGATAATGCGAATGCATTAAAATATTATAAAAACCTGTTTAACAGAATACAGCAAAACGGAATGTTTACTTATACCGACTCGGCTGAGAAATGTTCAAAATATGAAGGATATGAATACTCTCAACTTACGGTTGGTACAGGCAAAGTCGCCAAAAATCCGTTGAAAGATAATCATACTTTTGAAGCAGCTTTACGTGACGGTTCTTTGCGTCTGGAATATTATTCAACAACAGAAAGAAAATTCAAATCCACAACACTTTCCGAAGATAACTGTATTCAGGAAGTTATTGACGAAAGAGCTGTTGCAAAAGCAGAATCTAAATATAATCAGGATATGGCTGATTTGGAACATAAAGATAAACAGCTTGACCTTGAATTAAAAAAACTTGATACCGAACATAATGCCCTGCAAACGGAATATGAATCCGTTAAGAATGTTGTAGACAAAAATGTCGAATCAACATTTAAGACTTTTAGTTAATCAAGTGAAAAGTGAAATGTGAGTAGTGAAAAGACCATATCAGCACTCCGTGCAAAAATATGTTTTGTGCAATGCACCGTAAACGACTTTTCATGTTTCACTTCTCACATAATTACTTAATCAAACACATCAGTCTTAATTGGGTTTTTGAATTTTGTAATGTTGTTTTGGAAGAGTAATTTAACCGTTCCGACAGAACCGTTTCTGTGTTTTGCGATAATTATTTCAGATTCGCCTTTTGAAGCCGCTTTTGCAACAATTTCTTCTTCTCCGGCATCTTCTTTTTTGTAATATTCATCTCTGTATATAAACATTACAATATCGGCATCTTGTTCGATGGCACCTGATTCTCTTAAATCAGACAACATAGGACGTCTGTCATTACGGGATTCAACGGCACGTGATAACTGTGAAAGTGCCAAAACAGGAACGTCAAGTTCTTTTGCCAAAATCTTCAAACCTCTTGAAATAGCAGAAATTTGCTGCATTCTGTCCTCTTTTCCCACACTTTCAATCAGCTGCAGGTAATCTATAAGAACCAAACCCAGATTTTTTTCTTCCATTTTTAAACGTCTGCATTTTGCACGAATATCCGTTAATGTACTTCCTGCCGTATCATCAATATAAATCGGTGCTTGTGAAAGAGAATCCATTGCGCTTGCAAGTTTATCCCAGTCTTTGTTTTGGAGATTTCCGTTTCTCAGTCTTTCTGCATCAATTTCTGCTTCCGAACATATAATACGCTGCATCAGTTGATGTTTTGACATTTCAAGCGAGAATATTGCAACAGGCGTTTTTGCTTTTATGGCAACATTTTGTGCTATGTTCAGAGCGAATGCCGTTTTTCCCATTGCAGGACGTGCCGCAAGAATTAATAAATCAGATTTTTGAAGTCCGCTTAAAATCGAATCCAAATCATAAAATCCTGTCGGAACACCTGTCAATTCATCTTTGTGTTTATATCTGTATTCGATTTTTTCATAAGTATTCAGAACCAAATCCTTCACGTGGACAAGGTCTGAAGTTGCTTTTTTTGATGCTATATCAAAGATTAATTTTTCTGCACTGTCTAAAGACTGGTCAATCGGGTTTACGTCATATCCAAACGATACAATTTCCGAACCCGCATTTATTAGTGCTCTTTTAATTGCTTTTTCCTGAATAATTTTTGCATAATATTCAACATTTGATGTTGTAATCGTTTTGTAGCATAAATCATTTACAAATGCCCTGCCTCCTATTGTTTCAAGCTTGGAATTGTAATTTAAAACGTCAGATACTGATACAATATCAATTCTTTCATTGTTGTTAAATAATTGAAGCATGGCTTCATAAATATATCTGTGAGCAGGTTTGTAAAAACTTGACGGTTTAATCGTTTCAACAATTTTTGTTATTACATTAGGATTAACTAAAATTGCGCCCAAGACAGCTTCTTCGGCTTCAATATTCTGCGGCATCATTCCTAAATTATTTTCTTTTTCTTTTACAGGCATGTATATTTCTCCTTGATACATGATTACATGAAAAAATTTAAGTTTTAAAGGGAATGTAAATATATGATACAAATTCTAGTGAATTGTGAGTAGTTCTTTATGCTCGCTGTGCTCGGAAATATATATATATTTTTTTTGTTTGCGTAGCAAACCAATAAGAACCATTCACCACTCACAACTCACTATTTACTAAATAATATTTCTTGACTTCTTCATTTCACCGCCCACAATATTTATATGAACTCCTTTTTTGAAAATTTTAAAGTTAATAATTTACGTAAAAAATCAACTTTGGAATATGATTTATCAAAAATTTTACTTAGAAATGCATTTAAAATTTCCGTAGCGGAATCCTGTACGGGCGGACTTATCAGTTCAAGATTAACTGATGTTGCCGGAAGTTCTGCCTATATCAGGGCAAATTTTGTAACTTATTCAAACGAAGCAAAAAATAAAATCCTGAATGTTTCGGAAGAAACTTTAAAAAATCATGGTGCTGTGAGCGAAGAATGTGCATTTGAAATGGCAAAAGGCTTAATGCAACTGACTAAAAGTGAAGTCGTATTATGTACAACAGGTGTTGCAGGACCTTCCGCAAGCGAAGAAAAACCTGTCGGGTTGATTTATATAGCCTGCGGTTACAAAGACAGTATTGTGGTTAAAAAATTTAACTTAAATCCAAAATTAAACCGGAAAAACATGAAATTTATGTTCTCTGAAACTGCATTAAAAATGGTTTTAAATATATTGGATAAAAGGCAATAAAAATTTTACGGTATTATATAACCTTTAAACCATTCAACTGTCTTAAACCTTTACCGACCTGTAAATCCTGTAAAGCAGGTCAATATCAACCAAATCATTGTCAATCGCATTTTTTAAAATCTTTTTAATTTCACTTTTCTGTTTTAAGGTTGAAAAATCAAACAACTCCTTCGGTTCAACTTCCAAAGCCGATAACAATTTCGTAACCGTTGAAGATTTGACAAAAATTTTTCCACATTCCAGTTTGCTTAAATTTCTTTCACCTACATCAATCATTTCAGATAACTGTTCTTGCGTCAATCCTTTTTTTAACCGTAATTCTTGTATTCTTGAGCCTAATAATTTTTTAAATTCTTTATCATTCATATTATCATTTTAATGAATTATTAGCCTGTAATAAGATACTAATATGCTTTCTAAAGTCTTGACAAAGACCATAATATGCTTTATACTCTATATAGTAATTCTATTTTTGAATAAAAAAAGAGCATAATATGACGGAAAGGAAAACTATGAGAAAAGGTTTTACGCTTGCAGAAGTTTTGATTACTCTTGGTGTTATCGGAGTTGTCGCATCAATTACTCTTCCTACATTAATAAAAGAATACAACAAGCATGCTTGGGTGAATGCATTGAAAGAAAATTATTCACTTCTAAATCAAGGGTTTAGAAAAATGATGGCAGATGACGGTGTGGAATTTATTGCGGATACGGAAGTCTGGAGGGCAATAGGGGGTGATAATTATTGCTATCAAGCTGATGATATTTCATCAGACAAATGTAAAGATTTTTATCCGCAATTGAAAAAATATTTTAAAATAACACAGATTAGTAAAGGAACTGATGTCTATTTAGGTAGTAATGGTCAAGTTTTGAGTAATGTATATAAATACAAATACAGAAATTCCTCTGAAAAAAATGCATATAATCAAAACATAATATATCTATCAAACGGTGCTATGATATGGGACTATTCTTTTCATAAAAACCCTATAATTAGCTCAAATTGTGATGCAATTCATAATGCCGGAGGACATATGTGTGGTCAGGCAGGTAGGTTAAGTATAGATATCAACGGTAACAAAGGACCTAATGAGTTGGGAAAAGATATATTTGAATTTTATATAACAGAAAGAGGACAACTTTCACCTTATGGTGGTAATGATTTTGCTGTATATCTTGTAGGTTCAACTGCAGGTTCAAATTTAACTCAAGAAAATATAGATGTATATAAGGCAATAAAAGATTTGAATAGTAATTGTAAGATTATGTCTTTTGGAACTTCCAGTCATTATGGTGGTGAAGCCTGTGCCGGTTTACTTATCGACCAAATGAACTGGAAAATGGATTATTAATTTATCTCAACATTAAATTAGCAATCATTTCGGGGAATTTGTACATTAAAACATAAGCGAATTTTTCAGTGTCGATTTGTGTAATAACGATTGACAAAAGATCATTTGGAAGTTCCTTAACCATATTTTCAATATGTTCCGGATCTAAGACTGACATGCCTTTAACAAGTTCCGGCTGATGTTTTTCTCTGTTCATAATTTTTGTATAAGCGTGTGCATCAAAAAGCTGAAACCATTCATTATGTTCTTTTCCTAAAGACAATACCAATTGTTGTTTTTGAGTAGGTTGAAAACCTGTCAGAGCATCTTTATATTCCAAAGGATTAAGTTCTCCGAATTTCTTGGATAACTCAATGCTGTCCATACCTTCCATTGATTCACCCGTTACCTGTTCAAGAACCTGAGCAACGTATTCTTCAGGAATTGATTGTATGTGTTTAAGAATTTTATTTTTGTCAATATCAGTACTTGTTAAGAATTTGTTCAGCTGATCGTCCGGCATGAGCTGAACAATTTCTTCCTGAGAGAAAAGTTCAAATGCAGTTTTAACAACTTGTTCCATAGGTAAACGTTCAAGCATTTTCAAAAGTTTGTCTTGCGTAAAGAAGAACAGACCTTGATGAATATCTTCATCATCCATTTCCGGCAAAAATTCCGCTAACTGTTGAGATGACATTTCACTGAGAATTTCAAGTTTATTGTTTGTGTCTGCAAGTTCAAAAAGTTTAATAACCAAATTTATGTTTGTTGTAAGCTCTTTTGCAAGTTCGATTGCTTTTTGGTTTCCCTGAGAAGCTTCCGCTTCAATAATTTCATCAACGGTTTTTAAAGCGTATTTAGTTTGGAAAGTAGTCGGACTAATTCCCAAAAATCTTTGTATATATTCAAGATCAGCATTAACAACCAGCATAGTTACTCCTATTATTTTTTAATACGGCACAAAATCAGGAAAACTTTAATATTTTTTGAGATTTTTAAGTATTATTAACAAAATAACAAGCCTCTTGATTTTAAAATTTTTTCATGTTAACCTTGTTGTTGCCGAAATTGAGGGCTGCTAGCTCAGGTGGTTAGAGCGCACCCCTGATAAGGGTGAGGTCGGTGGTTCGAGTCCACTGCGGCCCAGATATAAGAGAGGACTGAGTTTCAGCCCTCTTTTTTATAGCTTAATTTTGGATATTTTTTACCCCTGTGTGTAATTACAAATTTTGTAAGAGCGATAAATCTTCGTAAAACTTGGTAAAACTAACCATTAAAATTTGCAAGTATTTCAACTGCTGAAATCTCTTGCTCACGTATTGTGTGAGCATATCTCATGGTAGTTTGAATATTTGCGTGATTATGAATTGCTTTGACGACAGGTAAGAGGAACAACATTTACAACAATTCTTTCACAATATAAATTAAATTATAGTTAAATTATAATTAAGTTATAAAAACAGATAATTTTAAATATTATATCTCATAATTAATAATTGTATTCTCAGAATTTTATACCACACAAATATCTAATTTTGAGCCGGATTGGGTTTTAGTTACAACAATTTTTTTATCAATTTTTTCCCGTAATTCATCAACATGAGAAATTATACCTATCAGAGTGTTATTTCCTGATAAATCACTTAATATTTTCATTGTTTGATTTAAAGATTCAGGATCTAATGAGCCAAATCCTTCATCTATGAACATTGTTTCAATTTGAATACCGCCGGCTTGCTGTTGAACAATATCAGATAATCCTAATGAAAGTGCAAGTGCTGCTTTAAAAGATTCCCCGCCGGACAGAGTAGAAATGTTGCGTGTTTTACCGGTATATGAGTCAAATACATCTAAATCAAGACCGGTTTGGGCATTTCCCGATTTTGTTTTTGCTTTTCTCAGTTCAAACTGATATGAAGTCATTTCTTTGAATCTTCGATTTGCGGCAATAATAATTTCTTCAAAAAATGTTCCTAATATATAATTTTCAAAAGTTATTTTTTGCTTACCGTTTAAAAGACCGTTTGCGGTACGATTTAAATTATCTAATATATTTATTTGTTCCGAGGTTTTAACATATATTTTGTAAGTTTCCTTTATATTTGCCATTGCATTAGAATTTGTTTCATATCTGTTGAAAATTTGTTTGTTAGAATTTACCATTTCTTCAAGTTCTTTTTGTTTTTCATTTAAAGATTTTTCTAAATTTTCAATATCAGGAATTTCTTCTTTTGGAATTTTTTTTTCTAATTCTGATTTTCTGCCTGCAGCTTCAGACATTTTTTTTGAAGTTTCTTCTTTTTCCTCTTGTGCCTTTTCTAATGCCTGTTGAAGTTCATCATATTTTTGCTGTTTTTCCTGAAGAACTTTTTCGGCATCTTTTTTTGTTTTATACTTTAGATTTTTTTGTTTTTCATTTATGGTTGCAGATAATGCCGAAATAACAGTTTTTAATTCTGTTTGCTTTTCTTCTTCAGTTTTTATTGAATTATTCAATACGATTTTATTACTGTCAAAATCTTTTATACTTTCTTCAAGTTTATCTTTTTGTATTTGTTTCTTTTCTAATTCTGATTTTTTAATTTTTAAATCTTTTGCATCTTTTTCATTGGATAAAAGTGCACTTTCAACTTTTTCTTCCAAACCTTCAACAACTTTAAGATTAAATTCCTTTTTACCAAATTTTAAAAGGTCTTTTTCAATATTTTTCAAAATAGTTTCAATTTTACCAACTTCTTTTGCTAAATCAGTATATTTGTTTTGTGAAGATTCGGCAATCTTCTTGGCTTTGTTATATTCTTCTTCCGTAACAGTATCTTTAGTGGCTTTTGCCGGATTTGGGTGGGTTGTAGAACCGCATACCGGACATTTTTCTCCGGCTTTTAAATCTTTTGCCAAAAATTTTGCCTGACTTGAAATAAATAATTTGTATAATAAATCTGCCGTTTTTTGTTTTTCCTGATAATCCTTATTTGCACAATCTATCAAAATTTTTTGTTTTTCAAAATTGTTCTGTTCATTTTTATAATCTGAAATTTTATTTTGAATTTCTGTTAATTCCTCTTGTTTTTCACCATTCTTGACTATTTCGCTTTTATTTTTTTCAATTTCACCGGAAAGATTTTTTAATTTTTCAAATTCATTTTTATCTGATTTATTTTGTTCTTCCAGTTTTTTTAATTTTTCGTTTTGTTCTTTTAAATTTTCCTTTGAAACGGTTAAATCTTTATTTTTATTCGCTAATTCAATTTGCTTATTATTTAGTTCATCATATTCGATTAAACACTTTTCCAATTGCTTAATTTCTGCAGTTAGTTCATTTCGCTCTTTATCTTTAGCTTTTTCTGTTTTATATAATTTTTCTGCGACTTCAAATTCTTTTTTTATGCCCGGCAAAGCTTCATTTAATTCCTTGAGTGCTTTTTTATCATTATTAATAGATTTTGTTCTTTCTGTTTCTTTATTTAATATTGCTATATCCTCTTGTAATTTCTTTGAATTTTTATCAAAACTGTCTGTGAGTTTTTTATCATTTTTTACGGTAATTTCAAGTAACGGCAATAATTCATCAATATAATATACAGCATTTTCTGTATTTATTTTTTGTGCAAGTTCGTCAGAATTCGGAATTATACTATTAATATCCTTTTTCAAAACTATTTCAAATTGTTTTTTAAGGTCATTTGTTTCTTTATATTTTTCATTTAACTTTACTTGAAAAGTCTGGTATAAATTTGTTCTGAAAATTTTTCTGAAGATTTTTTCTCTTTCCTTTGTTGGAGAAAGTAAAAATTTTTGGAATTCCCCCTGTGCAATCATTACAATTTGTGCAAACTGATTTTTATCAATCCCCAAAATATTAATTATTTCTTCATTTACTTCTTTTAAAATATTTAAATTTATTTTATTAGGTTTTATAAGTTCTGCTTTTTCGGAAACTGTAGTTTCATTACCGTTTTTACTTATTTTTTTATATGCACATTCCCTGTGTACAAAATATTCTTCTCCATGATTTAAAAAAGTTAACTCTACATAGGTTAAATTATTATCATTTGCAAAATCACTTCGTAAAGACTGAGAATCTCTGATACTTCCGCTTGCCTGACCATATAATGCAAAACTCAAAGCATCAAATATTGTAGTCTTTCCGGCTCCGGTTTCCCCTGTTATAAGGTACAATCCATCTTCACCAAAATTTGTAAAATCAATTTCGGTTTTATCTGCATAAGGTCCAAAAGCATTTAGAACTAATTTGAGCGGTTTCATTATTTTGCTTCCTCCATTTCGGTAAATATTTCATTTACTATTTCAGATTGTATATCATTTAATGGCCGGTTATTTTGTATCTCATAAAATTGATTAAATAAATCAAAAGGAGTTTTGTTCTTTATAAACTGAACATTTTTAATATCTTTATTTTCTCTTGTGTAGGTGTTGTCATATAAAATTTCCATTATGTTTTTGAACTTATTTTCAAGTTTATGTTTTATATCTGTTATATAATTTTCATCTTTCAGAATAATTCTTACATAATCATCTGTTTCCTGATTTTTTGATAATTCTTCAAAAGTTCCGATATATTCCCTCATATCATGTAACGGCTTAAAAGGTATTAATTCCTGTTTGATTTTTTTATCCGGAGATATATCAAGCAGAACCATAGATTTTTTATCATTTTTTTCCGAAAAGGAATATTTTAAAGGTGAGCCGGCATACCTTACGGTATCTCGTCCCATAATTTGCGGCTTATGTATATGTCCCAGTGCAACATAATCAAATTCTTTAAAATTTGATACATCAACATTATCTAATGTACCAAGAGCAGCAATCTCCGAATCACTTTTTTCAGGGGATTTGCCGGAACATGTTACAAATTGATGTGTAACTAAAATGTTCGTTTTTTTTGTATTTATATCCAAATTTTTAATCACAGCTTGCATCATTTCATCATAACTGCCAATTGCAAAATCCTGATGGTATTCCCTGATATCCATAGGTCTTATAAACGGTAAAAGCCAAATATTAACATTTTTACCTGCTTCTATAGGAATAATTTCCCCTTTATAACGTTTGGCAAAATAAATATTTTCCTTTGCCATAATATCCGATCCGAAAGCTATTCTGTAAATACTGTCATGGTTTCCGCTAACAACATAACAAGATATGCCCTTAGAGTGAATATCCGTTATAAAATTATCAAACAGATTTATCGCATCATTGGACGGTGATGAAACATCATAGATATCACCTGCAATTATAATACCTGCAACTTTCTGCTCCACAGCAGTTTCAGTAATCTGTTTTAATATATATTTTTGATCCTCTAATAAAGAAAATCCTTTTACTTTTTTGCCAATGTGTAAATCGCTGATATGTAACAATTTCATAGTATAACCCCTTAAAATATCTTATAGCTATTCTACATTATTTTTATTTTTCTGTAAACTCAGAAGATTAATAATGAAAAAATTTAAAATAAATCGTTACCGTCATCATCAGATTCCTGTAATTTAATATTGCTCATATAAATCTCTTTTTTTATTAAGATACCATAAAAAATTGCTTATTTGGTACATATAATATAAAATCAGAAAGAACAGGATTGAATAAGGAGAGAAAATGGACGGAATTAAGAAAAAATTCGGACCGTTGGCAAATTTTGAATTTGATAAATTATTTTTAGGACAGATATTTTCGCATTTTGCGGACGCAATTGTACAATTCTTATTAGTTGCAATACTTATACAAATGTCGGGAAGTGCAGGAAAATCAATTGCAACAATGTTTTTTGTATTTTTACTACCTCAATTTTTATTAAGCCCGTTTTCTGGTGCTTTATGCGACAGATTTTCAAGAAAAGCTATTTTGTCAATCAGCTGTTTATTCAGGGCTATAACTGTAGGAACAATTATTTTTACATTGCCTCATATCTCTCAAAACCTAATTTATACATTTGCATTTATTTTGGGAATGGGTGCGGCATTTTTCTACCACGCAAAAATGTCTGCCGTTACAAATGTAGTTAAATCAGAACAATTGAAATTTGCAAACGCATTAACATCTTCAATAGGTGCAATAGCATTATTATTTGGTGCATTAACTGCAAATTATCTTATAAACACAGGAAATGAACATGCACTGACGGTTGTAGGAACAATGTATTTGATTGGTGCAGTTTTAACGGCATTGATTAAATTTATTATTCCGCAAAATTTGTTTACTCCCAAGAAAAAAACAAACGATATGATTGTTGCATTGAATTATTTGCAAAGACATAAAAAAGCATTATATTTGGTTGTTCTTTCTATCTGTTTGCAATTTATTGTTGCGGTATTTTCAAACGGTTTAAATGCTCTGATTACTGATTATTACGGGTTAAGTTTTTCTGATTTGACATATTTAAGAACTCTTTTGGGTGTCGGTATAATTACCGGCATGTTTACGACAATATACTTTGCAAGAATAATGAGAATTCCTCATTTATTTGCAAGCGGATTTATTGTTTTATGTATAGCAATGGTTACTGCACCTTTGTGTCATAGCACAAGTACAGCTTGGATATGGCTTGTGCCTATCGGAATGGCTGATGCAACCGTAATCGTTATGTTGGATACAATTTTACAAAAAATAACTCCTGACAGAGTTCGCGGTAAAATTTTCGGGTTACAATTAACCGCAAGCACATTCAGTTTTTTGGCAGGAACTGCGATTGTTGCAAATATTATAGGATTTATTAATCCTTTAAATGTATTCAGAGGAATTGCAGTTTTATCATTTGTATTTGCAGGATTAATACTCATATTTGACAAATCTTTCAGATATTTTTTACTCAAAGCAACTTTGGGTCAGATTTTTATAATGCTTTTCAGATACAGAATTGAAGGTGCGGAAAATATTCCGAGAAAAGGCAAATGTATACTGGCTGGAAACCACACGGGACATCTTGACCCGTTTATAGTTCAAATGGCAACTAATCGTCAATTGTGGTTTGTTACAGGACCTGCTGCATTTAAAGTTCCTATAGTAAGACATCTTTTAAAATATTATAACGTTTTGCCGTTGAAATTCGGTAAAGGTTTAGAAGCAATAGAAAGTGCTAATCAAAAGTTAAATTCGGGAGAAGCGGTAATTATATTTCCTGAAGGTAAATTTACTCCGAATGGGGAATTATGCAAATTTAATCGAGGGGTTGGTTTGATGGCAAAAGAAACAAACTCTCCTATTATTCCTTTTGCGATTAAAGGCGGTTTTGAAACATGGGGCAGAAAAAGAAAATTGCCAAAATTATTTAACGAAATTGTTATTCAGTTCGGACAGCCGATTACGGAATTTGATAAAGATGAAAAAGATATTGCGCACGAACTTCAAAAACGTGTTAATTTCATGAAAAAATCGTTGGAACGCCGTCAATTCTATAAAATTGACCATAAACTGCATTCAAATTTCCTTGATTTGATGCAGGAAAAAGGTGATATTTACGGTCAGGTTAAAGCATTAACTCTAAAAACCAAAGACGGTTATGAGGAATTAAGTTATCTCGAAATATCAAGAAAATCGAAGAAATTTGCTAATTATTTAATAGAAACTGTCGGGGTTCAGCGTGGGGAAAGAATTGCAATTATATGTGAATCCCGTCCTGAATTTTCAATCGGTATGTTCGGCTCAATCCAAACAGGCGCAATAACCGTTCCGGTAGATGTTAAATTAACCGTTCCGGAACACACAC
Organism: bacterium; assembly: GCA_017633675.1. GTDB lineage: Bacteria > Cyanobacteriota > Vampirovibrionia > Gastranaerophilales > Gastranaerophilaceae > Stercorousia. The sequence goes on along the minus strand of JAGBOW010000090.1, from coordinate 8,559 downwards.
ATATCTTGAATGACTGTAACCCCCGTATTTTACTTTGTTCTAGCCATTATTTAGAACACGCAATTGAAGTTAAAAATAATGTCAAATCTATTGAACATATTTTTATCTTAGATGATGAAAACGAACAAGTATCAGAAAATTGTCCTTTGGTTTCAACATTAGAAGCTGATATTGAAAAAGATTTAGGTCGTCCGAGAACTTTGGACGAAACAGCTTTAATTGTTTACACATCAGGCACAACGGGAAATCCGAAAGGTGTAATGATCAGTTTTGGCAACATTTATTCTCAACTCAGAGATTTTGAATATATGTTCAAACTTTCGCACGAAAACACTCTGCTTTCGATTTTGCCGTTAAATCATCTTTTAGAACTTGACTGCGGATTTTTCGGAATGCTTTATATGGGTGCAAAAGTTGTATATATCAAATCTTTAAACCCGAAAGAATTGACTTCGACAATGAAAGAAAAAGGGATTACAAATATGATTGTTGTTCCTTTAGTTGCCAAAATGCTTAAAAACAGTATAGATAAACAGATAAAAAAACAGCCTGAAACTGCACAAAAAACATTCAAAGTTTTATATAGCTTTGCAAAATTTGCACCTCGCAAACTTCGCAGATTAATGTTTAAATCAGTAATTGACGGTTTGGGCGGAAAACTGGAATGTTTTATTTGCGGAGGTGCTCCTTTAGAAGATAATGTTGCGGAATTTTTCGAAAGAATAGGTGTTCCCGTATTTCAAGGGTATGGCTTAACGGAAACTTCACCTACAATTTCAACAAACAGATACGGGCATTCAAAAATCGGAACGGTCGGTCAAGCATTGCCATCAGTAATGGTAAAAATTGCGGACAATGGAGAAATTTTGGCAACAGGACCGAACGTTATGCAGGGGTATTACAATAAACCCGAAATGACAAAAGAAGTAATTGATGAGGAAGGCTGGTTCCATACAGGTGATATCGGAGAGATTGATAAACAGGGATTTATCAAAATTACTGGCAGAATTAAGAATATGATTGTTCTTGGCGGAGGAAAGAAGATTTTCCCCGAAGAAGTTGAGGCCGTTTTGGAAAATTCCGAACTTATAAAAGAGGTCTGCGTAATGTCATTAACCATTAAATCAGGCAACAAGGCGGGAACAGAGGAAGTAGGAGCAATTATCTGCCCTGCTGATGATTTGCAAAAGAAAACAGATGAAGAAATACAAAAATTACTGGAAGATGAGGTTAAAAAGTTGTCGGAAGCTAATCTTGCGCCATACAAAGCTCCGACAGTAATAGTTTTACACAGAGATGAACTCCCGAAAACTTCAACAAGAAAAGTTAAAAGAAAAGATTTAAAAGAATGGTATGAAAGTTTATAATAAAAAATCCTCTCACTTAAGAGAGGATTTTTTTTAGTTTATCATAATCTATTTTTGAATTATGTCTGGGGTCCCGAGGGATTTTTGTAATAACAAGTTTGTCAAATTCAAAATTTCTGTTTTTTAATTCCTGTTCCAATTTTTGTTGAGAGATTTTTGTTTCTGCGACAATAATTATTTTATTATTAATCTTTAGAACCGTTCCGATTTCAACACCTTCAATTTCTAAAAGTGCATTTTCAATCGGAAAAACATAAATTTCTTTATTATTATGTTTAAACCTGTTTTTTACTCTGCCCATTAAAAACAGATTGCCGTCTTTATCAAGATAACCCGCATCACCCGTTCTGTGCCAAATTTGATTTTTATAATGAATTTTAGTGAATTTTTGTGCTCTTTCACTGTTATAATACTCTTTTAAAACGTGCTTTCCTTCGACACAAATCTCACCTGTTTCACCTGTTTTAAGCCACATGCTTTCAAAATTATCTATAATATCATCTGACGGTTGTATAATTTTTATATTTATATCGTCAATCGGTTTTCCGACATAAAGTCCGTCTTTGACATCACCTTTAAATTCCAAAAGCTCACTGGTTGATATTGACGCAATCGGTTCAGCTTCGGTTGACCCATAAACTATCTCAACATCACAACCGACAAATTTTTCTTGTAGAAATTTAGCAGATTTTGGAAAAACAGGAGCTCCGCCCGTAAAAATTCTGTTTAATCCTTTAATTTCACCAAATTCAGCCAGTTTTTCGTAAAAACGAGGAGAGCCTATTGAAGTTGTAACTCCGTTATTTTTTATATCATTAATAATTTTCTTTGGGTTTATATCGGCAGGTTTTTGAGGATTAAAATCGGGAATAACGGAAGTTGTTCCGCAGGCTAAATTATGCAGAACAAAAACAGGTAAACTTGTTAAATCAACATCATTTTCCTGAGGTTTTAAATGTTTTTTCAGAATATAATGTTGTTCAAGCAGATATTCATGCGTTCTTTTTGCAGCTTTCGGCAATCCTGTTGAACCTGTTGTAAAAGTAATCAGCGCAGTCGTATCAGGGGTTGCGGGTTCTGTAACCCTCACCCCTGCCCCCTCTCCCTTTAAAAAGGGCGAGGGGAAAGCTAAGTTTATACCGACTTCACGAACTCTCTTGCTCATAAGTTTCAATACAAACGCTTTCGGACAAGCGATAAAAGCTTTACAAGGAACTATCGTTAATGCCTGATCAAGTCTGTTCTTATCAGCCCAAGCATCAACAAAAACAGCAGTAGCACCGATATAAAAAATTGCGGATAAAATTTTATACAGTTCAATTGTCATCGGAACAAAAATCAAAACATTATCCCCTTTTTTTATTCCTTTTGATAAAAAATACTGCGCATAAATTTTGACATCTTTTACTAATTTTCCGTATGTTATTTTTTCTTTTTTATGGATTATTGCGAGTTTTTCAGGATATTTTTGTGCATTTTCAAATAAGATTTCAACTATATTATTTGTCATAATTTAACTCCGTAAAGTTTGTATTTGTGATAGAGTTCACCTGATAAAATGTTTGCGGAAACATTATTTTCGTGCATAAGTGCATGTATAATGTTGTCATATCCTGCCAAATAAGCCTTTTTGTGCAAAAATTCGGTTAAGTAAGAACCAATTCCTTTATATTTGTAATCGGGAATTTGTGCCAGAGTTTTTAAAATCAAGGATTTTTCACTTCTGTTGTACAAATTGTCAAATCCAAAAATGAATGCGATTGCTTCATTATTTTCATTTTCCGCAATTAATATCCACTCAGGGTTTAAAAAAGTTTTAACCGGTTCATACATTTTATAAAATTCTTCGAACTCTATCGGAGTGTATAAAAAATTATTCACAAAACTCTTGATTGATACTTCATAAATTTTTCTTATATCACGTTCAAAATTGTCAGAGTCAAATTTACGGATTTTTACTCCCTTTTGCTCAAAAATTCTTTCAAACTTTTCCAACCTTGAATAATCCCTGTTTAAATTTTTACAGATTGAAGATGTATAATTTGCAATAGTTTCAAATCCGCATTTTTCAAAAAGTTCAGCATAATATGGTTTGTTATAATTATCAAGCAAAAACGGAGGGTTCTCAGATGGCAGTGTTACTCTGTATTTTTTCCAAGTTGAACCGTTAATCGGCCCTATCAGATATTCATAGCCTTTCGATTTTGCATATTTTTTTATTTCATCAAACAAAAATCTTACAGAATTAATATCATTTATTGCTTCAAAAAAACTAACTTGAGCACAATCATTTGCATATATTAATCCCGCTCTTGCTAAAATTTTATCATCTTCTTTTACAACAAACAATTTTTCACATTGAGAAATATCCTCCGATTTTGTTGTATAAAAAGGATCTCCTTCATATAAAATTTTTGGAAAATTCAAAAAATCATCTTTATTATCCGATAAATACATAACTCACTCCTAACATTATTAAAGAAACTATTGAGGTCAGCCACAGGCCTTTATTCAAATCACCTTTAAACAATCTTGTTTTTATTATTACACTTTCACAAATGATTGACACAACAAAAGGAAAAATGATGTTTTCACCGATAAAATTTCCCAAAAATGCACAAACAACAGGAACCGTCATAATATAAAACACCGGTCTTACCCTGTATGCATCAGATTCTTCACAGTCATAATTAAGTATCAAATCTGTTTTTGCACAAATAAACGAAAAACCAAAAAGTATTATTGCATATATATTTCCCAAAAGTGCCCATATCGTATAATTTATTAACCCCAAAAGCAGAACACCTGAAAAGCCTATTCTTTTATAGGGCAGCATCAAAATCAGATAACCAACTAAAAAGCCAATCAATACAAAAATCTGGAAAGAAATTCCATTTACAGTAGGCGTAATATTTTTAGATAAAATAAACATTGTCGCAAGCGGAATAAATAAATTATCAGCCCCTTTTAGACTAACACCTTCAAAAACTGTTACTATAATTGAAATTAAAAGCGCAATCAAAACACTCTCAACTCTGCCGGTCTGAGTTGTTAATAATAAAATCAGGTGAACAATCAAAAAAGAGGTCAAGAAAAATGTTACGGAACCCTCAATAGTTTTTCTTGTGCCGACTTCGACCAAATATTCATTTGCTCCGTAGCTTTTGCCCACAAGAGCAGCCAAAGCATCAGACACCGCTAAAATCAGTATTGCTATAACATAAAACATCGGCTGATTTAGGATTTGCGAATACAAAAAGCAGGTATAAATCGCAACAGGGTGATAAATTGCACCGTCTGATTTTCGCATCACACCGTGAACAGACTGCAAAAGCTCGAGTTTTTTCGTTAAAAGCATAATAAATGCAAAACCGGCTGCTAAAACCAACACAGTCCAATGAGAATTTAAAATAAACGGGAAAAATATAGTAACAAAAGCTCCTGAAAAATGAACAAATTTTCTTGTCGCTTCAGGTTTTATACCTTTTTTACGTAAAATTTCCGCAACAACGAAAAATAATAAAAATATTATTGAAATTATACCTGCCCAAATTATATCAGTCATACCACCTCATCAATTATAAAATTTTTATAGAAAAATGCTCTGTCTTTTAAATATAAATCTTCTGACAATTCTTTTTTATACTCAAAATTTCCAGGTAAAATTTCTGAAATTCTTCTATCCACCATCATATTCCAATAACAAAATTTTGCACCGTTATTTGCACATTCAAAAAGTTCCGTAGAAATTTCTTTAAACAAATCCTTATCCATATATTCAAAAATATCAGATAAGTTAAACCCGTCAAATTTCATGCCTGAATTTTTTGCAACATCATTAATTGTGCCTGTTTTAATTTCAAGTGCATCAATATTTTGTTTTATTATATTGAAATTCTCTTCTTTTGCAAAATGCGGGAGAGAATAATCAAAATTATTGAGTAAAATATAGTTTACATAAGGATTGTTCCAAGTAGGAACATCTCTCAAAGCTCTGTCTGCACGTTCTTTTATGTTTTTTGAAATCATTGAAACATCAACGTATTTGAAAAATTCCTTGTCCCTGCCTAATCTTCCCATAACAAATTTGTTAAAGAAAACTTTAAATAAGGCTTTAAATCTCCAATTGTTCCAAGTTTTATCGTAAAACAATTTTTGAGCTTGAATGGATTTCGGCAGAAAAAGTTCCGTTAAATTCTTTTGATTATGAACTAACGGCATAATTTTGTTTGCAAAAAGCTGAAAATAATGCTCAAATTTTCCCTGATGAATCACACCGTTTTCAATAATTTCAGGGTTTTGTTCAAAATAATATCTGCTTTGAAGCGACAAATTTTCTTCAATGGATTTATAAATTTCAAGACGATTATCGCATGGTTTAAACCCCAAAACTTTTAGAAAACTTTTGTAATCCAGATATTTAATTGCATTTTTCTTGAGTTCTGCACAGGCAATCTGTGGAACACTCAAATCAACGGCATAAACAAGTTCGGGATTTTTAGTTAACAAAGATAGCGAATTGTCCCCTGCTGATGCTATAGAAATAAATTTTCCGCCATCTTTAAATACCTCAAGCAAAAGTTCGGGGTCTTCCCAGCAATTTGCGTATCTTATTCTGTCAAATTTTGCTCTGTCCTCAATCCCTTTACTCATCTTTGATTATCCTTATTGTGCCTTTAGAGCCGTCCATCTCAACCTCATCTCCGTCTTTTAATGTTGAAAGAAGGTTATTTATGCCGACAATCGCAGGAATACCCATTTCTCTTGCAACAATCGCACTGTGAGATAATATACTTCCACGCTCAACCAAAATACCTTTGCTTATAGGGAACAGAGGAACCCAACCCGGATCAGTTCTTTCCGCAACCATTATACAACCTTCCAGTCCTTCCGATTCAGCAACCGAACGAACGATTTTAACTTTTGCCCTCACAACTCCTGCACAAGCCCCGATTCCTGACAGTTGTACTTCTTCACCCTGCAAAAGAGGATTAGAGTGAAGGGACGAATTTGTGTAATCATTTGCTGTATAAACTGTTCCGTACGTTGAAAATCTGTCTGCGGGATTTTTTGTTTCAAAATTTTGAAATTCAATTTTGCGGTTTTTAATTATTGTTTTTAAATCAATATCAACAGATGTTCCTCTGACATAATTAAATATTTCTTCTTTTGTTAAATAGAAAATATCGCGTTTTTCATCAATAATGTTTTCATATGCAAAATTTTTACCGAGTTCAAGAAAAATTTCTCTAACCAAACCAAACAATCTTGTCCTTTCAAAACGCAGGTTTTCTCTGTTTTTAACCCGTAATCGTGCATTTTTGAGAATAAATCCAAACAAAGGATTTTTAATTTTTTGTTTAACGATTTTTTCTGCATTGTGCCTGATTTCTTGTTCATGCTCTGACTCTTTTTTAAGGTCGATAATCCCTTGTTTCACATAAGAATTTATAATAAATTGCAATAACGACGGATCCTGTTTGTAGGTAATAGTTTCAAGTTTTAATTCACCTATACAGCGGTTACCGAACTTTTGAATAAATTCTTCTATGTCTTTTTCAGCACTTTCACCCTTACAGATTTTATTTGAAATCAATTTAATTCTTTTTATAGGTTCTGTTGAAATTATCCCCGTTTCACCTGTTAATAAATCATTTTGCAAAGTTCCATTAGTGTCAATTTTTGATAACGATTTTTTCAAAAGTCCGTAAAAAATCATTGCATAAAAATCATTAACCAAAGGCGCCTGCCACTTTTTCATAAGTTTTGATTCCAATTCAAAATAAATTTCCACAAGCTCATTTGAAGTTTTTCCCTCCAATTTTCCGTTTTCATAGGGGAAAAGTGTGTTATTTATATGCTCATAAAAATTTTCAATATCTTTCGGAAGTTTGAAAAGATTTATAATTAATGATTTTATGAGATTTGCAAGGCGCAGATATTTATTCTTTTTACTCGGTTTGACTTGTGGAACTTGGTTTAATTTCTGTTTTACCCCCATCATTGATTCCATAAATTGCGAATTAATTTCATACCCCGGCATAAGCCTTAATAACCTGTACCAATTGAGAAGATTGTAATAAACCCTTCCCTCAATTAACCCCAACATCTGAAAAATATCAGAGTTTTCCTCGATTAATTCTCCCTCAACTCCCATAATCAAAAGAAATTGTTTATAAACTTCTGTATAAACATCTTTTATAAATGAAAAAGTAAGAGGTGTCGTTACCCCCGAATAACTCTCAATGATATTTGAATTATCCCAAATGACTTCCTGCTGAGATTTGTCAGAGATATTTTCTAATGTTGTAATCGGACGAGCCTGTAAAATGTATAATTTACCTTTTTCATAAGCCCATTCAATATCCTGAGGTTTTCCGTAAATCTCAACAATCCGTTTTACCTCTTCTGCAATTTTTTTTACCTGTTCATCCGTTAATGATGAAACAGAAGGGTTTTTGTTTTCAACCTGTTTTGTTCCGTAGCCTTTTTCTTCATCAAAAACTATTTTATAAGGTTTTTCTGTAATATTTTTTGTAATCTTACCGTTTTCAAAAGAATATGTATCTGCATTCAATTCTCCTGACACAAGTCCTTCACCAAGTCCGAAAACGCTTGAAATAAGGATTTCATTTCTTTTCCCCGTAATCGGATTTGATGAAAAAGCTACACCCGAAACATCTGAATTTATCATTTCCTGAACAATCACACCGACTTTTATATCTTCATTTGATAAGCCGTTTTGTTCCCTATAAAACTTAATTCTGTCTGAATGTGCACTATCTATAACATCTTGTATTCTTAATTTTATATCCTCAGGCTTTACATACAAAAAACTCTCCATCTGACCCGCAAAAGAGTTTCCGCTTCCGTCCTCCCCGACTGCAGAAGAGCGGACAGCGTATAAAGCTTTGTTCCCCTCGCCACTTCGGGGAGAGGGGGCAGGGGTGAGGGGTAATATTTTATCCGTTTCATCCGGTGAAGTTACAACAAACCATTTCGGAACATTTATTCCGTTTTTTGTCAAAATATCAAGGTTATACGCTTTTCCGCCAACTGTTTTTTCGTCCATTTATAATAAAAATCCTTTTATAAAATGCCAAATCATAGGTATTCCGCCTAAAGACAAATACATACCTAATGTCCATATTCCTGCCATTGTTTCAATTTTTACGGCAACTTTTTGTTCTCT
>JAGBOW010000089.1 GCA_017633675.1 bacterium | reverse complement strand
ATCTTCTGCATTCTTTATTAAATTCTTACGTGTTTTAGCTTCACTTACTTCAAATTCTTCTTCGTCTGATGTTGTTACTTTTTCAGTCGGCCAGCAATCTGCAATATGTTCACTGTCACATCTCTTTGCTATTTTTAGATATTTTTGAAGTTCATCTACAAACGCATCTGTGGAGGAATATTTTGTGTTTAATAATCCATGCGCTCTCATCTGTTCCATAGCTTGCGTAATTTTCTGAGCAATATTTGCCTGTCGTTCAGAGTTTACTCTTTCATTAATATTTGCAATAACTGTCGGCATTGTTATTGCGGCAACAACTCCGATTACTCCTAAAGTGATTAATACTTCCGCTAAAGTGAAGGCAGATTTCTTATCTACCTCTACCGCTAACCCTCTACTAAGGAGAGGGAAGTGTGATTCTGCAAGTGTTTTCAAATTTTTCATAATTTTTTCCTTTCTTCTGAAAAACATATCAAAATAAATATTATGATATGTTTTTCAGAAAAGCTGGGAATAGCTTAGCTTTGCGGTGCCATAAATTTTATGAAGTTTTGAAAAAATACATCATTTTTAGGGTAGACAAGTGCTTAAAAATACCGTAAAATAAGAGTGTACAAAAAACATATCATAATATTTATTTTGATTCGTTTTTTTATGATGTGTTTTACAGTTCGAATTGCCTGTAACTTCTATTGATTTCGTCCTGATTTATACCGATATATCTTAGTGTTATTTGCGGTGAAGAATGATTAAAAATTTCCTGCAATATCGCAACGTCTTTGAACTGTTTGTAATGATGATAACCGAAGGTTTTTCTCATGGTATGGGTACCGATAGAGGTTTCTTTCACCCCGACCGCCCTGCAGGCTTCATTTATCTTTACATAAAATTCGTTACGGCTTAGCCTGTAACCCTTTTGGCTTAAAAATAACGGCTCATCGTCCTGTCGTCCTTTGATAAAACTTTTTATCAAATTTTTCAGTTTTTTGTTAAGAGGAAATATTTTCAATTTTCCGGTTTTTTTTTCTTTCAGTTTAACAAAAGATTTGTTTTTTACATCACCGACATTCAAATTTAAAATATCCGAAATTCTAAGTCCCGTATTTATCCCGAACACCCAAATCATCATGTTTCGGTAATTCTTTTTTTCTAAAAATTTTTCCACCGCAATAATGTGGTTTTTATTCCTAATCGGTTCGACTGCGTTTTTTGACATAACAAATTATACAATTTTGAGCAAATCTCAAACAGTCCCCAATTTCGTGTAGATGAAAATATATCAGTATTTTCAATATACAGTGTGTAAATTTAAATACATATTAAGATTTTTTATGATACTAAAAACAAAAGGAGTCTAATATGTATTGAACCAGCACATAGGGTTGACAAATAATAAAAAATCGTAAATAATATAAATAGGGAATCGGCTAGAGTTTTGACACTTTGCCCTAACCGATTGTTCACATCCCTAAATGAATAACGAAATAATTTGTAAAATATGTCCTATGATGCTAAGGACATATTTTATTATGTTCCTAAGCATTTTGAGCCTCCTTCCTGCCCCTATTTCACATTACAAGGGTGTGAAGCGGTTGGAGGTTCGGGGCTGCTACCCTATACCAACGACAAAATTGGTATATAAATTTTATTGAAAATTTTTATTGTTGTTAATATTTTATAGAAATCATGTAGTTAATAGAATAAAATTTAATATTAACAATAAATCCTTGCTTTTAGAATTTAAAAAAAATACCCACTCTCTCCAGTCCTCTAATTCAAGGGGGGAGGAGTTTACGCCATATTTGTACGGATTATTTTGCATAATCACTGTTATTAATAATATTGACCAAATATTGAATTTTTGATAATATAACATTGATGGTAAGCCCAGTTACCTTGCTTCCGACGGACAGTAAATCCGATAGACTAAGCGATGGAAGGGGATGATAAAATTGGTTTTCAGTATTACTGAAAAAGCGCTAATGCTTATCTTATTGATAATCATAGCGCTTAAATTTAACCAATAGGGGCTTTTAATGGGGCAAGCTGTAACTTGCTCCGCCCTTTCATTTACATTATTTACGATTTTTTATAATTTGTCAAGTGCAAAAAAGCGGTTCTAATTAGAACCGCTTTTTATATATATTTTTGCAATAATATTAACGTTTTGAGAATTGGAATCTCTTACGAGCTCTTTTTCTGCCGTATTTTTTACGTTCTTTAACACGAGGATCTCTTGTTAATAAGCCTTCCAAACGTAAAACATTCTTGTATTCTTCATTAGCTTTAACCAATGCTCTTGAAATACCATGTCTGATAGCTCCGCATTGAGCAACGATACCGCCGCCCACTGCTTTTACTCTTACATCATATTTTTCCTGATTATCTGTCAAAACTAATGGTCTGTATACTAACATTTCGATAGCAGGTCTGTTTCCGATATAGTTTTGTAATGTTTTACCGTTAACAAAAATTCTGCCTTTTCCTTTAACCAATTTTACTACTGCAATAGAAGTCTTTCTGCGTCCTGTAGCCATAATTTCTTTATCTGCCATTATTTAGACTCCTTTCCCAATACAATTGGTTTTTGTGCTGCATGAGGATGTTCTGAACCGTTGTATACTTTTAATTTAGTAAACTGGGTATCACCCAAAGTATTGTGTTGCAACATACCTTTTACAGCTTTTTCGATTAATAATCTTGCATCTTTTTCACGCAATTCTTTTACGCTTGCGCTCTTTAATCCACCGGGGAAACCTGTGTGGTGGTAATATATTTTATCAGTTTCTTTTGTACCTGATACAACAACTTTATCAGCGTTGATAACAATTACAAAATCGCCTGTATCAACGTTCGGAGTGTATTCAGGTTTGTTTTTTCCTCTTAAAATATTTGCTACTCTGGTAGCCAATCTGCCGAGAATTTCTCCTTCGGCATCAATCAAATACCATTTTCTTTCCACTTCAAGAGGTTTTGCTGAATATGTTTTGTTTGACATTTTTCTTGTTCTCCAATTTAATTTTACATTAGTTGAAAGTTGAAAATTGAAAGTTGAAAATTATTTTCTCATTATCAATTTTACTATTCAACACTACACAAAATGGAATTTTGAACTTAGAAAATTTATATAACTATTTTTAACTTTCCACTTTCAACTTTCCACTTCATAAAGGTAATCCACCTTCATCAATGTCAGACCATACGGACTGACTGTTGCACCCGCCTTGCGTCTGTCTTTAGCCTCTAAGACTTCCAACATATGCTCAGCAGGTAAGTTATGCCCTTCTATTTCTAAAAGGGTTCCGACAATTGTCCTCACCATATTATAGAGAAACCTGTTCCCCACAATATCAATTTGAACTTTATCACCGATTTTTTGAATTTCGGCTTTTTCAATAAAACAGACTCTGCTCGGGTTTAGCGTTCCGGAACTTTTGAAACTCGAAAAATCATGTTCGCCTAAAAGATAATTCAAGGCTTTTTGCATTCTTCTTAAATCGATATCAAATTTCACCCTCAACAAATCACCATCAAAAGCATTTTTATATTTTCTGTGGATAAATTCATAACTATAAAACCTCTTGACTGCGGATTTTTGTGCATGAAACTTATTATCAACCTCTTTCAAATCACTGACAGAAATATCGTTCGGCAAAATTTCATTCAAATGATAGATAAACTTTGAAGCAACAATGGGTTTATCGGTATCGAAATGAATTACCTGCCCTTTTGAATTTACACCTCTGTCCGTTCTTCCGGAAAAGACTGTTTTAAAGCGTCGGTTATTATTTTCGGCTTTACCGCCGATTATCAATGTTCTAATCGCTTTTTCAAGTTCGCCTTGTATGGTCGGAGTTTCAATTTCTTTGCCGTTTTCAAACTGAATTTGACTTCCGGCATAGTTTTTACCGATATACTGAACCTGAAGACTGTAGCGCATGGCTTACACCAATTGGATTAAAGCCATTTCAGAAGCATCTCCGCGTCTTGGAGGCAATCTGAAAATTCTGGTATATCCGCCTTGACGGTCAGAGTATTTTTTGCCGATTACAACAAAAAGTTTTCTTAAAACAGTTTCTTCAGCCAATTTTTTATCGGCCTGAGCTGTTTCAAAAACTTCTCCTGTAGCTAAATCCATAAATTTACCTGTTTCTTTGTCAAAAATGAATTTAGCAGCCTGACGACGTGCATGTAAATCACCTCTTTTTGCAAGAGTGATAATCTCTTCAGCATATGGTTTCAAAGCCTTTGCTCTTGCCATAGTTGTTTTGATTTCACCATGCATAAAAAGTTCAGTCGCCAAAGATCTCAACAAAGCATCTCTTTGATCCTTTGCTTTTGATAGCGTATGTTTTTTAGTTTGGTGTCTCATTTTAATTATCCTTTATTTTCTTTAAATTATTTTCTATAAAGGTCGCTAGGTCGTTAAGACGTTAAGACGTTAAGTTCTTATCAATATGCTGTTTTGGTAAAATACGTTAAGACTACTTATGTAAAGAACTTATCGTCCTATCGCCTTATCGTCTTATCGACTTCGATTAAACTTCCTCTTCAATTTCAGGACTTGGAGCCAAGTCTAAACCAAAGTAATGAAGTCTTTCTATTACTTCGTCAGAAGATTTCTTTCCGAAGTTTTTAATATTTAATAAATCATGTTCTGATTTTTTCAACAATTCGGACATTGAATTGATGCTTGCTCTTTTCAAGCAGTTGTATGCTCTTACGGAAAGTTCCAATTCTTCAATTGTCATTGTAGGAGCATCTGCATCATCATCAATTTCATCATCAACAGACATTGCAGGAGCAGAAACAGATTGACCCGTAATTGATGCAATCTGCATAAAGTGCTCAATCAACAGATTTGAAGATTGACTTAATGCCGTAGAAACATCAATTGAACCGTTTGACCAAATCTCTAAAGTCAATTTGTCAAAATCAATTGAATCACCTACACGAGTACTTTCCACATTGTAGCTTACACGTTTAATAGGCATAAATGTTGCATCAATCGGTAAAAAGTCAATTGCATAGCCTCTGTCATCTCTTGGAATATCATGAGCAACATAACCTTTGCCTGTTTCTACCGTAATATCAGCATGGAAACTTCCTCCGTCAGCAACCGTACATATTAACCAGTCAGGATTAACCACTTTAACACCTGCAGGAAGTTGTATGTCACTGGCAAGGACAGGTCCCGGACGATCAACATCTATTCTTAAATATTGAACGTCTTTGGAATCAGTTTTTACAACAAGTCCTTTTAAGTTAAGCATTACATCAATAACATCTTCCAATACACCCGGAATTGCAGTGTATTCGTGAGTAATACCTTCAATTCTTGCAGATGTAACCGCTGTTCCTTCAAGACTT
>JAGBOW010000088.1 GCA_017633675.1 bacterium | reverse complement strand
CCGATCTTATTTATTTTGATGTGTTTTTTTTATTAAACGATAAGGTCTTATCGCCCTATCGCTTTATAGTCCCTATCGCCACTTTAAATCTAAGTTAAAAGGCTATCCCTCTAACACTCCAATATTCCCTCCCGGATAATTCTCTTATACTGCTATACTGTGCGACAGCACCGTAAACGACCTTTCACAATTCACTACTCACCGTTCACAATAAAATAATATACCGTATACTCTCTGGGTTGTCCCCAAAAATTATGCACAAAAAATTTGTACTGAATCGGGCTGATTTCATAATCTTTCGGCAAATACGGACAGGATTTGCGGGTTTCATTTATTACTTTCTCCTGCGTTCTGTCGATAATCAAAATACCCGTTTTTTTCAAATCTTCTTCATCAATCCAAGGATTTTTGTAGCCGAAGGTGTCCAGAATACAGTCGGGGCGGCTTTCTCCGTAAATCGTTAAAGGTAAAGTCCATTCAATATATCCTCCTACATATTTTAAAGGTTTGTCGCTCCGTTCTCCCCAGAACTTCTGCAAATCATTGAATACTACAGGAACGGGATATCTGCTTCTGTAATTCTTTTCAACGGACAATAAAGTTCCCAGCGCAAGAAAAATTATAAACATTACTATATATGCACACTTTGTTACAAATATAAATCGGTCTTTTGTAATCTTGTCTTTCACAAAATAGAAAAGTGTTATTCCTAGCATAAACCAAAATTCATAACCCCATCTTGCTCTCATGTGTCCGCCGTTTACAAGTCCCATTAACAGATGGATTATTAAAGGAACATATCCCAAAAGCATTATGAACCAGAAATCTTTTTTGTCTTTCCCCGAAAAATCAATCTGCAATTTGTATTTCAGTTTTGTTATAAAGAAAATCAGCAAAGTTCCCGCAATCAATCCCAACTGCATCACAAAAAACATCAAAGGTGCTGTTATATGATTTAGCCAGCTGTTTGCAGTCAATTCTCCCTCAAAATACATAAACGGGAAAAAATCATACTTAATCAGCCATAAAATATGCGGTAAAAATATTAATAAAGCAATAATTACGGCTATATAAAAGAATTTATTTTTAAAAGTTTCTCTTTTATACATCAATGCCCAAATAAACATTGGAACAACCATAAATGCGGTTTGATATTTATTTAAAAACGCAACACCCATAAGTAATCCGAGTTTTATCCAATCCGAAATTTTCCCGAAATACATACATTTGTAAAAATAATACGCAATCATCGGCAAAAAGCACAAGAGAATTACGTCAGGGTTGAAACCGTAATAACATGTAATATAACTGTAACACCAACAACCTTCAAGGATTATTACCCCGAGCATGGATTTCGTTTCGTCAAGAAAGAATTTTCCGAGCCTGTAAATGTATATAAATCCGAACATAATAAATAATTGGCTTACAAAATATATGCTCAAATCACTTTTAAATATGTTATAAACCCAATACGCAAGCCAGCCGAAAAACGGAGGATGTTTCGGCGTTCCGAAATCTGCCAATGAACCCCAGTAAATCCCTTCCAACGCATCTGTCGGCAAAACCGTTCTTACAAGCCCCAAAGCAGTCCAAACAATAAAATGAACAGCCAAAAATGTATAAAAAATCCTGCTCTCACTATTCTTAAAAATTTTTAATTCCATAACTTTCCTTACATATCATAAACAAATCTCTGCGGCGGTAAAACCAATGTTTCCGGATTAATATTAAACCTTCTTTGCAAATCTTTACCGATAGCCTTTATTAATACCCTTTTGGGGATTTTTGTGTCATAACCGTTTGCGTTATATAAACGGCCTTTAATCAGCCTTTTTGCTGTATAAGTATCAAGATTTCTGTGCATTTCTTTTTGACAATGGTTATTTACAGGGGTAATTGTAAGTTTTTTGATAATCATTAAAACAACTCCATTTCAATAACTTTTTGACAAATTCTGACGGTATTTAAAGCTGCACCGATTCTTAAATTATCCGCAACACACCAAAGAGTTATACCGTTTTTGAATGCCAGATTTTTTCTTATTCTGCCGACAAATACAGGGTTTACACCTGACGCATCACGTGTTGTCGGATATTCGAAGTTATCGGGATTGTCGATAACTTCAACTCCGAACGAACTTTTCAAAATTTCTCTTGCCATATCAGGTGTCATTTCGTCCTCAAATTCGATATCAACAGCTTCGGAGTGTCCGTTATAAACAGGAACTCTTGCCGCAGTGCAGGATATAGGCAAATCTTCTGATAAATGAAGAATTTTTTTCGTTTCGTTTACGACTTTCATTTCTTCTTTTGTGTAACCGTTATCGCAGAATACATCAATTTGCGGAATAACGTTGAACGAAATCGGTTTTTTGAAACATTTGTTTTCAAATTCTTCGTTATTTAACGTCGCTTTTGTGTTTGCGGTTAATTCATTGATTGCGTTTAATCCCGCTCCCGAAACAGCCTGATAGGTAGACACAATAAGTCTTTTCATAGGAACTTTTTCAATCAGGGGCTTTAATACAAGCATCAACTGAGAAGTTGAGCAGTTGGGGTTGGCGATTATTCCTTTATGATTTTTTAAATCCTCATCATTAACGTATGCAATTACAAGCGGAACGTCTTTTTCCATTCTGAAAGCGGAAGAATTGTCAATCAAAACACCGCCTCTTTTAACTATTTCGGGTGCAAAGATTTTTGATGTCGAAGCTCCTGCCGATGCCAAAACTATATTTACACCGTCAAAACTTTCGGGTTTTGCTTCTTCGACAATGTATGTTTTTCCCTGAAATTCAAGTTTTGTTCCTGCAGATTTTGCACTAGATAAAAACTTTATTTCATTAAAATCAATTTTTAATTCATCAACTATTTTTGTAATTTCTCTGCCGACAACACCTGTTGCGCCCAAAATTGCTATATTCGGTTTTTTCATGACACACTCCCCTTTTTGATTAATTATATTCGCAAAAAAGCAGAAATCAATAATAGCAAAACAAAACACAAAGCAAATATTAAGAAATATTAACTTGGCATAAATACAGATTATTACTGTTTTTGGGCAGTAAATAATCATAAAAAATTAACCGTATAAGCAATTTTCTTAAATAAAAATACTTTATTAAAGTACGGGGAAAAAATTTCAAGGAGATTTAAAGGGATGTTAAATGCTGGAGTAAGAAATGATATAATCGTACCTGGTTATACTGTAACAAAATTTCCGGTTAATGTTTATGCTCATCAAATGTTGCCTGACGGAACAACAAGAAACTTCGGCTTGTCAACTCAATACGTTCGGTATAACAAACCTATGATGACTCCTTTGGAAAGAAATTTGGCTCAGGATATAACCAATCCTGATCATATCAGCCAATGGGATCCGATGTTGTTTACTTTAGGCTGCCCTCAAATGAGCAGAAATACAGCAATGACTGATCCGTTCTTAACTCAATTAGGTATTCAACAAGCCTGCCAATTCGGTTACCAAAGAGCTATGACAAATCGTATCAATTCATTGGTTCAGAATATGGCAAGAGCATTAGGGGCTTTAGCATCTCAATTAACAAACTTAATTAATAACGATCAACTTTCTGATAAACAAAAAGAAAGATTAGAAGCTAAACTTGAAGAAGTTCAAGAATTGAAAGAAAGAATTGACGAAGCTATTCAGAATCAGGCTTCATTAGAAGAATTACAAGCATTAAGCGGAGAATTGACCGAACTTCAAAAATCAATTTCGGAAGTAATCAAAGAAATCATAGATGAAGTAAGAGAATCAAAAGAAAACGATAACAGTGATGATGATACGGACGGCAACGGCGGTGTAAATCATAACGGTAATAGCGGTAACACCGGTAACAACAATACAACAGTTGCCGAACATGATCAAAAAGTAAAAAATATGAACGATATTTGCAGACGCATTCATTCTGCAATATCAGGTCCGGGAACAAATTATGATGATGACGGAAACGGTTTAAAACCTGTTTTGGAAGTCGGAGTTGATGAAGACCACATTGTCGAATTATTCGAAGCATGGGATAAATCTTATGCAAAATTAAGTGACAATGCAGATGATAAAGGCGGTTTCATAGAAACTCTGATGGACGATTGCGAAGGTGATCAAAAAGAAGAAATTGCCGGAAGAATTATT
>JAGBOW010000087.1 GCA_017633675.1 bacterium | reverse complement strand
TGTTCATTTTTAGCAATTGATACGAAATGTGTCTAAAACACTCGGTATTATTACCATATTGACTTGATTTTTTGCTAAATAGAGTTACTCTGAATAGTGACATAGCAAGCGTTTTAAGACTCAACAGGTTCGGGTCCAACCTAGGCAGTTTTAAGAGTTTGTGTATATAGATACTCATGATACTCTCTGGGTTTTTGGGTTTTAATGGTATAAATGTGTAGATTATCAGAGAGATTGAGAAAAGTACCCCCGGAAGTTTGAGAATATTCTCAAACTTTTTAACTTTTGGTGGAAGAATTTTAAAATTGTCTGATACAAATTCTCAAATCGTCTGATAATTCATTCTCAAACTAACTGATACTTTTTTGTATTGTTATGTGGTACTATTTATCCCAGTTTTCTTTTAAAAGGTCTGCTTGCAAGGGTCAGAGTTATCAAAGCTATTATAAGTAGCGGAATTATGTTTACAATTACATCGCCTATTCCCATACCTTTTAATATTATTCCGCGTGATAGAACCATAAAGAACCTTACAGGATTTAAGTATGTTAAATACTGCAAACAAAGCGGCATATCTTCAATAGGGGAAATAAACCCTGACAACAAAACCGCAGGCATCATAAATGTCATAACAGATAAAATTGCCTGCTGCTGCGTATTACAAATTGATGAAATATAAAGTCCGACACCAACTATCGCTAAAAGTGATATCAATATTGAAATAAAAAATAAAACTATAGAACCCACAAATGGTACATGGAAAAATACAATGACGATTCCAACCATAACCATTGTTAGAGCCATCGCGATTACTAAAGGCGGAATTGATTTGCCAAGTAATATTTCAAATGATGAAAGAGGGCTGACAATAAGCTGATCAAATGTGCCGAGTTCTCTTTCTCTTGCAATCGATAAAGATGTTAGAATCAATGTCGTTACAAGTGAAAGCATTGCAACAATAATTGTCAAAATATACCATTTGTACTCAAGATTAGGATTAAACCAGTTTCTTACGGTGATATCCAATCCGGAGCTCTTGTTGCCTGTAAGTTCTGCATTATACAAATTTATTATTTGCGATGCATATCCTGCTCCTATTGCGGCTGAATTTGTTTGTCTGCCATCGGATATTACCTGAACATTTACTCCTGTTTTAGATTTTATCCCCCTTGCAAAATTATTCGGAATATTTATTCCGAGTTGAGCTTTTTGGGTATCAAGTTTTTCCTGAAATTCTTTTTCATTATCTACATAATAGAATTTTCTAAATCTTGATGAATTTTCAAATCTTGAAAGTAATTCTCTGCTTTCAACACTTTGAGATCGATCTAAAACAACTGTATCAATGTTTTTAACTTCCATTGTTACTGCATTTGAAAACACCAAAAGCTGCATTAACGGCATTGCAATAATAATGGCACGAGATTTCGGATCATTCCATATGGTTCTGAATTCTTTTCTTATAAGTGCCGCAACTCTGCGTAAAAAATCTCTAATCATTAGATAACCTCATTTGTGTTTTCTTATAAACTCCTGCAAATAGAAGCAAACCCAATACAGTTAAATAAAAAGCATTCGCTAACCTTATTTCATTTACCCCGCCTGCCATAAATTCACTTTCAATAAATGAAATATAGTATCTTGGCGGAATTATCATAGTTAAGTACTGGAAAAACACAGGCATTGAATTAATCGGAAACAGTAACCCTGATAACATAAGGGCAGGCATAAACCCTACACTTATTGAAACCATACTCGCCATAAATTGATTTTTTAATGCAGTTGAAATCATTAATCCAATACCGAGTGATGTAAACAGAAAAATTCCGCTAATTAAGAAGAACATAAAATAACTGCCCCTGAACGGCACTCGAAAAATACAAACGCAAAGGAACATATTAAATGCTGTCGATAACATTCCCAAAATAAAATACGGAATGTATTTGCCAAGCACAATATGAATTGCTCTGACCTTTGTACTTAATAATGCTTCCATTGTTCCTCTTTCCCATTCACGGGCAATAACGAGAGAAGTAAGCAATATTCCGATTAAAGTCATAGTAATTGCAATTGAACCCGGGACTATAAAATAATGTGAGTTTAAATCCGGATTATACCACGTTCTGCTATTGATATTAATTAGAGGTTTTGATAAATTCCTTTTGTATTTACTTGTAGCAAGCCATTGATTTGAAATAGCAAGCGCATAACTCTGAACATAGTTTGCAGTATTAACTTCACTACCATCTGTTATAACAAGTAAATCTGCTCTGTCATTTACCCCGTGGCCTCTTGAAAGTTTCGATGAAAAATCATTTGGAATAATAACCGCCCCTTTAATTTTAGAACTTAAAACAGCAGATTTAATATCTTCCATATTATCGTAATTTATTGAATTGATGTACTTGCTATGACCGAAAGATTTGACTAATGTTGCAACTTCAGGTGAATTATCGTCATTTTTAATTCCCATTGTAATTTTTACGGAATCGAGATTTATCCCGTACATATAAATCGTAATTGATATAATTGGCAGAATAAAAGCGATAACAATACTTGACGGATCTCTCAATATCTGTTTTATTTCTTTTTTAATTAAGGCTAAAAGTATTTTCATTTTTCGCTCTCCTTAATTAAGTTTATAAATGCTGTTTCCATATCGTTTGCACCTGCTTGTTGTTTAAGCTCTGTTGGTGTTCCGACAGCAATAGTTTCACCTTTATAGAAAAGAGAAATCCTGTCGCAGTATTCAGCCTCATCCATAAAATGCGTTGTAACCATTATTGTTACGCCTTTTTTAGCCAAAGATGTTATATGATTCCAAAAATCACGTCTTGTCAAAACATCAACACCTGACGTGGGTTCATCTAAAAACAAAACAGGAGGGTTATGAATTAACGCTGCTGCCATTGAAAGCCTTTGTTTTAAGCCCAGAGGTAATTCTTCGGCTTTTGAGTTTTCATATTCTTTTAAACCGAAAACGTCAATAACTTCATTAACCTTTTCTTCTTTTTTTAATATGCTGATTCCATAGGCAAGAGCGAAAAAGTCTAAGTTTTCGCGAACGGTTAAACTCCCGTATAACGAAAATTTTTGTGCCATATACCCTAAATTTGCTCTGGCTTTTTCCGGCTGCTTTTTAATATCTATCCCCATTATTCTTGCCGTACCTGAAGTCGGGCGGGCAAGCCCGCACATCATTTTAAATGAAGTTGATTTCCCTGCTCCGTTTGGACCTAAAAGCCCAAATATTTCACCTTTTTTAATTTTGAAAGTATTATTTTTAACCGCATAAAAGTTTCCGTATTTTTTTTCTAAATTATCAGCTTCAACGGTTAATTCAACATCAGGTGCTATATAGTTATAATTTTGCGCAATTAAAGATTCCTCCTTGTTATACCCGCCCATTAAGTCAATAACTTTATTTTCAAACTCTTGTGGTGTATGTGCAAGGTCGTGAGGGTTTCCTTCATAAATAACTTTACCTTTATCTATGACAACCGCCGTATCAAAGCTGTGAGCCTCATCTAAATAAGCTGTTGACCACAAAACCGTTGTTTTAGGACTTATCATTTCACGAACCATTTTCATCAAATCCCTTCTGGAAATCGGGTCAACCCCGACAGAAGGTTCATCTAAAAGTAAGAATTCAGGATT
>JAGBOW010000086.1 GCA_017633675.1 bacterium | reverse complement strand
GAAAATATTATTGATTTAAAATCATAATATTTTATATTGTCAATTATTCAATTTTCTTTCTTCGGTTTTTATGTAATTTACTAACTTTTCTAGATTTTTATCTTCAATTGCATCAATAAGTTCGGTTACGGATTTTATTTTCCCCAATGCAAAGCTTGTTTCAGCGATTAACACACAATCGTTACATAATCTGTAACCCTCGTATTCGATAGAACCCGCAAGAGGTTTGGTTTCTCCGCAACAATCACACTCAAATGTTTCGATTTCACTGTCTGGATTATCTTCGATATCGTCAAGGCGCATCTGTTCAACAACCTGTTGCATTTCTTCAATTATTTCTTGTTCTGATTTCATAAAAATCCTTTCTTAAGTGAATGGTGAGTGGTGAGTAGTGAATGGTTCTTATCGGTTTGCTTCGCAAACAAAAATATTTAATTTTCGAGAGTAGTGAACTTAAAGAACCACTCACAACTCACCATTCACTACTCACTTTATCATTTCCGCCATCTTCCCGACAGCTTCCGCCAACCCCGTAAACACCGCCCTCGAAATTATGCTGTGTCCGATATTGAGTTCGTAAAGCCCATCTATTTCATGCATTCTGTGGACGTTTTCATAGTTCAAACCGTGCCCCGCATTTACTTTTAACCCTAAATTTTGCGCCAATTCAGCAGATTTTTTAAGTTTCTGAAACTCATCTTCTTCCTCTTTGTACCCGAAACATTCTGCATAAGCACCTGTATGCATTTCAATAAACTGTGCGCCCGTTTTTGCTGAAGCTCTGACCTGTTCTTCATCAGGGTCAATAAACAAACTTACGATAATCCCTGCATCTAAAATCGGTTTTATAAATTCCGTAACCTTTTCCAACTGCCCCGCAACATCAAGTCCGCCCTCTGTCGTAACTTCCTGTCTTTTTTCGGGTACAAGGCAGATTGAATGCGGTTTGATTTCAAGTGCAATTTCTCTAATATCATCTGCCATTGCCATTTCAAGGTTTAATTTTGTTTTTAAAGTGTTTATGAGAGTATAAACGTCTTCATCTTTAATATGTCGTCTGTCCTCTCTCAAGTGTGTCGTAATTGATGTTGCTCCGTTTTCTTCTGCGATTTCAGCACCTTTAATAACACTCGGCTCAATTCCGCCTCTTGCATTTCTTAATGTCGCTATATGATCTATGTTTACGCCCAGTAGCATGTGATTGTGTCCTTTCTTATTCAGGTGAGAAGTGAGAAGTGAAAGGTGAGAAGTCCTTTAAGCTCGCTACGCTCGAAATATATTTAATTTTGTTTGCGAAGCAAACCGATAAGAACCATTCACCACTCACTACTCACAACTCACTCCTTTATCCCCAACAACACCGTATACGAAGGCAGTATTGTTGTTTTTCCGTTTTTTGATGCAATATCAATTGCACGTTTTATATTCGGTTCCACAAGAATTTTTTCCTGCGAAATCCCTGCATATTTAAGTCTTGTCGCCATGTCATTCGCCCTTGTACCTGATGTTATAACAAGTTTCTGCGCATTTTTCAACTGTTCAAAATCGCTGTCCCAAAGCCACGAAATATCCCGTCCGTCTGCGTAATTGTCATTTATTGCAATCACTATATTGGAATTTAAATCAACGGTTTTCAAAACTTCGCTTGCCCCCGTAGGATTTTTTATTAATTGAATAAGAACAGGGTTTCCGTTGATAATTCTGGTTTCCGTCCTTCCGAAAATTGATTTGTAACTGTCAAGTGCTTTTTGGATTTCTTCTTGGTTTAAACCGTTTTCAAACCCGAAAGCAATCCCTGCAAGTGCATTATAAGCGTTATAAAGCCCCGTCAGATTTACTCGAAATTCAAATTTTACCCCTTTTATATCAAGTGTAATTATCGAATAATCGTTAAAAACCTTAACTGATGCCGGATAATCGCAATCAGGACGTTTGTAACCGCAATTTGGGCAAAAATAATGTCCTTCCTGCGCAAAAAATTGTTTTGAATATTCTAATGGCTGTCCGCAGGAGCAATTAAAAACTTCTGAAGGTGCATTTGATTTATGCTGATATGAAGTGTCGTATTCTACATTTTCAAAACCGTAATAGATTGAGGGCGATAAGGTGATAGGGCGATATGGCAATAAGTCCGTATCGGATTGCTGAGCCTGTGAAGTTTCACCATTATCTAACTTAGCTGCCTGGCTGCCTGGCTGCTTAGCTGCCGCAAACGTCGCCACAATCGGATCGTCAGCATTCAAAATAAGTTTTAAATTCGGATTTTTTGAAATCGCATCTTTAATAAAACCTGCTGTTGAATTTAATTCACCGTATCTGTCCAATTGATCTCTGAAAAGGTTTGTAACAACAAGCCAATCCGCATTCACATAATCGTAAAGTTTTGTCAAATAAGCCTCATCAGACTCCAAAACTCCGTAATCATATTTTGCAAAAGGATGAATAGTCAGCGCAAAGACATTTGCAATACCGGTTAACATATTTGCACCCTCAAGGTTATGGATAACTTTTTGGTGAGCTGTTTCCAAAATATGTGCAATAATTCCGGAAGTTGTTGATTTCCCGTTAGTTCCCGTAACCGTTACAATATCTTTTTTTATGTATTTTGAACAATGTTTCAAAAATTTCGGGCAAATTTTTAGGGCAATCATTCCCGAAAAAGAAGTTCCTGATGATTTACCCAAAATTTTTATCCCAAAATGTGCAAGCTTTGCAAATATTAAAGCTATATAAAATCTGAATTTCATAAATCTAGTCCTTTAGACGTATTTTCTCCCTGCTGATTTTTAGTATAATACAAAAATATGTATATGTTAATTGCAATAGTTTTTATAGCTGAGTTGATTATCGCATATCATGTAATTTCGTGGATTATTAAGGTTGACAGAAAAATTTGCGATTTAAATGCCTGTGTAAGAGTGTTTAATCCGCTTGCCGAAACCTGTATGCAGTATGTACGTTGCGTAACGACAACTCTCACAAACAAGGTAAAAAAGAGTATCGAATTTATACGGATACAAAAATCAAAATTTATTACCAAGACACTGATAACTTTTGCAATATATGCAGGATTGTTTTTATTTAAATTAAAAAAAATAAAAATAAGAAAAATCGGCAATCTTGTTGGCGCAATTCGTGATATTGCAGTGGATTTGGCGGTTTAACTTGTAATCTGAGAAAAAATATGTTAGAATAAATCCGAAAGGCGAGGTTATTTTATGAGTAAAAATAAATCATTAATGTTAGGACTCGGTTTGATAGCCGGTGTGGTTTCAGGAATTGTTGCAGGTGTTCTTTTTGCACCTCAGTCAGGTGAAGAATCCAGAAAAAAATTAAAAGATGCAGCATGCGAACTTTATGAAAAACATTCACCGGCAATAAAAGATGCAAAAAAACAGGCTTTAGAAAGCATTGATTTAATGAAATATAAGCTGGAAAGGCAATTAAGAAAATTTAATAACATGATAAAATCAAAAAAGCTTCTTAAAGCGAAAGAACTTGAAGAAACAGATGATGAGTACAATAACTATTAAAAAGGATTATTATGGAACTTTCACAAATTGCATTAAATAACGGTTTAACATTTCTTGCTTGGGCAACGGGCATTGTAATTCTGGTAGTAGGCGGTTTTTTGGTTAAGCTCTTAATTGATATTTCGGATTTAAAAAAATCATTGAAAGAAACTCTGGTGATTGTTAATACGGAGCTTAAACCTACATTAAACGGAATAAATGAAACATTGACATCAATCAACGATATAATTAAAAGTACCGATAAAGGTGTCGGTGATTTCAAATCCGCAATAGGAAAAATCGTTGAAAAGACAAAAAGCATTTCCGGTTCTATATTTGGCGGTTTGTTAAACGGATTTGTAACAGCTTATAAATTATTTAAAAAATAGTCGTTTTGCACAATGAAAAATTGTTGCAAAGTGTTATAATGAAAACGAAAAGGAGAAATATTATGTCAGCAGGTAAATTTTTAGCGGGTTTTTTGGTAGGCGGTGCAATAGGTGCCGTAGCAGGTATACTTTTAGCACCAAAATCAGGTGAAGAAACCCGTGCAATGTTAAAAGACGGTGCACAAGATGCTCTCAAAAGAGCAGATGAAACAGTAAAACAAATTCAATCCAAAGCAGATGACGTTGTTGCCGATATGCAGAAAAAAGGTGAAGAAATAAAAGAAAAACTTCAGGACCTTATTAATAAACAGAAAGAACATACGCAAGAAGCTTAAAAAATTAAAAAAGAGCCGTTTGGCTCTTTTTTAATTTTTAATTACTTTATTATATTCATCAACAATTACAATATTAGGTTTGTAACCGTCCATTTCTTCGGGGTTGTATAAGCCGTAGGCTATTATAATAACTTTATCTCCGGGCTGAACTTTTCTTGCGGCAGCACCGTTGAGGCAAATTTTGCCGGAATCAGCTTCCCCTTTTATAACGTATGTATGAAATCTTTCACCGTTATCAATATCAAGAATATCAACCTTTTGCCACTCTTTTATTTTGGAAACCTTTAATAATGTTTCATCTATAGTAATTGAACCGACATAATTCAGATTAGCATCTGTTACTGTGGCTCTGTGTATTTTTGAACTGATAAATTCCTGGAGCATATTTATACCTCGCTAAAATATTTTAAAACAAAAATTATTTCAAATCAACTTAAAAGAAGATGTTCAACATCTTCTTTATTTTTGTTTATTTAATGTGCCATTTTATATATTTTGTTTATAGATTTTTCTTGAATAGTTTTCTATTTTCGGAGTATTTATTTCAAATACGTGAACTCTTGCCGCTCCCAAATCTATACCCAGTTCACCGTCTTTCGGCTGAATTATACTCTCTTGTCCGTATGACGGTAATAAATTCTTCAATTCCTGATTT